>WJIQ01000388.1 GCA_014730255.1 bacterium | reverse complement strand
CCCGAGCTGGTCGACGTCAACCTGCTGTGCGAGAACGCGCTCACCCTCGGCCGGAGCACCCTGGGCCAGGGCGTGACCGTCGACGTGGCCACGGCCCGCGACCTGCCACGCGTCTACGCCGACCCGCGTCACATCGAGCAGGTTCTGGTCAACCTGTTGATGAACGCGCGCGATGCGTTGCCGGGCGAGGGCGTGATCGAGCTGCGGACCGCCGAGGTGGAGCTCGGCCAGGAATTCTGCTCGACGCGGCCCTGGGCCCGCCCGGGCCGGTACGTGCAGATCACCGTCCGCGACGAGGGGTGCGGGATTCCGCCGGACGCGCGCGAGCGGATCTACGAGCCGTTCTACACCACCAAGGGGTTCGGGCAGGGGACCGGACTGGGCCTGGCCACGGCCTACAACATCTGCAAGCAGCACCAGGGCTACATCGACTTCGAGAGCGAGCTCGACGTGGGCACGAGCTTCCACGTCTTCCTGCCGGTGCCCGAGCTGCCCGCCGAGGATCCGCAGCAGCCGGTCGCCGCCGACGGCTACATCCAGGGCCGGGGCGAGCTGCTCCTGCTGGTCGAGGACGACGACATGGTGCGCAGCCTGACGCGCCAGATGCTCGAGCGGGCCGGTTACGAGGTGCTCGACGCGCGCGACGGCGAGGACGCCATGGAACTGTTCATGGCCCACGCGACCGAGATCCAGGCCCTGGTGCTCGACGTCGTGATGCCGCGCATGGACGGGCGCCTCCTCTACGACAACATATGCGAGCTGCGCCCCGGCGTGCCCGTCCTCTTCTGTAGCAGCTACAGCGCCGACCTCCTCGAGTCCGAGTACATGCTGGAGATGGACGCGCGCCTCCTGAGCAAGCCCTACCGGGCGGTGGACCTGCTGTCGCGGGTCCGTGAGCTGCTGGACCGGGGCCGCTCGCCGGGATCGTAGCGTGTCCCTGCTGGGCCACGCTGTCCACACCGTGGGACACGGAGTGGACACGACGACGCTCTCAGGACCGCGGATGACGGTCCTCGACGCCGTTCCGGGACGATTCCGGCCCTTGCGACGGGTGGCACCGGTCGTGCAAGGTCCCGCGTGCCGCCCGTGGTCGAACGGCCGGCGCGAACAAGGGAGTTCCATCATGACATCGCGCACCGTGATCATCGTGCTCCTGGTCGTCCTGGTGGCCGCGCCGGCGCTGGCGCAGCGAGGCTTCCGGCGGGCGCCTGCGCCGAGGCCGGCGCCCCTGCAACTGGTGTTCGAGGGGGCGGCCGCCCTGCCGGGCGGCGACCTCGGCGACGACTTCGTGGGCACCGAGAAGGGGCTCGGCGCCGGCACCGGCTTCGAGGTCGGCGGGCGCCTGCGCTACTACGTCTCGTCCCGCACGGCGGTGGGCCCGGTGGTCCATTACGCCGATTTCGGCGACTGGGACGACGTGTTCGTCGACGAGTTCGGCGAGGCCGCCTACAGCGTGCGCACCGAGACCTGGCGGATCGGGGTGGACATCCAGCAGTTCTTCGCGCCGCGGCGTAGCCGCGTGCGCCCCTACCTGACCGTCGGCGTGGCGCTGGCCAGCAACCGGTACGAGGACTGGGTCGAGGGCGACGGCATCTACGAGACCTCGTCGAACAACCTGGCGCTCGGTGCCGGTGGCGGCGTGGCCCTCGGGCCCATGGAGCTGAGCGTGCTCTGGACCTACAACCCGGTCGATAACAGGGAGTTGCCGCTGGGGGACGGGGCCACCGACACCACCTTCGACTGGAGCTACCTCGTCGTGCGCGGAGGCATCGCGTTCGGCGGCTGAGAAACGCTGGTTTCATCCGAAGGTAACGCCGTTTTTACAGAACGCTGACACTTCGCCGATACCGTGCACGCGACCGGAATCAGCGGCCTCCGGTCGAGGCCGCCGAATGGCGTGGACACGGAGGCTGGTGCATGCTGGGTCGGTATGGAACGGTCGCCCTGTGCGTCCTTGCGCTCGCGGCGACGGCGACGGCGGGGACCCTCCAGGGGCGCATCGTCGACAAGGACTCGGGTGAGGAGCTCATCGCCGCCGACGTGCTCCTGATCGGCACCGGCCTCGCGACGCAGACCGACCTCGAGGGCTACTACTCCTTCGCCGACCTCGCCGCCGGCCAGTACAACGTCCGCGTCTCCTACCTCGGCTACAACACCAGGGTCGTGCCCGAGGTCGAGGTGCCGGCCAGCGGCACCCGCACCCTCGACATCCAGCTCGAGAGCTTCCGCGCCGACGAGATCGACGACGTGATGATCACCGCCACGCGCGTGCTCTCGACCGAGAGTGCGGTGCTCGCCGACCGCAAGAACGCCGCCGTGGTCGGCGACGCCATCTCCGCCGCGCAGATCTCCCGCTCGCCCGACGGCCAGGCCGGCGACGCCATGAAGCGCGTGACCGGCGTGACCGTGCGCGGGGGCCAGTACATCAACGTGCGCGGCATGCCCGACCGGTACAACGTGACCATCGTCGACGGGACGGTCGTCACCTCGGTCGACCCGGACCTCGATCGCAAGAGCTTCAACTTCGAGATGATCCCCGCCGGCCTGCTCGCCAGCCTCAAGGTGGTCAAGACGCCCACGCCCGACATGCCCGGCGATCTGACCGGCGGCCTGGTCGAGATCAACACCAAGGAGTTCCCCGACCGGGCCACGACCAGCGTCTCGGTCGGCGCCGGCTGGGATCAGGACGTCACCGGCGAGCTGTTCCTCAGCGACGCCTACAGCGGCGACCGCGATTTCTGGGGTTTCGACGATGGTGGCCGCGACCTGCCCGGCATCGTGCTCGACGCCGGCCGTCAGCCCTTCGATGGTGAGGCGTACGCCTATGCGGACGAGGTCGCCCGCGCCCTGCCGAACCGCTACGCCACCGAGACGTCCACCGCCCCGCTGGGCAGCTCGTTCTCCGTCTCCCATGGCAACAAGTTCGGGCTCGCCGGCCGCGAGATCGGCCTGATCGGCGCGGTGACGTTCGGCAATGGCCGGGACATCCACGACGAGAGCAAGAGCTACCTCGAGGAGATCGGTGGCCAGTACACGTCCTCCGACTGGCTCGACTACCGGAACTACGAGACCAGCTCGCGCATGGGGGCGCTCCTGAACCTCAACCTCAAGCTGGCCGAACGGCAGACGTTCTCCTTCAAGAACCTGTTCGGCCACACGGCCGAGGAGAACTTCCTGGTCGGATACAAGTTCAAGAACCAGCTGATCTATCGCCGCGTCCTCGAGTGGGAGGAGAAGAGCCAGCTGACCAGCAGCTTCGGCGGCTCGCATGCCCTGCCGCTGGGCGACGTGACGCTCGACTGGCAGATGTTCTACAACGAGAACACGGCCAAGGAGCCCGACCTGCGCTGGCTCGACTACAATGCCGAGCAGGACGAGCCGCGCATGCTCACCAACCGCCGCCACTGGCTGTACATCGACGAGTTCCGCCGGGGGGTCGACACCGACCTGACGTGGCGCGTGGGCGACGTCGACCGGCCGACCACGCTCAAGGCGGGCCTCGCGCTCAGCCATCGCGAGCGCCTGGTCGACCACCGGCCGTACAAGTACGACTGGCCCGAGGCCGACAACAGCGCCGGCGGCACCGTCCTGCTGCCGCCCGAGCAGATCTTCGCCCCCGAGAACCTCAAGGAGGGGCTGCTCACGCTGCGCTACCAGGACCAGTTCGAGAGCACCTACATCGGCAGCCACGTCTCGAACGCGTACTACGTCATGGTCGACACGCCGTTCGACGTGGCGCTCGAGGAGTTCCGCCTCTCCGGCGGCGTGCGGATCGAGAACACGCAGTATGCCGTCGACGCGTTCGACAAGGTGACCAACACGATCATCCCGTCGCGCTCGTCGACCACCGACGTGATCCCGTCGGTCAACCTGATCTACTTCTACGACGAGGACACGAACGTCCGCCTGGCGTACTTCGGCTCGGTGAACTACCCCGACCTGCGCGAGCTCGCCGACGTCAGCTCGATCGACCTGATGAACGACTACACCGTGCGCGGCAACCCCGACCTCAGGCGGGCGCGCATCTCCAACTACGACCTGCGCGTCGAGCACTTCCCGGAGTACGGCGAGGTCCTGGCGCTCAGCTTCTTCTACAAGGACATGCGCGACGCCATCGAGTCGCGCCTGACCGAGTCCAGCGCCTACGTCGACGAGCTGTCGTTCTTCAACTCCGACGGCGAGAACTATGGCTTCGAGCTCGAGCTGCGCAAGAAGCTCGACTTCCTCGGCGAGGAGTTCTCCGACATCACCGTCCAGGCCAACTACACGCGCATCTGGTCGACGGTCGACTTCCCGGTCGCCGTCAACCCCGAGGACGAGGGCCAGTCGGCGGACACGATCCTCGGGTCCCGCCAGGTGCAGGGGCAGTCGCCGTACGTGATCAATCTCAGCCTGCAGTGGGAGGACGTGAACCTCGGCACGTCGGTGAACCTGCTCTTCAACAAGCTGGGCCGTCGCCTCGACCGCCTCAAGGCCGTGCCGCAGTTCAACGTCTACGAGGAACCGCGCAACCTGCTCGACGCCGCGATCACCCAGAAGGTGCCCGGCGGCGGCAAGCTCAAGTTCACCGCCAAGAACATCCTGGCCGCCGACACCCGGTGGCGCTGGGACATCGATCAGAGCCAGGGCGTGCGCGATCCGCGCTCGCGCGAGTACGGCCGCCGGACCGACGGGACCTCGTACAAGTTGTCCCTGAGCTGGAAATTCTGATCGATCAAATCCCGATTCGAGCCTTGAAATTGCAGAAACGTCGCCTTCTCCATGCGATGTACCGCAGCCGACGGGTCGTTTGATGCGTGATGTTCGTATAGTTGACGTAATGTCATCGTTTTAACGCAAAACATACATCGTCCTCGCTGCCTGGTAACAACCCGCTCCTATACTGGCGCCCGATCGTGCTGGTGATGACCAGCCGGCTGGGTCTTCAGGGGCGGCATGCCGCCCGCTGGGGCCGGCCTTTTCGACGGTTGACCTGCGGTGTGCGTGTGAGCACGTGAGCATCCTGCTTCCCACCCGAAAGGGATCCATTCACTTGACACTCGGGAAGCGCATTCGCTGCGGTCCATCCAGTGAGAAGGTTCTTGACGGTCACCGCGGTTCCGCGGGGGCCGTCCAAGCTCGCCGATCCCAAAGAGGAGGAGTTCAACTCATGAAGAAGGCGATGCTACTGTTCAGCCTCGTCCTGGCTGCGGGTCTGGTCCACGCCGGTCCTGCCGAGGACGCGGGCTTCTTCGTCGGCCAGGCCACCCTCGGCCCGACCGACGGCCCGGAGCTCCAGCCGTACTACTTCAACGCCGATCGCACCCTCAGCCCCGATACCCTGTACACGCTTCGCGGCCAGGTCTACTTCGAGGACGGCGCCACGCTGACCATCCCGGCCGGCACGCGCATCGTCGGCGAGCCCGCCGGCACCATCGTCATCAAGCAGGGTGGCCAGATCTTCGTCAACGGCACCCCCGAGGAGCCCGTGGTCATGACCTCGGCCATGGAGCCGGGCATGCGCTCGAACGGCGACTGGGGTGGCCTCGTGGTCCTGGGTCGGGCTCCGCTGAACGTGGATCCCGCCGGCACCGACATCGAGGGTGGCATCATCGAGGGCCAGTACGGTGGCGACATCGCTGACGACAGCAGCGGCGTCATCAAGTACCTGCGCCTCGAGTTCCCCGGCTACCGCTTCGAGGAAGGCAACGAGATCAACGGCCTGACCATGGGCGGCCTGGGCCACGGCACCGAGCTGCACCACGTGCAGGTCAGCTTCGCGAACGACGACAGCTACGAGTGGTTCGGCGGCAACGTCGACGGCCATCACCTGGTCGCCCTCGGTGGCCTCGACGACGATTTCGACGTCGACGAGGGTTTCCGCGGTCGCCTGCAGTTCCTGTTCGCGATGAAGTACCCCGACATCTTCGACGCCGCCGGTTCGGCCAACGGCCTGGAGAACGACTCCAAGGACGAGGCCGAGCCCTTCTCGCAGCCCATCTACAGCAACATCACCATGGTCGGTCCCGAGCGCATCGACGCCCTGGTCGGCAACCTGCCCCCGGGCAACACGCACCGCAACATGGGCGTCCTGCGCGAGAACACCCGCAGCTCGATCTTCAACTCGGTGCTGGTCGGCTTCGTGCGCGGCTGGTCGCTGCGTGACGGATCGATCCAGGCCGCCCTGGACGGCGACCTGCGCATCCAGAACTCGAGCTTCACCGCCATGTACGATGGCTACCCCGACGGCTCGGCTCACGACACCGATCGTTTCCCGACGATCGAGGACTGGCTCGGCACCACGGCGTTCAACAACAACGGCATCGATCAGCGCCTGCCGAGCACCGTCGGTCTGACCGACATGTCCGACCTGACCAACCCCCAGCCCCAGCCCCAGGCGTTCAGCGAGCTGGACGGCACCGCCGACTTCAGCAACGACTACCTCGCCGACGTCGCCGGTCGCTACAGCTTCGACACCACGGCCAACTACCGCGGCGCCTTCGCGCCCGGCGTGGCCATGGATCAGCAGTGGACCGCTGGCTGGACCAACTTCGATCCCCAGAACACCACCTACTTCGTGGCCGTCGAGGACCTCGGTGAGCTGCCCCTGGCCAACGCCACGGTGCGCAACTACCCGAACCCGTTCAACCCGACCACGAAGGTGCAGTTCAACCTGCCCCGCGCCGGAAACGTCAGCCTGAAGGTCTTCGACGTCGCCGGTCGCGTGGTCGCCGAGCTGCACGAGGGTGACCTGCCCGCCGGCCAGTTCTCCATCGACTTCGATGGCGCCGGCCTGTCGAGCGGCACCTATTTCGCCCGTCTGCAGGGCGACGGTTTCGATGCCGTCCAGAAGATGCAGCTGGTGAAGTAAAACCTTCGCGCCGCGATGGTTACGGGGCCCCGAACCTCAGGGTGCGGGGCCCTTTCCACGGGCGGCGCCAACAGTCCCTTAAACCAAATTTAACATGCCGGTAACCGGCTCCTTACGGACCTCCAGTAGCTTATCGGTCGCGCGATATCACCTGCACGCGAAGGGAACCGTTCATGTCACGATACCTGGCCGCGGCGACGTTGCTCGCCGTGCTGTTCGCCATGCCGGCGGCCGCCCAGACGGCCGACGATCTCTCCGGGACGGTGGACGAGACCATCGACATCGCCGAGGAGACGCAGGAGAAGAAGGACGAGTGGGCCGATCAGCGCGCCGAACTCGAGAACCGCTACCGCGTCGCCAGATCGACCGTCGGCTGGCTCGAGGAGCGGATCGCGGTCGAGACCCAGCGTGCCCAGGCCCTCGACGACCGGGTCGCCGAGCTCGAGCGTCGCCTCGCTGAGTCCGGACGCCTGCAGGCGGTGATCCAGGATTCGATGGTCGCGGTGCTGCGCCGCTTCGAGGACGTCGTCGCGGCGGACATGCCGTTCCTGGCCGAGGAGCGCGCGCAGCGGCTGGACAAGGTCCGCACCGAGCTCGCCAAGCCCGAGGTGGCGTCGGCCGAGAAGCTGCGCCGCCTGCTCGAGGCGATGCTGGTCGAGGCCCAGTACGGCGAGTCGGTGGAGGTCACCCAGGAGAAGATCGCCATCGACGGCCAGGAGAAGTTCGTCGACATGCTGCGGGTCGGTCGCCTGGCCATGTTCTGGGTCACGCCGGACGGCACCCAGGTCGGCACCTGGGACCCCGTCTCCGGCGACTACGTCGCGATGCCGTCGAGCGAGTCGCGGACCATCGAGCGGGCCATGGAGATGGCCACCCGCATGCGTCCGGTGCAGCTGCTTTCCCTGCCCCTGGGGAGGATCGAGCCGTGAAGCGCCTAGCCATCATCATCATGATCCTCCTGGTGTCCGTGAGCGTGGCCGGCGCGCAGGACGTGCGCGAGGCCGCGCGCAAGGCCGCCGAGGAGCGCGCTCGCCAGGAGCGCCTCGCCCGCGAGGCCGAGCAGGAGATCCTGCAGGACCGCGGCAAGCTCACCGCCGAGGTCACGCGTCTGGAGACCCGGCAGGCCCGCCTCGAGGCCACGCTCGATTCGCTGCAGGTCCACATGGAGTCCCAGGAGGAGCTGCGGCTGAAGCTCGCCGACCGCTGGGAGCAGAGCGAGCTCGACTTCAAGGAGATCTCGGGCAACGTCCGCCTGGCGGCCAAGAACGTCGAGACGCTGCTGCACCAGTCGCCGTTCACCGCCGAGGACCCCGGGCGCCTGGGCCAGGTCCGGCCGCTGCTGCAGCCGGGCTATTTCCCGGACATCGAGGACATCACCGGCCTGACGGCCGTGCTGCTGGACGAGATCCAGCTCTCCGGGCAGGTCCGCCTGCACCAGGGCCAGTTCGTCGGCCGTGACGGCCAGGAGACCCAGGGCACGATCCTGAACCTGGGCAAGTTCACCGCGGCCTACCAGACGGCCGACGAGACCGGCTTCCTGAACTACTCGCCCGAGGGCCGTCGCCTGGTGGCCCTGGCGAACCTGCCCAAGGGCGGCCTGGCCGGCGACCTCGAGGACTACTTCGCCGGCGAGGGCGCGCGCGTGCCCATCGACATCTCCGCCGGCGGCGCCCTGCGCCAGGTGAGCCATCAGACCACGCTCTGGGAGCAGATCGAGGCCGGCGGCCCGCTGGTGTGGCCGATCCTCGCCCTGGCCACCGTCGCCCTGCTGATCGTGATCTACAAGGCGATCTATCTGAACACGGTCGCCGGCAACACGTCCAAGCTCATGGGCCGCATGAACGAGCTGGCCGAGCAGGGCGACTGGGAGGGCTGCGAGGAGCTGGTCGCCCGCAAGCGGACCCCGGTGATCCACGTGCTCGCCGCCGGCCTGGGCGTGCGCCGGCTCGACCGCGAGACCCAGGAGAGCGTGCTGCAGGAGGCGATCCTCAGCCAGTTGCCCAAGGTCGAGCGCGGCATGGCCGTGCTCGCGGTGCTCGGTGCCGTGGCGCCCCTGCTCGGGCTGCTGGGTACGGTCACGGGCATGATCGAGACCTTCCGCGTGATCACCCTCTACGGCACCGGCGATCCCAAGCTGATGTCCGGCGGCATCTCCGAGGCGCTCGTGACCACCATGCTGGGCCTGGCGGTGGCGATCCCGATCATGCTCCTGCACACGTTCCTCAACCGCCGGGTCCACGCGATCATCGGCGACATGGAGGAGCGCGCGGTGCAGCTGGCCAACATCTTCCAGAAGCAGCAGGTCGCGAGCCAGGCGCAGGGAGAGGCCTGATGTCCGATCTGGTCTGGGAATCCTGGGAGTACCTCAAGCAGGGCGGCTGGGTGATGATCCCGCTCGGCGCCGCCTCGCTGTGGATGTGGGTGCTCGTCCTGGACCGATTCGCCCAGTACGCCGCCTTCACCACGGGCGACATCGATGCGATGAGCGCGGTCAAGGCGCTCGAGGACCAGGACGTCGACACCTCGGGTTCGGGGTTGCGGCGGATGCTGCTCAACCGTTTCCTGAACGAGCGGAGCCGGGACGCCGAGCTCGACCGCAGCATCCTGCACCAGCACACCCTGGCGCTGCGTCCGAAGATCCGGCAGCACCTGGCGATGATCGCCATCCTGGCCGCCATCGCCCCGCTGCTCGGGCTGCTGGGCACGGTCCTCGGCATGATGGAGACCTTCGAGGTGATCGCGATGTTCGGCACCGGCAACGCCAAGGCCATGGCCGGTGGCATCTCGGTCGCGCTGGTGACCACGCAGGCCGGCCTGCTGGTCGCGATCCCGGGCATGCTCGTCTCCGGCGCGCTGCTGCGACGCGCGCGCCGCATGGAGCTCCGGCTCGACGAGTTCTCGCATCTTCTCGATCGCACCCTCAAGCACCAGGATCCGGCGTTGAGCGCCCGGTCCTGACGGGAGAGATCCGATGATCAACGTCCGAGGCACCATTCGCGGCGGCAATGACAACGTCGACGTCAACATGTCGCCCCTGATCGACATGGTCTTCCTGCTGCTGATCTTCTTCGTGGTGACCACGAGCTTCGTCAAGGAATCGGGCATCGAGGTCTCGCGCTCGACCGCGTCGACGGCCGAGGTCAAGGAGAAGGCCTCGATCATGATCGGCGTCACGAGCGAGGGCGAGGTCTACATGGAGGGCAAGGAGGTCGACGTGCGCTCGGTCCGGGGCCTGGTCGAGCGCTCGCTCGCCGAGGATCCCGAGGCCGGCGTGGTCGTCGTCGCCGACAAGGGCAGCGAGACCGGGGACGTGGTCAAGGTCATGGATCAGTGCCGCCTCGCCGGCGCGAGCAGCGTCTCGCTCGCGGCCAAGCGCGAGGGAGAGGAGTAGCGCGTGCGCGCTCTCGGACGCTACCTGGTGCTGGCCGTGCTCGCGGCGGTGGTCAACCTGCTGCTGCTGGGTGCGACCACGATCCTGTCGCAGGAGCGCGAGCCGCCCCAGGACATCTCCGATCCGGTCGGCGTCAGCCTGGTCTCCCTGAAGGCGCCCGAGCCGCCCGAGCAGGAGGAGATCAAGGACCCCGAGCCGCCGCCGCCGCAGGAGAAGCCCGACTTCGCGCCCGACCTCGTCCAGCCCGGACTCGGCGACATGGGCGGACCGGCGATCGGCGTGTCGATCAACGTCGGCGGCGTCGAGCGCGAGGCCGCCAAGACCAGCTTCATCTTCGACTCGGTGGATCTCGACCGGGCGCCCGAGGTGGTCTCGCGCGTCAACCCCGAGTACCCGTATCAGGCCCGCGAGCGCGGGATCGAGGGCTACGTCGCCGTGAAGGTGCTGGTGTCCGAGGACGGCTCGGTCCGCCAGGTCAACGTGCTCAAGGCCAAGCCCAAGGGCGTGTTCGACACGGCCGTGCGCCGGGCGGTCCCCAACTGGCGCTTCAAGCCCGGCGAGGTCGGGGGCGAGCCCGTCACCGCCTGGGTCACGACGACCCTGCACTTCCGGCTGAACTGACGCGAACGGACGGAACCGACGAGGAGACGAGACCCATGAACCGATTCTTCCGGATGCTCCTTGCCACCGGCGTGCTGATGGTCGCCACCGGGGCGATCGCCGCCGACAACGACGCCGATGCCCGCAGTGTCGACGCCGGCGGCGTCTCGCAGCAGTTCATCGACCCCAGCGACATGTCGCAGGTGCCGCGCCTGACGCGCAAGGTCCTCTTCCGGGCCATCACCAAGGCCAAGCGGGGCGAGCACGCCGATGCCATCGCCACCCTGGAGGAGCACCTGCGCGATCATCCGGACCACGACCACTTCCTGGTGCGCTACCACCTGGGCGCCAGCCATGACGCCCTGGGGCGCTACGAGGACGCCAAGCTGCAGTACACGCGGTCGGTCGAGATGGAGCCCCGTCTGGACTCGGGCTGGTTCGGCCTCGGGCACGTGGAGTACAACCTGGGCAACTACGCCAGCTCCGGCGCCGCGTTCCTCAAGGCGTTCCGTACCGCGATCGACCCGCAGCCGGAGACCCTCTACTTCGCGGCGGCGGGCTACATGCTGGCCGAGGATCACGAGACCGCCGCGCCGTTGCTCGACGAGCTCTGCAGCGGCAAGTGGGGCGTGCCGCGCCACGACTGGTACGCGCAGCTCGCGCAGTGCGCGATCACCCTCGAGCGCCCCGGGCTGGCCGAGGACCGGCTCGAGCACTACCTGCAGATCCAGCCCGACAGCCACGAGGCCTGGTTCCTGCGCTACCAGTTCGAGGTCGGGTTCGAGCGCTACCGCGAGGCGGCGGTCTCCCTGACCATCGTGGGCTACCTGCGCGAGCTGACGCCGCGCGAGCAGCGCACGCTCGGCGACCTCTACAACGTGGTCGAGGTGCCCGCCCTGGCCAGCGACCGCTACCGCCGGGCCATGGACGGCGACGACACCAGCGCCGAGGATTACGAGCGTCTGGTCTCCGCGTACGTCGCCGCGCACGACCTCGACGAGGCGCTGGCGGCGCTCGAGGAGGGCCTTAAGACCGATCCCACCGTGCGGCTCTGGTCGCTGCTCGGCGACATCCACTACATGCGCCAGGAGTACGCCGAGTCGGCGCGGGCCTTCGCCCGGGTGGCCGAGCTCGACCCGGAGAACGGCCGCCCGCTGCTGATGATCGGCTACTGCCACATCGAGATGGGCAACCGGGGCCTGGCCATCCAGAATCTGGTCCAGGCGGCCAAGTTCGACGACCAGAAGGATCTCGCCGTGCGGCTGCTGAAGCGGGCCCGCAAGCTGAAGCAGGCCTGACGCCGCGTCAGCGCGGCACCAGCACCACCAGCGAGTGCGAGGCGAGCTCGAGATGGGCGGAGGTCAGTTCCGGGGCCTCCGCCCTCGTCGTGATGTCGTCCGGTGACGGCGCGGCGGTGTCGATCAGCCGGGTCCAGGTCAGGTTCACCGGCAACGACGGCAGCTCGAACTCGAGCGGTCGCCACCACGCGTTGACCATGACGTGCACACGGTCCTCGTGCTGGTCGCCCTCGATGGTCCAGGCCAGCGAGTGGGAGCTCGGCGACCAGTCGGGCTTGCCGGCGACGACGCCGTGCCAGCTCACGTCGCCCTTCTTCAGGTGCGTCGTCGCTCGCCAGAAGCGGTCGCGGCCGAGCTGGGGGACCCCGCTCGCGAACTCCATCAGCATCTCGAGGTAGCGCCGCAGGTCGCCATGGCGCTCGACGTCGCGCCAGCGGAACCAGCCCAGCTCGTTGTCCTGGCAGTAGGCGTTGTTGTTGCCGCTCTGGGTGCGGGCGACCTCGTCGCCCATCCAGATCATGGGCCGGCCGTGGCTGAGCACGAGCAGGGCGAGGGCGTTGCGCATCTGGCGCCGTCGGACCGCACGGATCCGCGGCGCTCGCGTCGGCCCCTCGACGCCGCTGTTCCAGGACAGGTTGTGGTCGCTGCCGTCGCGGTTCTCCTCCCCGTTGGCCGCGTTGTGCTTCCGGTTGTAGGTCACCAGGTCGGCGAGCGTGAACCCGTCGTGGCAGGTCACGAAGTTGATGCTGCGCGATGGCCGGTCGCGAGGACCGTCGAAGATGTCCGGGCTGCCGATCACCCGCGCCATCAGCCGCTCGATGGTCGCATCGTCGCCGCGCAGGAACCGCCGCACGTCGTCCCGGTACGGCCCGTTCCACTCGGCGAAGCGCTGGCCCGGGAACATGCCCACCTGGTAGAGGCCGGCCGCGTCCCACGCCTCGGCGATCAGCTCGGTCGCGGCCAGCTCCGGGTCGGTCTCGATGCCCAGCAACAGCGGCGGGCGCAGCATCGGCTCGCCCCGCGCGTCGCGGGTCAGGATGCTCGCGAGGTCGAAGCGGAAGCCGTCGACCCCCATGGCGCCGGCCCAGTAGCGCAGCGACTCGACGATCAGGCGCAGGCCCACCGGGTGGTTGCCGTTGAAGGTGTTGCCGCAGCCGGAGTAGTTGGCGTGATGGCGCCGGGTCCGCTCCAGGATGTAGTACGACCGGTTGGCCAGGCCGCGGAACGAGAGCGTGGGGCCGCCGTCCCCGCCCTCGGCGGTGTGGTTGTAGACCACGTCGAGGATCACGCGGATGCCCGCCTCGTGGAAGGCGTCGACCATGGCGCGGAACTCGCGGACCGGTCCGAGCGGCGAGCGGTCGCTGCTGTAGAGCGGGTGCGGGGCGAAGAAGCCCAGCGTGCTGTAGCCCCAGTAATTGGTCCGGCCACGGGGGGCGTCCTGAGGGTCGAACGCGTGCACCGGCAGCAGCTCGACCGCGGTCACGCCCAGGTCGCGCAGGTAGGGGATCTTCTCGACCAGGCCCGCGTACGTGCCGCGGCGCTCCGGCGCGACGCCGCTCGCGGGGTCGCGCGTGAAACCGCCGACGTGCAGCTCGTAGATCAGCTCGCGACCGCGTGGGGCGACCCGCTCGTGCATGCGGCGCTCGACCGGCGGGGCGACCACCGCGCGCAGGGCCGAGGCCGTGTTGTCGCCCGAAGCGGCCGCCGCGGCGCGATCGTACAGCTCGTAGCCCACGATCGCCCGCGCGTAGGGGTCCAGCAGCAGCTTCTCGCCGTCGAAGCGGTGGCCCTCGGTCGGCCGCCAGGGTCCGTGGGCGCGGAATCCGTAGACCTGGCCCTCGGCCAGCCCGGGCACCAGGCCGTGCCAGTAGTCGGCGGTCCGGTGCAAGGGCAGCACGTCCGACGGCGAGGGGGCCTCCGGGGCGTCGAAGAGCACCAGTTCGACGCGCTCGGCGTGGCGCGCGTACACCGAGAAGTTGACCCCGTCAGGCCTCACGTCGGCGCCCAGGGGGGCGGCGGTGCCGGTCTGGATCATCGAGCCTGCCTCCGACTTTCGATCAAGTGACCCACTCGCTGGCCGATCCCAGGGTGTCCCGCCGAATCACCCACCGAAGGAGTGGACGCCATGATCCGGGAGACCCTTGCGGCGATCGGGACCGCGAGCAGCCGCGCGATCTACGAGATCACCTCGCAGCGCCCCCTGCGGACCCAGGTCACGCAGATGCGCGAGTGGTCGTTCGCGCTGCCCCACCTGACCCGCGTGACCGTGGCCAACAGCCCGGTCCACCAGATCTACGTCGGCATCGCCAAGAATCTCGCCCAGACCCTCGGAGCCGACGCCGAAGCGCAGGAGCGCGCCCACGAGCATCTCATGGAGGCGCTCAAGGGCCAGCTGCTCGCCACGCTACCGGCCAAGCGTCCGATCGTGGCCTGGGAGCGGGTCGATCCCGCCGCCGGGCCGTGCGAGCTGCGCGGGCTGCGCAGCTTCATCCTGCGACACCAGACCGCCGCGGGCAATCTCTATCTGATGACCGATGTCGCCTCCCGTCGCGAGTACGAGAGCATGCGGGACGACACCTGGGAGTCGGCGCTGGCCGGGCAGTTGCTGCCCGCCGAGGTCGGCCGCATCGAGAGCATCGAGGACCGGGGCGAGATCGACCGCCTCTGCACCTACCTCGCCCGTTGCGAGCACGACCTCGAGCTGCTGATCCCCAGCCGCGACGGCGACGTCCAGCCCACCAGCGCGGCGGTCCTGCGGCGCGTCAAGCACGACGGCGCCCCGTACCTGCAGCTGACCTGCGACCTCGACCGGCGCGAGGCCGACGTCGAGCTGCGGTCGGGCCTGGAGATCGAGGGCGCGTTCGGCGCCGTCGGCCGCCTGTTCCACTTCCGCACCCGGCTCGAGGCCGAGGTCGAGGTGTCCCTCGACGGGCTCGAGCCCCTGAGCGCCCTGGAGATCGCCCTGCCCCGGCGGGTGAGCCTGGACCAGCGACGCCGCTACTTCCGGGTCGCGCCCGACGAGGTCCTGCGGGCCCACCTCGAGGTCCTGGTGCCGGCCCCCGACCCCGAGGACGACGAGCAGACGTCGCTCGAGCTCGACGGCGCGCTGACCTCGCTGGTGCCCGAGGCGGCCGTCGAGGCCCTCGTGTCCGACCTCAGCTTCGCCGGAGCCGGCGTGGTCCTGAAGACCGACACGCCGCCCATGCTGAAGGTCGATGCCCGGGTGCGCCTGCGCCTCGAGGGCGAGGAGCTCGCCGAGCCGGTCACCGTGACCGCCGAGGTGCGCCGCTTGCGGCGGGAGCCGAGCGGGCGCGGCCGCGAGTCCACGCACGTCGGCCTGGAGTTCATCGTCGCCGGTGCGGCCGACCGCCACGCCACGCAGGTGATCCGTCAGTACGTGATGGCCCGCCAGAGGGACCTGCTGACGCTGAGAACCTGAGATCGCCCGGGGAATCGGGGGGCATGATGAGAAACGCTACGGCTAGGCACGGCTCTTGATCCGATCCGCGTGGAGGATCGCCAGCGACCGGATGGTCGCCAGAAATCCCAAAGGCAGCCCGGTGATCGCGCAGGATGCGCCCGCGCTCCCCACCGGGGCACTGCAAAACGCAATCCCCAGAGGTCCGACGGTGTCGACGAAAGCAATCATCATTTTCGCCCTGACCAGCCTTCTGGTCTCGACGGCCGCTGCGTTCGACCACCTCGAGATCACCGTGGTGAACCCGCATCTGGTCGCCGGCCGGCCCGCGGTCACGGTGAACGAGCCGTTCAGCGTCTACGTGCGTGCGGTCAACGCCGACGGGACCACGGACGTCACCGCCGACTTCATCAATGCCGAGCTCGCCTCGCCGGACGTCGCGGCCAACCTGCCGTCGAGCCAGTACCTGCAGAACGGCGAGCGGCAGTTCGACGGCGTGGAGTTCCTGGCGCCCGGGCGGCCGGTGCGGCTGCGCGTGAGCGACGCCGACGACGGATCGGTGCCCACGGCCGAGGTGGAGATCGATTGCTACCCGCCGGTCGACCGGTTCGTCGTCGAGGTCCCGGCCGGGACGAAGTACGTCGACCAGGCGGTTCCGGTGACCCTGACCGCGGTCGACACGTTCGGCGAGACGGTCCTCAACTTCCGCGACGACGTGACGCTCACCGCCGAGGTCGGGCACTTCTCGACCGGTCCGTCGATCACGGTCGCCGGCACGTCGTTCGCCGACGGTACCGTCACGCGCGACGTCACCTTCTGGGGCACCGATCCGGTGACCCGCGAGAACATCATCTACGCCGACGGCTCGGTGGTCTACGACGGCTACGCGCAGCCGGCCTCGGGCCAGGCGACGGTCGCGCCGTTGTTGCCCGGCGCCCCGGCGGACATCGTCCTGCTCCTGCCCGGCGAGACGCTCACCCCGGGCGTCAGCCCCGGCAAGAGCGGCACGCCCAACAGCCAGACCTCCGGCGCGAACTTCGGCGGCATCCGCGTCTACGCCACCGACCAGCGCTGGAACCCCATCGAATCCGGTCCCTACCCGACGATCGCCTGGACCAGCGACGATGCCGATCCCGGCGTGGTCCTGCCCGGGACCGCCGGCATGGGCGACAACCCCGAGACCGGCTACACCCTGACGCTCATCGAGTCGGGGACCACGCGCGTGACCGCCACGGCCAGCGGCGCGATCAACGCGACCAGCCGCAGCGACGTGTTCATCAACCCCGAGGGGCTCGACCACTTCGAGTTCGACACTGGCATCTGGGACCCGAACGATCCGCAGGTGACGACGATCCCGTTCAACATCCGGATCATCGCCCGTGACGCCAACGGCAACGTGTTCGAGGACCTCAACGGCCAGGTGAGCCTGCGCGCGCGGATCGGCGCGGCCGACGAATCGGCCGACTACATCATCACCAGCAACAGCACGTTCGTGAACGGCCAGCTCGACGCGCTCGTGCAGGTGACCAAGCGCGGGTTCTCCGCCTACATCATCGTCGACTCCGGCGTGGTCGGCGAGTCGCCCGCCTTCCAGGTCAACCCCGGCCCGTGCGAGAAGATCCTGATGACGTTCCCGGGCCAGCAGTGGACGCCCGGCCTCAACGACCCCGACTTCAGCGGCAACCTCAACCCGCCCAACTCGGTCACCGCCGGCGACGAGATCCAGCCGGTCACCCTGCGGCCGGTCGACCGCTACAACAACCTGGCGCCCGGCACCCGCAACGTGAGCCTGAGCTGCCCGACCGGATACTTCGAGCTGCCCGACTATCCGTCCAACATCGTGCAGATCTCCAACCCCACCGACATCCGCGTGGTGCTGCGCACGGCCTCGGACTCGCAGGTCCTGCGCGCGGAGAGCAGTGGTCTCGATCCCAACGATTCCAACGAGATCTCCGTCTCGCCGGCGCCGTGGCAGCGCCTGGTCGTCCAGGCTCCGGGCGAGACCCTCGCGCCGGGCATCTTCGACAGCATCGAGGACGACGGCAAGCAGGGCGACCCCGGCACCCAGGACGCCGGCGTGCCCTTCGACGTGCGCGTCTTCGCCACCGACGAGTACTGGAACCCCGTGAGCGACGCCTCGCCGGCGCTGCCCATGGACATCGACTTCACCAGCAGCGACGCCGCGGCGGTCCTTCCCGCGAACCCGCAGCAGCTCAACGACCATCTCGGCGACTTCGAGGTCGCCCTGGTGACCCTGGCCGACCCGAACCGGCAGACCGTCGAGGTCACCGACCGGCTGACCGGCCGCTCGGCCTACGCCACCATCCCGGTGCGCGCGGGCGTGATCGACCACTTCGACATCGGCATCAACAACCGCTCGAATCCCACGCCCAACGACGTGCTCGATCCGATCCCCGACCATCGCGCGGGCAGCTCGCTGCCCAACGTGACCCTGATCGCCCGTGACATCTTCGGCAACCACATCAACGACTACGCCGAGGAGGTCACCCTCTACGTCAACCACGGCACGGGCATCCTGACCCCGACCGTGGCCGACCTCGGCGACGGCATGGGCAGCGGCACCTTCCAGGGCGCCTGGCGCGGGCCGATCCAGATCACCCGCACCGGCGAGGACGTGCGCCTGTTCGTGCGCGAGGAGACCTACGCCCTGACCGACAGCTCGAACACCTTCGACGTGTTCGCCGACGAGCAGGACTACGCCGATCTCATCGTGCTCTTGCCGGGCGAGACGCACACGCCGGGCATCGCGCCGGGCAAGGCCGGCACGCCGGTCCCGGTGCAGGCCGGCGACCCGGTCCAGGCCACCGTCATCGCCACCGATGCCAACTTCAACCAGGTGCCGGCGCGGCCCCAGGTCCACTTCGCGAGCAGCGGCTACTTCCAGATGATCTCGCCCAACGACCAGGCCCTGGAGATCGACGGCTCGCGGGTCTTCGATCTCTATTTCAAGGCGGCCGAGACGCACGATCTGACGGTCAGCGACCTCATCGAGCCGACCATCACGGACACCTCGACCGTCAGCGTCACCGCCGGCGAGTTCGACCGGTTGATGCTGCTCTTGCCCGGCGAGACGGCCGAGCCCGGCGGCCCCGAATCCGACGGCAAGGTCGGCAGCCCGACGCCGCAGACGGCGAGCCTGCAGTTCGACGCGCGCATCCGCGCCACCGACCAGTTCTGGAACCTGGTCGCGACGGTCGACGAACGCGTCCACCTCGCCAGCGACGACGACAGCTTCACCCCGACCAACCCGCTGAACAACGATCAGCCGCTGGTGGGCGGCGAGCTGGTGATGCCGCTGTACCTGACCACGCCCGGTTACGTGACGCTCACGGCCTCGGCGCTCGACCACACCGACATCACCAGCCAGTCGGCCACGGTCGAGGTGCTCCAGGGCGCGCAGTACCAGATCGACGTGCCCGCCACGGCCCTGGTCGGGCCGCCGAGCACCTTCAGCATGACCATCAGCCTGGTCGACGAGAACGGCGACCCGCTGCCGACGGCCAACAACTGGGTGACCGTCGAGGCGCTCAAGGCCAACCTCGAGCCGGCCAGCAGCACGCTGCAGATCACCAGCGCGCAGCTCTCGGCCGGGACGGTGACCATCGCCGACCAGGCCTACGACACGGTCGAGGACATCGTCGTCCGCATCACCGACATCTCCGGTCGCCAGAGCTACAGCTCGACCATCGAGATGCAGCCCAACGGCCTGGAGTACGTGGTCAACGTCGACGCGTCCGAGACGATCCGCGTCGGACCGCCGGCCACCTTCCCGATGACCGTCACCCTGCGCGACGTCGACACGCAGACCATGATCGACAGCGACCGCCGCTTCGACGTCTCGATCCACGAGGCGGCCACGGGCGTCGGGCTCGGCGTGGTCGGCGTGACGAACCAGCGGCTGGACCACGGTACGGTGACCTTCCAGCAGAGCTACACCCGCGCCGGCAACGTCTACGTCACCGTCACGGACACGACCGGTCTCGAGGGCTCGAGCCCGGTGTTCTCGATGACCGCCGACGGGTACAAGCGTCTGCAGATCGTCGCGCCCGGCGAGGTCGTCGAGGCCGGCCGCCCCGAGTACGAGGGCAGCGGCAAGAGCGGCGCCCCGGACGTGCAGCGCTCGGGCGAGCCGTTCCCCATGACCGTGCGTGCGGTCGACCAGTACTGGAACCTGGCCGACACCACCTCGGTGGGCACGCTGCGGCTGGTGGCCAGCGACGGCTCGTTCTCCGAGGACGGCAACCCCGACCAGAACTTCGTGCCGTTCGTCAACGGCCGACGCACGTTCAACGGCTTCCTCACCGACGAGGGCACGGTCTCGGTATCGGTCTACGACGAGCAGGACATCTCGATCCCGTCGCAGACCACGTACGTGCCGGTCGATCCGCCCTACGAGTACGAGATCACCGTGCCGGCGACCGCCTCGACCGGCCCGGTGCCCGGCTTCCAGATCACCGTCAAGCTCATCGACCCGGTCACCGGCAACGTGGTGCCGACGGCCCACAACCGGTTCCGCATGACGCCGCTCCTGCCCAACCAGGGCGCGGCCAACGGCAACCTCGGCATCGAGGAGGCCCAGCTCATCGGCGGCGTGTGCGTGCTCAATACCCAGAGCTACGACACGGTCGAGGACATCATCATCCGCGTCGACGACGACTACGGCCGCGAGGCCTTCAGCTCGGTCATCGAGATGGATTCGGGCGGCCTCTACTACGCGGTGACCCTGCCGGACTCGGCCACGGTCGGCCCGCCGGAGACCTTCCCGCTGACGGTCGAGCTGATCGACAGCAACACCGGCCAGCGCGTCACCACGCAGGACCGCCTGTTCACCATCGAGGTCATGAGCGCCCAGACCGGCCTGCCCGGCGAGGGCCACCTCGAGGTGGGCCAGGGCATCCTGCAGGCGGGCATCCGTGAGATCTCGCAGGCCTACACGCGCTCGGAAGACATCTTCATCGAGGTCAGCGACACGACCGGCATCGTCGGCATCAGCAACACCTGCCGCATGAAGGCCGACGGGTTCAAGCGCATCCAGGTCCTCGCCCCCGGCGAGCTGCCGGCGCCCGGCAGCCTGACCGGCACCGGCAAGACCGGCGAGGTGCTCACCCAGCAGGCCGAGGTCCCGTTCACGGTGACCGTGCGCGCGGTCGACCAGTACTGGAACCTGGCCAACGACATCGACGACGGGCAGATCCAGCTCTCCAGCAGCGGCGGGGCGCTCGACCTGGTCGACGACGACGACGACGACGCCCCGTTCATCGGCGGCAGCCGCGACATCGAGATCGTGCTCGGCAACCCGGGCCTGATCTCGGTCTTCGCCAACGACCCCGGCCACCCGGACGTCTCCAGCGGCCGTGTCGACATCCCGGTCAACGAGGCCGAGTACCGCGTGGTGCTGCCCGATCCGGCCGTCGTCACCGCCGGACCGCCGGCCACCTTCACGCTCACCGTGCGTCTGATCAATCCCGAGACGGGGGCGAGGATCAATGCCGGTGGCGACTTCAACCTCACGGCGCTCCGGCCCGATCGCAGCGCGGCCTCGGCGACCCTGGGCATCAGCGAGGGCACCCTCGTCGCGGGCGAGGCCGTGGTCAGCGGCCAGCACTACCCCGCCAGCGAGGACATCGTGATCCGCGTGCGTGACAGCCGCGGACGCACCAACTACTCCGACGTCCTGACCGTCGTGCCCGAGGGCGTGCGTTACGCCGTCGACGTGCCCGACTCGGCGGTCGCCGGCGAGCCGTTCGAGATGGCGGTCCGCCGCGTGGACATCGTCACCGGCGAGATCGTCACCAGCGACGACCGCTCGTTCGTGCTGACGGCCTTCAGCGGCAACGCGCCGCGTCCCGATTTCTCGCTCACGCCCGCCGGCGTCCTCGCCGACACCGTCGGCACCACGGTCGAAGGCGTGCGTGAGTTCCCCTTCCAGAGCTACGACCGCGCCGAGACCATCTTCATCGAGGTCAGCGACGACCAGGGCGAGCAGTTCTTCAGCGAGCCCATCACCATCGTCCCGGCGCCCGTGACGGTCTGCGAGCTGGTCGTCGAGGACCTGCCCGGCCAGCGGCTCGACCGGCCGCTGCGGCCGGCCGACCAGGTGTACCTGCGCGTGCGTGCGCACGATGCCTCGGGCAACGCGGTGGCGGGCACCCCGATCTCGGTCTGGCTGCTCGACGGCGACGCCGGCATCGGGTCGCTGCGCGGTCCGGAGACCGAGCTGGTGGCCAACAACGGCGGCGAGGCGACGTGCGAGCTGTACGTCACCGATCACGGCTCGCGTGACCTGATCCTGCAGGCGGCCGCCGGCGACGCGCTGTCGCCGCCGGTGGCGGTCGAGGTCCAGGGCCCGCCGACGACGTCGCTGGAGCTCTTCCCCGACGCCGTCGAGTACAGCGACGGCTACTACGTGCTGCCGTCGACGGAGATCAGCCTCTCGACCACGGTCGAGGGCCCCGATCCGGTGCAGGGCGTCTGGTACGACCTCGACGTGACCGACGATCCGCGCCCGCGCGAGCTGTACGACGGTCCGTTCACGCTGGCCGATCTCGGCGACGAGGCCACCGCGCCGGGTCGTCACGTGATCCGCTTCTACGCCGAGGAGTCCGGCGGGGTGAGCGAGGCCGTCAAGAGCATCGTGCTCTACATCGCCGCCGACCTCGGTACCGATCGCGACGTCACCAACCGGCCCAACCCCTTCGCGGCCGGCCGCGAGGAGACCACGGTCATCTTCCGCGCCCGGGAGTCGGGCACGGTCAACATCGTCTTCTACACGCTCTACGGCGACATCGTGCACAAGGCTCAGAAGAGCGTCACCGCGGGTGCGGTCGAGCAGTACGTCTGGGACGGCCGCAACGGCAAGGGCCGGGTGGTGGGCAACGGCGGCTACGTCTGCCGGATCCACGGCGCCGGCATCGACCTGCAACGCAAGATCGCGGTGGTGAAGTGATGCGCGCGCATACCGGAGGCACCATGAACAGGCTCATCCTCACCCTCGCAGTGCTCGCCGTGGCCTTGCCGGCCATCGCCATGGAGGACGGCGGCGTGCCCGGCGGCTACCTCCGTTACGGCGCCAGCGCCCGCAGCCTCTCGCTCGGCAACGCGGTGACCGGTCTGGCCGACGACGCGGCGACCAGCTACTGGAACCCCGCTGGCTACGCGCAGCTGCGCACCATGGAGCTGGCCGCGATGGGCGCCAACCTCGGCCTCGACACCCAGTACGGCTTCGTCGCCCTCGGACTGCCGACCGAGAGCTGGGGCACCTTCGCGCTGAGCGGCACCTACACCACCAGCGGCGATTTCGAGCGCACCACGGTCTACGAGGACCTCGACGAGACCTTCTCCGAGACCGAGGGCGTGTTCTCCCTCGGCTGGGCCAAGGCCTTCGGCCGCCTGTCGCTGGGCATGACCTTCAAGACCGTGCGCCAGGACATCGGCGGCGCGGCGGGCTCGGGCACCGGCCTGGACCTCGGTGCCTACTACCGCCCCCACCGGGCGCTGGCCCTCGGCGTGGCGGTCCAGAACGCGATGCAGCCGAAGATCACCCTGGTCGAGGACGAGGAGACGCTCAACCGCAGCCTCCGCGCCGGCCTCGCGGTGAGCTTCTTCCACAACCGCCTGCACATGACCGCCGACGCCGTTCGCACCGAGTGGATGGACACCAGCTACCGGGCCGGCCTCGAGGTCTGGCCCGCGCGCATGATCGCCATGCGTGGCGGCTACGACGGCGAGAAGGAGCAGTGGTCGGCGGGCGCGGGCCTGCGCCTGGACAACTGGCAGTTCGACTACGCCTACGTCAACACCGACCTCGGCAGCCAGAACATCGTGTCGGCCACGCTGCGCTTCGGCGTGCCCTACGGCGTCAAGCTGGAGCGCGACCGCGCCCTGTTCAGCCCCTCGGGCGCCGACCGCTCGGTCACCTTCGGCATCCGCACCGCCGTCCGCGGCGAGGTCGAGCGCTGGCAGGTGGTCATCCGCGACGGCCGGGGCCAGGAGGTCCGCCGCCTCGAGGGCGCCGGCAACCCGCCCGAGGACGTCACCTGGGACGGCGAGGACACCGATGGTCGCCTCGTGGGCGACGGCACCTACACCGCGAGCGTGCTGATCGTCGACGAGCTGGGCCAGATCTGGGACTACGAGAGCGACGTGGAGGTGCTCGGATTCCGCGAGCGCACCCGCGACCCCATCCGCCTCGAGATCGGCGGCACCGGTACCGCCACTAGTGGGAGTGACCAATGACCGTGCGCAACCTGTGCCTCGTCGTTCTGCTGCTCGTGTTCGCGACCGCCGCCCTGGCCGACGAGCCGTCCCTGGTCCCGCCCGAGGACGCGCTCTGGCGCGCCGCCGGCGCGGCCTACACCGCCGACGAGACCGACAAGTCGGCGGCCATGCAGCAGTACCGCCTGTTCGTCAAGACCTACGGCGGTAGCGAGCGCGCCGCCGCCGCCCAGTTCATGCTCGGCGAGTGCTACCACGCCATGGGCGACTGGAAGGGCGCGCTGCGCGAGTACGCCGAGGTCTCGGGCCGCAAGGGGCTCGACGACTACCTGAAGGCCTCGGTCCTGCTGCGCGAGGGCGAGTGCCTGTTCAACCTCGAGCGCTACGACGAGGCCATCGAGCGTTACACCGCGCTGGTCGAGAAGCACGACGACACGTTCCTGCTGGCCGAGGGCCTGTACGAGCTCGGCCAGGCGTACATCGTCCAGGGCAACTGGCTGCGCCTGGAGGAGGCGTACCGCGAGCTGCTCGAGCGGCGGCCCGGCTACGCCGACCTGCAGGAGGTGATCTTCGCCCTCGGCCTGTTCGCCTTCCACGACGAGCGCTTCGAGGAGGCGCGCGAGCACTTCGAGAAGGTCCCGACCGATCGCGGGCTGTACTTCCTCGGCCGCACGCTCGAGGAATCCGGCCAGTACATCCTGGCCATCCAGCGCTACAAGCAGGTCCTGCGCCGCTTCCCGGAGAGCCCGCTGGCCGACGACGTGGCCTTCTCCATCGCCGAGGCGTTCTACCACTCGGGGCAGAACAAGATCGCCGTGCGCAGCTACCGCGATTTCGTCGAGACCTACCCGAAGAGCTCGTTCGTGCCCAACGCGCGCTACAAGATCGCCTGCGTGACCTTCCGCGAGGAGCGCTGGGACGAGTCGATGCGCCAGCTCCAGCAGATCGTCCAGGGTTTCCCCGACTCGGACGTCTCGGCCTACGCCCAGTACCTGGTCGGCGACTGCTGCCTCAAGCTCGAGCGTCCGAGCGAGGCCATCTTCGCCTGGACCGACGTGATCAAGCGCTTCCCCGAGTCGACCGTCGCCTCGGCCGCCATGCACAAGGTGGTCTACGCCTACTCGCAGGAGGGCAACTACGGCCAGGCCATCGTGCTGGCCGACGATTTCCTCCAGCGGTATCCCGGCGACCCCCTGGCCCCGCGCGTGCGGGTTCTCAAGGGCTTCGCGCATTTCCAGCTCGAGGAATACAAGAAGGCGATCCTCGCCTTCCAGAACGTGATCGACAAGCACGTCAACACCGACGTCGCCGAGCGCGCGCTCTTCCTCTCGACGCTGGCGTACACGCGCCTGGGCCAGATGGACCGCGTGCTGACCAACTACCACTACATCGCCAGCAAGCTGCTGCCGACGGCGAGCAACTGGCGCGCCCGCACCTACTACTACCTGGGCGAGGCCTACTTCTCGCAGGGGCTGTACCGCGAGGCCGCCGGCATGTACCGCCTCGTGCTCACCGGCTACCCGCGGGCCAACGTGGCCGCGCCCTCGCTGCAGGGCCTGGTGGCCTCGCTCAGCCGGGTCGGCCAGTACGAGGACGCCCTCGCCGAGCAGGAGCGCTTCCTGCTGGTGCTGGCGAACAACGAGAGCGAGAGCGGCACCAACTCGCTGGCCGTGGGCTCGATCTTCTTCAACCAGCGCAAGTACGAGGAGGCGCTCGAGGAGTTCAGCGACTTCCTGGAGAAGAACCCGGACGATCCCAACGCGCCGACCGCACTCGCCAACCAGGCCGACTGCTACTACCGCCTGCAGTACTACGACCAGGCGCTCGAGGCCTGGAGCAGCCTGCTGCAGCGCTTCCCGCAGGCGGACGAGGCCGAGGAGGCCCTGTACCGCATCGCCGACACCCAGTTCGGGCTCGCGCGGTTCGACGCCGCGGCCCGGGCCTACGGCCGGATGCTGGCCGAGGACCCGGACGGCCCGCGGGCGGCCGACGCGGTCTTCGGCCTGGCCAACTGCGCCTACAACCAGGGCCAGGACGACCAGGCGATCGCCCGCTTCGGCGAGTTCGTCGAGCGCTTCCCCGACGACCCGCGCACCGAGGACGCCGAGCTCGGCATCCAGAGCTGCTACTACCGCAGCGACCGGGACATGACCGAGTACCTCGAGCAGCACCCGGACAGCCCGCTGGCGGCCGACGTCTACTGGAACAAGGGGCAGGAGGCGTTCGCGGCCGAGCGCTTCGCCGAGGCGGCCGACGCCTTCGAGCGCGTCACCCTCGACTACCCCGAGAGCGAGTCGGCTCCCGGCGCCCTGTTCTACCTGGCCGAGAGCTACTACCGCGCCGCGTCGCTGGATCAGGCGCTCGCCGGGTTCCGCAACTTCACGACCACGCATCCGGCGCACGACCTGACCGAGCTCGCGCACCTGCGCGAGGCGACGTGCCTGTTCAAGACCGAGGACTTCGCCGCGGCCGCGGTCGCCTACGAGACGCTGACCGACCTGTTCCCGCAGGGCGAGTACGCGCCCCTGGCGGCCTACAATGCAGCCATCTGCTACCAGGAGCTCGAGGAATGGCATTCTGCAATCGGTAGCCTCGAGCGCTTCGCCGCCGACTACCCCGACCACGAGAACGCCCAGGGCGTGTGGTTGCAGATCGCCAGCCTCTACCAGGAGGAGCTGGGCGACTGGACGCGGGCGGTGTCGGCGTACGAGCGGGCGGCCGAGGACCCGGCCGCGCCGGTCCGTGAGATCCGCTACCGGCAGGGCGAGTGCCTGGAGAAGGCCGGCGACGTCGATGGCGCCATCGCGCGCTACGAGCAGGCGGCCGCCGGTTCGGGCGCCGACCCGTTCCGCGTCGCGGCCCTGGCCGAGATCGGACGCATCGCCGAGGAACGCGGCGACTGGGACGGCGCGATCAGCGCCTACGAGCGCATCATCTCCGCCGGCGGCAAGGCCGAGTGGACGGCGATGGCCGAGGGCCGCATCGCGGCGATCACGGAGGCTGGAGTGACCGCGGGCAGGTAGGGCGCGGTCTTTGCTGGCATGACGGGAAACAGTGACGCCCGGTGCGAAATGCCACGGGCACGGAACGAGCGAAAGGATCGGAGCCAATGTTCGGCGAACTGTCCATCATCCAGGTCTTCAAGTCCTCGCCCACGATGGTGGTGCTGCTGGCCTGTTCCATCGTGACCGTGGGCTTCGCGGTCGAGCGCCTGATGTACTTCATGTCCAGCAGCGTCGACGCCCGCCGGTTCATGAACGAGGTCACCGGCCACCTGAAGAACGGCAATCCGCGAGCGGCCCTCGACTACTGCCAGAAGCACAACAAGCCCATCGCGCGGGTCATGGCCCAGGGCTGCGCGAACCTGAACCGTCCCTACGACGAGCAGGTCCAGCGCCTCGATACGGCCATCGAGCTCGAGCAGGTGGAGATGGAGCGGAACATCGGCGTGCTGGGCACCATGGCCAACATCGCCCCGCTGCTCGGCCTGTTCGGCACCGTGGTCGGCATCATCCGGGCCTTCGCCGACATCGCGCGCACCGGTTCCGGTGGCGGCGCCGTGGTCGCCATGGGTGTCTCCGAGGCCCTGCTGACCACCGCGGCGGGCATCATCGTGGCCGTGATCGCGACGGTGTTCTTCAACGTCTTCACCCGGCGCATCCGCTCGCGCGTGGCGCAGCTCGAGGACGCGCGGGAGCACTGGCTGACCCTGGCGTCGCAGATGCAGCGCCGCCGACAGAGCCAGTCCGCCAAGGCGCCGGCTGCCGCCGCGCCCGCGCCCGCGCCCAAGCCCCAGCCCGAGCCGGTCGGGGTGTAGCATGGCGCGCGCGAAGCGGGAAGGACTGGGCGGCGGTCTGAACGAGGCCAACGTCACGCCCCTGGCGGACGTGACGACGACGCTGATCGTGGTCTTCCTGATCACCATGCCGGCCCTGATGTGGAACGGCTTCGACGTCAACCAGGCGCAGACCGGTGGCGAGCAGCCCGAGGTGCAGCCCACCGAGGAGCTGGACGAGTCGCTGCTCACGCTCGCGGTCACGCCCGAGGGCCTGAAGCTCAACGGCACCCTGCTGAGCGACGAGGAGATCGCGAGCGAGCTGACGAGCAAGCTCTCCGTCCGCCAGGACCGCACGGTGGTGATCGTGCCCGACGATCTGGTCAAGCTCGGTCGGGTGGTCACCGCCCTGGACATCGCCAAGGCCAGTGGCGCCGAGAGCCTGGCCCTGCTCAACGAGATCGGGAGTTAATGGTGGCGCGTAAGAAGAAGAACAAGCTCGCCGTCGACACCCGCGTGAACGTCGTGCCCATCATCAACGTCTCGCTGGTGGTGGTGCTGACGCTGATGATGATCGCGCCGTTCCTGACCGGGGAAGAGGTGGACGTCGATCTGCCCGAGGCCAACTCGAGCCAGGCCGACGACACCGACAACATCGAGGTGGTCTACACGCACGATCGCCGCATCATCGTCGAGGACAACGAGATGCTGCTCGAGGACGTGCCGGAGATCCTCGGCCCGGTGTTCGAGGGCATGCCGCACGGCGTGGCCGTGGTCAAGGCCGACCAGAACCTGCCCTACGGCGAGGTCGAGACGCTCATCGCCGCCGTCGAGCACGCCGGCGCGCCGCGCATCGCCCTGGCCACGCGACCGAAGGAGGGCCAGCGATGATGCAACTGGCCATCGATCGGTCGCGGCAGACCGGCGGCTCGTTCGCCGCGAGCCTGGGCCTGCACGCGCTCGCGCTGCTGCTGCTGGCATTCCTCATCGGACGCGAGGTCGCGCAACAGCTCGCCGGCGACGAGCTCACCGAGATCGCCTACATCGAGGCCCGCTACGGCGAGGACGTGGCCGAGAAGGTCAAGCTCAAGGCGCTCAAGCCCGCCGGCACCGGTGGGCCGGGCATCAGCACCGAGTCGGCGGTCAAGCCCGAGCCGGCGCCCACGGTCGCCGAGGTGGAGGCGCCGGAGATCGAGGCGCCGGTCGCCGAACCGAAGCTCCAGCCGCGGCAGCCCCTGCCCGCGGCGCCGAAGCTCGAGCCCCGGCGGCCCGAGCCCAAGCGTCCCGAGCTCGCGGCGGCCGACGTGCCGACCACCGCGCCGGTCGTCACCCCGCGCAAGGAGCTGGCCGCCGCGGCCCAGCTCGAGGCCCGCACCGCGCCCATGCCGGCCCAGCGCGTCTTCGATACCGAGAAGCTGAACAAGAGCCTCGCCGGCGAGGTCGAGGACACCGAGCTGAAGACCCCGCGTCCGGCGCGTCCGACGACGCGCGAGACGTTCAAGCCCAAGGCCGGCGGCCTGCGCAATCGGGGCGGCCGTGCGCCGGTCGGCTCCGAGCCGGTCGTCGCCGCCACGGGCACGGCCAGCCGTACGCGCGGCAAGGTCGCCGGGGCGGACGTCGCCCTGCAGGGCGGCGGGCTCTCGCAGCGCCAGGCGCCCGCGTCCGCGCCGCGGTCGACGCGCCCTGCGCTGGCGCGTGGCAGCGCCGGGGTCGGCGGGACGGCCGGCGCCATCGTCGACGTCAGCGGCCCCGAGAGCGGCTCCGGCGGTGGCACCCAGAAGGGCCGCAAGACCATCCTGGACTACGGCGAGGGCAGCGGTGGCGGATCGGGCAGCCTGGTGGGCCGTCGTGGCCGCCTGGCCGAGCCCACCGTCACGCGCGACATCGTCGAGTCGGCGTCCGGGGATCAGAGCACGCCGGCCAAGCAGGTGGCCGAGGCCGATCTCGACTCCGGCAAGGGCGTCGGCATGACCATCACCGGCCAGATCGCCGGCCGCAAGATCCTCTCGCGCGTGCCCGCGCAGTATTCCGACCGCGCCCGCCGCAATGGCTGGGAGGGCGTGGTCGCCGTGCACTTCACGGTGCTGCCGGACGGCCGCGTGAAGGACAACATGTACTTCGAGCAGACCTCGGTGCATCGCGACCTCAACCAGGCCGCCATGGCGGCCCTGCGCCAGTTCCGCTTCGCGCCCTTGCCGGCGTCGCAGTCGGCCGTGGAGCAGTGGGGCGTGATCACCATCGTCTTCCGTCTGAACTAGAGAAGGTCGACCATGCGCTGGACAGTCCTGATCGTGATCGTGATGCTGCCGTCCCTGCTGCTCGCCCAGGAGCAGTTCACCGAGGACGGCGAGAGCGGGGCCGTGCTGCCGGAGATGGTGGTCGAGGCCCAGAACGAGGTACGCCAGGCCATCGAGAAGGCGTCGTTCGACTTCGAGCTCGACGCCGCCGGTGTCGACTCGTTCTACTCGGCGATGGAGGAGATCGCGCTCTCGGTGAGCCCGGTCTCGGGCCTTCAGCCGCACCTGAACAACCTCGAGCCGCTGCGCAGCGACCAGCCGCCGCACTACTGGCTGCCGGAGATCCCGACCACGCCGGTGGCGAGCTTCTTCACCAGCGAGCCCGAGGGGCACACGCCGAGCGAATGGAAGCTCGTGATCACCGATTTCCGGGGCAGCCCCTGCCGGACCTACACGGGTTCCGGTCACCCGCCGGAGACCGTCCAGTGGGACGGCCGCAGCGATCACGGCGAGATGCTGCGCGTGGGCTACCCCTACAGCTACGTCTTCACCACCACGGACGAGGGGACCAACACCTACAACTACGCGGGCGAGAGCTTCCGCCTGCCGGGCCTGGACTACCGCCGGGACGGCCACCGGGTGCTCGAGCTCGCCGGCGGCGAGGTCTTCCCGCGGCGCCGCAGCGAGCTGAGCCCGCGCGGAGAGCAGTGGCTGCAGCGGACGGCGGACGAGATCCGGCGTCACCCGTACTCGCCGGTCCGCGTGGTCGTGACCGCCGAGACCGAGGAGCTGGCCGCCGCGCGCGCCGAGCTGGTGGCCGCCCACCTGGCCGACAGCATGATCCTGCCGCGTGAGCAGATCGAGACCGAGGCCGTCCAGCGGCCGGACCTGCGGGCGGAGATGGACGGCACCGTGGCGGTGACCATCGAGCACGCCGATTGATCTGGCCACGGGCCGCGAACCAGTATTACTTGCCGTCGGAACTCTTCGACCGGCTCGCCGTAGCAGAGGCGAGCCGGTCGATCCCGTGTATCCAGCGAGGCCTGCAATGCTCGACGTGTCCCGACTCAACGATCACTCCCGCGAGTTCGCCCAGCGGCTGTTCCGCGAGTTCCCCGGTTGGCTGCGCCACGCCCGCTTCGACCCCTACGAGGAATTCGAGAAGGAGGCGCTGCTCGTCGAGGTGCCGCGCCCGGCGGCCGACGGCCGCCACGGCCTGTTCATCACGACCAGCGAGTGGGAGGTGTCCGTCGGCTTCGGCGCTAATTTCCACACGCGGTTCGGGGTGGGCGACCAGAGCGAGGACCCGGATTTCCATGGCCGGGCCATCGCGTTCGTGCGCGATTTCGTCGACGAGCACCTCGTGCTCGTGACCGCCTGGGAGAAGGACGAGTGGCTCGGAGCCTGGACGGTTCGCGTCGCGGAGGGTAAGGTCCCGGAGCAGGACAAGGAGGATGGCGTGTCCCTGCGCATCCGGTCCTGGAAAGGCACCTACGATCGCGACGTGACCTGACGATGCCCGAATTCCACAACGCCCTGCTGGTGGTCAATCCCGTGTCCGGCCCCGGCCTGGCGCCGCGCTACGCCAAACGCGTGGTGCGCGATCTCCAGCGGCGCGGCCTGACCGTCGAGCAGCGCGAGTCTCGCGAGCCCGGCGACATCCGGCGCTGGTCGCACGGCGCGGCCGACGAAGGCTTCGACCTCGTCTGCGTCCTCGGTGGCGACGGCAGCCTGCAGGAGGCGGTCGACGGCCAGGTCGAGGCCGCGCAGAAGGTGCCGCTGGCCCACATCGCCGGCGGCAGCGCCAACGTCATCCCGCTCACCCTCGCCTTGCCCTGGTTCCCGGGACCGGCCGTCAGCGCGGTGTTCCAGGGACGCGTCCAGGAGTTCGACGTCGGCTACCTCGTCGGCCGCAAGCGGCACTTCGTCCTGATGACGGCCGTGGGGTTCCCGGCCAACGTGGTCAAGGACAGCCCACGGCGCTGGAAGAACTTCTTCGGCCTGGGCACTTACCTCTGGGCCGGCATCCGCAACCTGTTCCGCCGGCAGAGCGCGTCGGTCGTGGTCGAGTCCGAGGGTACGCGGCGCCGGCGGCGGGCCAACGCCATCTTCGTGACCAACATCGGCCGGGTGCCCGACCTGCGCCTGCGCATGACGCCGGACACCGATCCGTCGGACGGGTTCCTCGACGTCACGCTCATCTCGAGCCGCTCGCTCTGGGATGTCCTGGTGATCCTGGCGAGGATGCTCGCCTGGCGCGGTCCGCACCCACGTCGCATGATCCACTTCAAGTCGCAGCACGTGCGCATCGACGCCACGCCGCCATTGCCGGTGCAGATCGACGGGGAGATGCTCGGGGTCACGCCGGTCGAGGCGCGCGTGATCCCGCGGGCGGTCCAGCTCGTGGTGGGGCCACGCTACGACCGCGAATCTAGTCCTTCCGTTTCCGACGGAAGATGAACTTCAGCGGCCCGCCATCGTCGTCCGCCGACTCGCCGGCGGCCGCCTCGGCGGCCTTCAGGGGCTGGCCCGGGGTCTCGGGCTGGAACGCGTCCTCGGAGGGCGTGGCGTCCTCGTCGACGGTCTCCTCCGGGCCGGGCGTTTCCAGCTCGGCCGACACCTCGGCCATCGCCCGGGCGATCTCGTCGCGATCGATCTCCACGCGCTCGACCGCCCTGGCCCCGGCCTCGGCCGCCGCGTCTCCGGCCTCGGCCGCCGCGGGGGTGGCCGGCGTGTAGGCCGCGAGCCCGGCCTCCTTCCAGCGGTGCTTCCACCGGACCTGCCGCTGGACCAGGGCCCACTGATCGTCCGCACGGCGGCGCACGAGGTCGGCCCCGGCACCCTCGTGCAGCAGCTCGAGGACGTCGTCGAGCACGACCTCGAGGCCGAGCTCGCGGTGCGCGACGAACGCCGCGGCGGGGTTGCGGCTCCATTGACCGTGGAGCAGCGCGTCGCCGCCGGGACGTCCGATCGCCGTGAGCGACGCGGCGCCGTCAACGGCCAGGCGCAGCCACGGCCCCGGCGCGTCGTCCAGCGCCGGCGAGCGGGTGAGCACGACGGCGCCCTGGTCATCGGCCGCGCGGGCGAGGTCGTCGCGAAGCCGGTCCAGCCACTCCGGAGCCGCGTGGACCAGCACGATGCGCTCGGCCGCGGCCAGCAGGAGGCGCGCGCGCTCGAACGCCTCCGGCACGCTCGTCAGCTCGTGCGGCCGCTCGTCCGGGGGGGCGGGGCCGAGCCGTTCGAGCATGGCGACCGCCTCGTCTCGGCGGGCCTCGACCCTGGCGGTGAGCTCGCCGAGGAACGCGCGCGGCGGCACCGGCGTGTACAGCCGCGGCCGCTTGCCCGTGGCCGTGACGGCGCCGCGCTTGACCATCATGCCGATGGCCTTGGTCATGTTGGCCGGGTCGCGCCCGAGGGTCTGCGCCAGCTTGTAGGCGCTGATCGGTCCCTCGCTCGCGTGCTCGAGCAGGGCGACGTAGATCGCCGCCTCGGTGCTCGAGAGTCCGAGGTCGTTCAGTGCGGCCGCCAGTTCGCGTTCCATGCCCGCCTCCCTTGTGGTCTTTCGACTACATAACCATGGTCGACCGCACCTGCGGGCCTGTCAACCGTGAACGCGCGTTGACGGGACCGGGCGGCCGGTTATCTTGGCGGCACCATGGACATCCGAAACGTCGCCATCATCGCCCACGTGGACCACGGCAAGACCACGCTCGTGGACCAGATCCTCCGGCAGTGCCGCGTGTTCCGCGAGGGGCAGGAGGTGCGCGAGCGCGTCCTCGACTCGGGCGATCTCGAGCGCGAGCGGGGCATCACCATCACGAGCAAGAACTTCGCGGTCACCTACCAGGACACGCGCATCAACCTGATCGACACGCCCGGTCACGCCGACTTCGGCGGCGAGGTCGAGCGCGTCCTGAAGATGGCCGACGGCGTGCTCCTGCTGGTCGACGCCTTCGAGGGCCCCATGCCCCAGACGCGGTTCGTGCTCCAGAAGGCGCTGCAGCTCGACCTGGTCCCGCTGGTGGTGATCAACAAGGTCGACCGCCCGGCCGCGCGTCCGGGCGAGGTCCTCGACGAGGTCTTCGACCTGTTCGTCGACCTCGGCGCCAGCGACGCGCAGCTCGACTTCCGCGGGGTCTACGCCAGCGGCCGCGACGGCTGGGCGGTGGCCGAGATGGAGGACGAGCGCCGCGACCTCGCGCCGCTGCTGGACATGATCGTCACGCACATCCCGGCCCCGGCGATGGTCGACGGCCCCCTGCAGATGCTGGTCTCGGCCATGGACCACAGCGAGTACGTCGGCCGCATCGGCGTCGGCCGGATCGTCCGCGGCGAGCTCGTGGCCAGGCAGCCGGTGGCCCTGGTCAAGCGCGACGGCCGCCTCGTCAAGACCCGGGCGGCGACGGTCTACACCTTCGAGAATCTCGGCCGCAGCGAGACCGACCGGGTCGGCTGCGGCGACATCTGCGCCATCGTCGGCCTGGAGGACGTCGACATCGGCGACACCGTCGCCGATCCGGACTCGCCCGAGCCCCTGCCGCTGATCGCGGTCGACGAGCCCACGCTCTCGATGAGCTTCATGGCCAACGACAGCCCCGGCTACGGCACCGAGGGCAAGTACTCGACGAACCGCCAGCTGCGTGAGCGGCTGCACCGCGAGCTCGAGCGCGACGTCGCCCTGCGGGTCGAGGACACCGCCTCGTCGGACACGTTCCGCGTCTCCGGCCGTGGCATCCTGCACCTGTCGATCCTCATGGAGACCATGCGACGCGAGGGCTTCGAGTTCATGGTCGGCCAGCCCCAGGTGATCTACCGCGAGATCGACGGCCGGAAGGCCGAGCCGGTCGAGGAGCTCACCGTCGACGTGCCCGACGAGCACGCCGGCACCGTCATCGAGTCCGCCGCCCAGCGCAAGGGCGAGATGATCGAGATGAGTCCGCGCGAGGGGCGCACCCGGCTACGCTTCCACATCCCGAGCCGCGGCCTGATCGGCTTCCGCTCGCGCATGCTCAAGGCCACCGCGGGCGAGATCGTCATGCACCACCGCTTCTACCAGTACGAGCTGTTCAAGGGCTCGGTGCCCCAGCGCGTCAACGGCAGCCTGATCAGCATGGGCAGCGGGCCGGCGGTGGCCTACGCCCTGGACGCGCTGCAGGACCGCGGCCGCTTCTTCGTCGCGCCCGGCGAGGTGCTGTACGCCGGCCAGGTGATCGGCGAGAACACGCGCGACGACGACCTCATCGTCAACGCGCAGAAGACCAAGCAGCTGACGAACATCCGCGCCGCCGGCTCGGACCGGAAGGCCAGCCTGGCGCCGCCGGTGAAGATGTCGCTCGAGGAGCTGCTGGAGTACATCGCGCACGACGAGTGCGTGGAGATCACTCCGAAGTCGCTGCGGCTGCGCAAGCTGATCCTCGACGAGCACGAGCGCAAGCGCGAGGCCAAGCGGCGGCAGGACCACTGACGAAAGGCCGATCATGGTGTTGCTCGAGTTCTCGATGTTCCCGACGGACAAGGGCGCGAGCGTGAGCGAGTACGTCAAGCGCTCGCTGGAGATCATCGACGACAGCGGCGTCGAGTACCGGCTCGGGCCGATGGGTACCTGCCTCGAGGGCGAGTGGGACGAGGTCATGGCCGTGGTCACCCGCTGCTTCGAGCGCATGCGCCAGGACAGCGACCGCATCGCCGTCAACCTGAAGGTGGACTACCGGGCGGGCAAGTCCGGCCGGCTCGAGAGCAAGGTCCAGACGTTGCGGGACAAGTCGGGGCGCGATCTGAAGACGTGATCGGGCCATGAGGGTCGACCTGACACCGCCGAGCTGGGCCACCCACCTGGTGAGCGACCTCGACGACTGGTTCCGCGCCCCGCGACCCGTCGCCGAGGTCGCGCCCTTCGAGCTGCCCGACGACGTGTACTTCGAGTACGCCTGGCTCGACCGCGAGGGCGAGCCGCGGCCCGACCCGCTCAATCCCAATCCGCCGAACAATCCCTGGTGGGAGTACGCCCGCTACCTCGCCGGTCCCGAGTACGAGCCCGACCCGTGGTCGCAGGTCCCGGCGAAGACCGCGCCGGCGGGCCAGGTCGTGCGCCTGCGTCTGGACAGCGAGCACCTGGGCCAGTCGCGCCACGTGCTCGTCTACACCCCGGCCGGCCACGCGAACGAGCCCCTGCCGCAGGTCGTCTTCCAGGACGGCAAGGCCTACTTCGGCTGGGGCAAGACGCCGCAGGTCTTCGACCGCCTGCTGCGGGCGGGACGCTGCGCGCCGGCCCACCTGGTGTTCATCCCGCCGGTGGACCGCACGCGCGAGTACCACTTCAACGACCGCTACCTGGCCTTCGTGACCGAGGAGCTGCTGTCCGCGGTCCAGTCGCGCGCGCCCGGCAACGGGCAGCGGACGGCCTGGGGCGCCAGCATGGGCGGGCTCTGCAGCGCCGAGCTGGCCTGGCGGCATCCGCTCAGCTTCCAGACCGTGGTCAGCCAGTCCGGGGCCTTCCTCTTCCATCCCGGCCAGCGGCTGGCCGACGGTCCGCATTCGGGCAAGGAGTGGTGGGCCGAGCGCGTGCGCACCGAGGCCTGGCGGCCGGTCCGCTGGGTCCTGCAGACCGGGACGCTGGAATGGCTGCATCGTCCCAACGAGAATCTCGCCGCTGCGCTGGAAAACGCCGACTTCGACGTTGTGTACCGGGAGAGGCCCTCGGGCCACAACTGGACCACGTGGTGCAACGGTCTGGCCGATGCGTTCTGCCGGATCTTGCCGCTCGGGCCTTGAAATCCCGGCGTAGAGTTGCCATCCTTGTTGCAACACCCGGATCCGATGAACCCCGAACTCAGGCAGGTCGACATGCGATCGATGACCGTCATTGCCGCCCTTCTCGCCATCCTCGCCCTCGGCGTCGTCACCAGTGACGCCGTCGCCGACCCCGATCCCGCCAAGGCTGCCGGCGGCTGCGACCCCGCCGCCTGCGCGAGCACCTGCAAGAGCGCCACGACCGAGGCCAAGGCCCAGTCGGTCTCCGCCGATCTGCCCGCCCCCGGTGGCGACGTCTACGGCGAGGGCGTGGCGGCCGGCGACACCATGCCCATCAGCAAGCTCCTCGCCCAGCCGGAGAAGCATCTCGGCCACACGGTGCGCGTGCAGGGCCCGATCGTCGGCGTCTGCAAGAGCCGTGGCTGCTGGATCGAGATCGCCAGCGACAAGGAGATGCAGAAGATCCAGCTGAAGGTCGAGGACGGCGAGATCGTCTTCCCGCCCGAGATCATGGGCCAGACCGCCATCGTCGAGGGCGTGCTCGAGGGCATCCCCATGACCCACGAGCAGGCCTGCGCGTTCCTCGAGCACGAGGCCGAGTGCCAGGGCGAGTCCTTCGACAGGAGCACGGTGCCCGCCGAGGGCATCACCATGTATCGCATCAAGGGCACCGGCGCCGTCGTGCTGGCGTCGGCCGAGTCCTGATCCCCTGATCGCCCACCTCGCGGGCCCACGCGCCGGTCGACGGCCGGCGGTGGGCCCGCGCCTCCGGAGGCCGCCGGTTGAGCAAGTTCCGCAAGGTCTGCCGTTTCCTGCACCGCGAGCTGGGGTTCTTCGCCGTCGGCCTGACGGTGATCTACGCCGTCAGCGGCGTGGCGGTCAACCACGTCGAGGACTGGAATCCGAGCTACGAGCAGGTTCGCAACGAGTGGACGATCGCCGCGCCGGGCATCGCGCCCACCGAGACGGTCAGCCCGCTGGTGCTCGAGCAGCTGAGCCTCGAGGAGCCGGTGCGCAACGTCTGGCGCGCGACCGAGGACGTCCTGCGCGTCATCACTCCCAGCGCGACCCTCGACGTGAACCTGGCCAGCGGCCTGGTGCGGGAGGAGCGCCTGGTGCCGCGGCCGATCCTGCGCGACGTGAACTTCCTGCACCTGAACCAGGGCAAGGGCCTGTGGACCTGGATCGCCGACGCCTATGCGGTGATCCTCCTGCTGCTGGCGCTGTCGGGCCCGTTCCTGATCAAGGGACGCAAGGGACTGACCGGCCGCGGGGGCGTCTGGATGACCCTGGGCTTCGTTCTGCCGATCGTGGTCGTGGTCTTCGAGAAGTACCTGTAGCCCTTTCTTGACTGGCGATTTCAGCGGGCCTAGCTTTGCCGCGGGACCCTGGGATTGGCTCGCCGCGAGAGGGGCTGGCAGAGTGATCATAGGCATCCGTCGCGAGGACAAGAACCGCTGGGAGCGCCGGGTACCGCTGGTCCCGGCCGATCTCGCCGAACTCGTCCGAGAGGGTCTCGACTTCCGGGTCCAGCCCTCGGCGAACCGCATCTTCCCCGATCAGGACTACGTCGAGGCCGGCGCCGAGGTGGCCGAGGACCTCGGTCCGTGCCCGTTGATCCTGGCGGTCAAGGAGATCCCGACCGCGCTGCTGGAGCCGGGCAAGGCGTACGTCTACTTCTCGCACGTGATCAAGGGCCAGGCCTACAACATGCCCATGCTGCAGCGCCTGCTCGATCTGGAGTGCAGCCTGGTCGACTACGAGAAGATCTGCGACGCCGAGACCGGACGGCGGCTCATCTTCTTCTCCGTGCACGCCGGGTACGCCGGCATGATCGACACGCTCTGGACGCTGGGCCAGCGGCTGGCCGCCCGCGGGATCACGACGCCTCTGGCCGAGGTCGAGCAGACCTACCGCTACACGAGCTTCGAGGACGCCAAGGCTCATCTGCGGCTCCTGGGCGCGCGCCTCCGGGACGAGATGCCGGCCGAGCTGCGCCCCCTGGTGATCGGCGTGGCGGGCTACGGCAACGTCGCGCGCGGCTGCCGCGAGGTGCTCGACTGCCTGCCCTGCGAGTGGATCGACCCGGCCGACCTGCCGCGGCTGGCCGCCAGGGACGGCGACGCGCCGGTCATCCGCTGCGTGGAGTTCCGGGAGGAGCACATGGTCGAGCCGGCCGCCGGCCAGGCGTTCGACCTCGCCGAGTACTACGCGCAGCCCGAGCGCTACCGCGGCACGTTCGCGCGGCACCTCGATCATCTCGACGTGCTGATGAACACGATCTACTGGGAGCCTCGCTACCCGCGGCTGGTCACCCGCGAGTGGGCGCTCGAGAACCGCGAACCGCGTCTGGCGGCGATCGGCGACATCAGCTGCGACATCGAGGGCTCGATCGAGATCACCCTCGAGGCCACCATGCCCGACACGCCGAGCTACACCTACGACCGCGACCGCGACGCGATCACCTACGGCGTCGAGGGGACCGGACCGGCGATCATGGCCGTCGACAACCTCCCCTGCGAGGTCTCGAAGGAGAGCAGCGACCACTTCAGCCACGTCCTGCGCGCCATGGTGCCGGCGCTCGCGGCGTGCGACTGGTCGCAGCCCTTCGCGGCGCTCGACCTGCCGCCGGAGCTCAAGAACGCCGTCATCGTCCACCGGGGGCGCCTGACCCCCGACTACGCCTACCTCCAGCAATACCTCAACGCCTAACCGAAGGATGGACGCCACCATGAAGAAGGTATTGGTCCTCGGCGCTGGTCTGGTCGCACGGCCGCTGGTGCGTTACCTGCTCGACGAGGGGTACGAGGTCACCTGCGCGAGCCGCACCGTGGCCAAAGCGGAGGCGCTGATCGCCGGCCACGAGAACGGACGTGCCTACGCGCTGGACATGGGCGACGAGGCCAAGCTCGCCGAGTTCATCGCCGAGACCGACCTGGCGATCAGCCTCGTGCCGCCGCCGTACCACCCGGTGGTCGCGCGCCACTGCCTGGACGCCGGCAAGAACATGGTGACCACGAGCTACGTGGCGCCGGAGATGGCCGCCCTCGATGGCGAGGCCCGCGAGAAGGGGCTGACCATCCTCAACGAGATCGGCGTCGACCCCGGCATCGACCACATGTCGTCCATGCGCATCATCGACGACGTGAAGAACCGCGGCGGCGAGCTGGTGGCCTTCCGCAGCTACACCGGCGGCCTGCCCGCCCCGCAGCACAACGACAATCCGTTCGGCTACAAGTTCAGCTGGGCCCCCCGCGGGGTGCTCGTCGCCAGCCGCAACGGCGCGCAGTACCTGCTCGACGGCCGCAAGGTCGAGGTCCCGCCCGCGCGCCTGTTCCGCGACATGCACATCCTGCAGGTGCCGGACTTCGGCGACTTCGAGGCCTACCCCAATCGCGACAGCATCGGCTACCAGGAGGTCTACGGCCTCGAGGGGATCCCGACCATCTACCGCGGGACCCTGCGCAACATGGGCTGGTGCGACACCATCTACAACTTCCGCAGGACGGGCCTGCTGGACCTCGACGAGTTCGACGTCGAGGGGCGCACCTACGCCCAGCTCATGCGCGATCACCTGGGCGCCGGTCCGGACGAGGACCTGCGCGAGGCGTTCGCCCGCGAGGCCGGCATCGCACCCGATTGCCTGCCTGCGTGGAACCTGCACTGGCTGGGCGCCTTCTCCGATCGCCCGGTCCAGGGCGAGCGCACGACCATGCTGGACGCCCTGGGCGACCTCATGTTCGAGCGCCTCGCCTTCGCCGAGGGCGAGCTCGACATGATCGTCATGTTCCACGACTTCCAGGCGCGGTTCCCCGACGGCCACCGGGAGCACATCACGTCGCAGCTGATCGACTTCGGCCAGGAGGGCGGCGACAGCGCCATGAGCCGCACCGTGTCGCTGCCGGCGGCCATCGCCGCGCACATGATCCTCACCGGCGAGATCACCGAGCCGGGCGTCCTGCGTCCGGTGCTGCCGGGCATCTACAACCCTGTCCTCGACGAGCTGGCCACCATGGACATCGCGCTCACCGAGCGCAGCGAGACCTACTAGGAGGCGACCGATGAACAAGGCTCAGATCTTCCGCGAGCTCGGCCTGAAGGCCAAGGTCGGCGGCGCCAGCAGCGGCGGCGAGTGGTTCGCCACCGGCAAGGACGTGATCGAGGTGCACAGCCCGACCACCGGCGAGCTGCTCGGCAAGGTCACGCAGTGCTCGGCGGCCGACTACCAGAAGGTGATGCGCGCGAGCCAGAAGGCATTCCAGGCCTGGCGCGCGATCCCCGCGCCCAGGCGCGGCGAGGTCGTCCGCCAGCTCGGCGAGGCGCTGCGCGAGAAGAAGGAGGCCCTCGGCGCGCTGGTCTCCCTGGAGATGGGCAAGATCTACACCGAGGGCCTCGGCGAGGTCCAGGAGATGATCGACATCTGCGACTTCGCCGTCGGCCAGAGCCGGTTCCTCTCGGGCCCGACGCTGCAGAGCGAGCGGCCCGGTCACCGGATGATGGAGCAGTGGCATCCGCTGGGCACGGTCGGCATCATCTCGGCGTTCAACTTCCCGGTGGCGGTGTGGTCGTGGAACACCGCGCTCGCCCTGGTCTGCGGCGACACCACCCTGTGGAAGCCGTCCAGCAAGACGCCCTACTGCGCCATCGCCTGCCAGAACATCCTGGCCGACGTGCTGCGCCGGAACGACCTGCCCGAGGGCATCAGCAGCGTCGTCGTCGGCCGCGGCTCGACCATCGGCGAGCGCCTGATCGCCGACCCGCGCATCCCGCTGGTCTCGGCCACGGGCTCGACCCGCATGGGCAAGCGCATCGGCGAGGTCGTCGGCGCGCGGCTCGGCCGCACCATCCTCGAGCTGGGCGGCAACAACGCGCTGATCATCAGCGAGAAGTGCGACATGAAGGGGGCCCTGGCCAGCGCGTTCTTCGGTGCGGTCGGCACCGCCGGCCAGCGTTGCACCTCGACCCGCCGGCTGATCATCCAGGAGAAGATCTACAACACCTTCATCAAGAAGCTGGTGGGCCTCTACGAGAAGGTGAACATCGGCGATCCGCTCGATCCGAAGACGCTCATGGGCCCCCTGATCGACGAGGCGGCGGTCGAGGACTACCAGAACGCCATCGCCGCGGCCCTCGAGCAGGGCGGCAAGCTGCTCTGCGGCGGCAAGGTCAAGCGCGCGAGCAAGAACCGCCGGCGCACCTTCGTCGAGCCGACCATCATCGAGATCGACAACAAGGCGGACATCGTCCAGGACGAGACCTTCGCGCCGATCCTCTACGTGATGAAGTACAAGAAGCTCGACCAGGCGCTCAAGCTGCACAACGACGTGCCGCAGGGCCTCAGCTCGGCCATCTACACCGACAGCGTGATGGAGGGCGAGACCTTCCTGAGCTACCGCGGGTCCGACTGCGGCATCGCCAACGTGAACATCGGCACCTCGGGTGCGGAGATCGGCGGCGCCTTCGGCGGCGAGAAGGAGACCGGCGGCGGTCGCGAGAGCGGCTCGGACGCCTGGAAGGCCTACATGCGCCGGCAGACGAACACCATCAACTACGGCGGCGAGGTCCACCTGGCGCAGGGGGTGAAGTTCGACGTCTAGGGGTGCTCGCGGTCACCGGGGGTGGGGGGGG
>WJIQ01000387.1 GCA_014730255.1 bacterium | reverse complement strand
GTCCTTCGCCTACACCGCCATCACCCTCGACGAGCCCGACCAGGTCCGCTACCGCTACCGGCTCGAGGGCTATGACGATTCGTGGACCCTCGCCGGCCATCAGCGGGTGGCGACGTACACCAACATCCCGCCCGGCGAGTACCGGTTCCGGGTACAGGTGACCGACGCGACCGGGGAGCATGGCCACTCCGAGGCCGCGCTCGCCTTCGAGCTCGAGCCCCACGTGTTCGAGACCGCCTGGTTCTGGGGCCTGCTCACCGTCGCCGGTTCCCTGCTGGTGATCAGCTGGGTCCGGCATCGTGAGCGCGCGCAGGCCCGGCGCGAGGCCGAGCTGGCCGCCGAGGTGCGCGACCGTACGGCCGAGCTCCGGCGCGCCATGGAGCAGGCCGAGGCCGCCAACCGGTCGCGCGGCGAGTTCCTGGCCAACATGAGCCACGAGATCCGCACGCCCATGAACGCGGTGCTCGGCATGACCGAGCTGGTGCTCGAGACCGACCTGGACCACGACCAGCGCCAGTGCCTGGACACCGTGCATGGCTCGGCGCGCTCGCTGCTGGCGCTGATCAACGACATCCTCGATTTCTCGAAGATCGACGCCGGCAAGCTCGAGCTCGAGCGTGCGCCCTTCGCGCTCCGCGCCTGCCTCGAGCGCACGTCGAGCCTGCTGCGGGTCAAGGCCGACGCGCAGGGCCTGGCCCTGGTGCTCGACGTCGCCGACGACGTGCCGGCCGAGGTGATCGGCGACGAGATCCGACTGCATCAGGTGCTGATCAACCTGCTCGGCAACGCGCTCAAGTTCACCGAGGAGGGCACCGTCACGCTCGAGGTGACGATGACCGCCGACGGCGAGCGCGTTCGCTTCGCCGTCCGCGACACCGGCATCGGCATCCCCGACGACAAGCAGCAGCTCATCTTCGAGGCCTTCCGGCAGGCCGACGGCACGACCACCCGTCGCTTCGGCGGTACGGGGCTGGGGCTGTCGATCTCCTCGAGCCTGGTCCAGCTGATGGGCGGCGAGCTCGCCGTCGCCAGCGAGGTGGGCGTGGGCAGCGAGTTCTCGTTCGCCATCGCGCTGCCCACCGCCGAGGCGACCGGGGCGGCGACCGGGGAGGCGACCTCCGCCGGTGATGTCCGCGAGTCGCTCACCGTCCTCGTCGCCGAGGACAACCCGGTCAACCAGAAGGTCATCCGGATGCAGCTCGACCGCCTCGGCCACCGCACGGTCATGGCCGACGACGGGCGCCAGGCCGTCGAGCGGGTGCAGCAGGGCGGCATCGACATCGTGCTCATGGACGTCCAGATGCCGGTGATGGACGGGTTGCAGGCCACCCGCGCGGTGCGAGCCCTCGAGCAGCAGACCGGCCGACCGCGGCTGCCCATCGTCGCGCTCACCGCCCGGGCCATGCGCGAGGACGAGCAGGCCTGCCTCGATGCGGGCATGGACGGCTACGTCAGCAAGCCCGTCGCGCGCGAGGCGCTCTGCGAGGCCATGGCGGCCGCGCTGCCGGCCGGACGCGAGCCGGCGACGGTCGATTGACCCCGGGCAGCACCGGCGCGATCGCTCAGAACCGGCGGCGCGGCGGCCGGTTGCCCTTGTCGCGCGCCACGTTCACCCTTACCCGGCAGCCGCGCAGCTCCAGGCCATCGAGCGCGTCGACGGCCGCCTGGACCCGGTCGTCCGGCAGCCTGACGAACCCGAAGCCCCGGCTCGCCCCGGTCTCCCGGTCGCGGATCAGCGTGATCGAGAAGACCTCGCCGTACGGCGTGAAGAGCCCCCGGACCTCGTCCTCGTCGGCGTCCAGGGGCAAACTCCCGATGTAGATGTTGCGATCCTCGCCGGTCATCCGCCGCCGGGCTACTCGACGGTGACGTGGGCGGTCACCGGCACGTCGGAGGGCTGCAGGCAGATCTTGTCGTCGCACGCCTGCGCGGTGAGGACGAACGGGATGGCCACCTCGCCGCTGGCGTCCTGCGGCAGCTTGACCGAGACCTCGATCACGGCGTGGTGGTGCAGCATGACCACCTTCTCGCCCATGAACTCCCCCTCCTCGCCCCTCGGGAACGTCGCCTGGAAGCCCGCGAGGTTCGCGCCCTCGCCCGGCATGAGGTCGACGCCGATGAAGAAGCTCTCGGGGTCCTGGGCATAGGAGTGATCGTACAGGTGCCAGGTGTCGGCGATGTCCATCTCGACCTCGAAGCTGACCTCGCCTCCCGGCTCGGCCGTGAGCTCACCGGGGGCGACCCGGACGCTGACGACGTCGGCGGTCGACCGTGGCTGCTTGCTCTGGGCGGTCGCGGACGGGCCGGCCAGCGCCAGGCTCGTGGTCGCGAGGAGGACGATGGTGATCATCAGGACTCGAAAGCGCCGCATCGACGTTCCTTCCGGGTTCGGGTCAGACCTGACCGCCGTGGCTGGCGAGGATCCGGTCGGCCGTGGCGCGGATCACGCGTACCAGCCGCTCGACGTGCTCGCGATGGATGCGCCGGTTCTCGACGTTGGCGCGCAGGGCCACCTGGCCCCGCAATACCGTATAACTGAACCAGGCGTCGCCGTCACGCTCGACCTGCTCCTGGAGCATCCGGTTGAGCTGATCGTTCTGCTCGTCATTGAACCGCAGGTCGCCGTCCGGGTTCCGGGGCTCCCAGCGGAAGTTGCACACGCCCAGGGTGTTGGGCCCGAGCAGGCGGAAATCCGGCTCGCGCCGCAACAGGGCCGCCAGGACCCGCGCGAGGTAGATGTCGTTCTCGATCCAGCGGGCGAACTGGGCCCGGCCGACGAGCTTGAGCGACATCCAGATCTTCAGGGCGTTGAAGCGCCGGCTGCCCGCCACGCCGTACTGGAAGAAGTTCACCTTGTCGCCGAGGTGGAATCCGCGCGGGTCGCCGATGATGCGGTGGCCGAACTCGTCGGACTCGACCGCCTCGCCGTCCTCGCCGGCCTGGACCTTCTGCATGTAGTACTCCGGGTGGACCAGGAAGCTCTGCCGCAGGAAGTCGCCCTCGCGCACCAGGATGCCGCCGGCGGAGAACGGCATGTAGAACCACTTGTGCGGATCGACCGTGATCGAGTCGGCTCGCTCGATGCCCCGCAGCATGGGCCCGTAGCGCTCGGAGAGGACGACCGCCCCGCCGTATGCCGCATCGACGTGGTACCAGCAGCCGTGACGCTCGGCGATGTCGGCCAGGCGTTCGAGCTTGTCGATGCTGCCGGTGTTGGTGGTGCCGGCGATGCCGATGATGCAGCAGGGGCGCAGACCGGCCGCGCGGTCCTCCGCGAGCGCCCGTTCGAGCCGCTCGAGGTCGATCCGGTAGAGCTCGTCGGTGGGCAGCTTCCGCAGCTGATTGCGGCCGAGACCCAGGAGGTCGACCGCCTTGGTGAAGCTGTAATGCCCCTGGTCGGAGACGTAGAAGGTGAGCTCGGCCATCTCCGGACCGGGCGGCTCGACGTTGTCGAGCTGCGACAGGTGCCGGCCCAGGGCGCGGTTGATCGCCAGCTTCAGGCCGGTGATGTTGGCCAGGGAGCCGCCGTCGACCAGGGTGCCGAAGCTCGTCTCCGGCATTCCGAAGAGATCGCAGAGCCAGCGGATCACCCGCTTCTCGATGGCCGTGCCCGCGGGGGCGTGGCGCCAGCTCGCCGCGTTCTGGTTCATCGCCGAGGCCAGCGTATCGGCCAGGACGGAGACCGGCAGCGGCGCGGGGTTCATCATCCCGAAGTAGCGGCGGCTGCCGATGGCCATGGTGTTGGGGAAGACCTTGGCCCGCACCTCCTGCACCAGCTCCTGCAGGTTCGACTCCTCCTCGGGCAAATCCTCGGCGAACAGATCGTCCAGGCCCATGGGCGAGACCGGTCCGTAGACGCGGCGGCCCTCCAGCCCCTTGAAGTAGTCCAGGACGAGATCGACGAACGCGTAGCCGGTCTGGCGCATCTCCTCGAAGGCGTCGCCGTCGGTCTGCCGCGGGTCGAGCGCGGCGTCGCCCTTGGCGGGGTCATGGTCGAGGGGCCTGGGGTCGGGGCGGGGCTGGGAAGTCATGCCGTCTCCTCGTCCGATCCGGCCGGGCATGCGAAGTCCCCCGCGGCGATCTGCTCGAGGATCACCGCGGCGCCGCTCTGCTCGACGGCCGGGGCGATGCGGTCGGCCTGGGCCTGGACGTCGGCCGGACCGCCGGGCATGGCCACGGCGACGTCGGCGACGGCGAACATGTCCAGGTCGTTGTAGTTGTCTCCGATCGCGATCACGGCCGTCGGCCCGGGCGACACCGTCGCGGCGATCCGCTCGACGCCGGTCCCCTTGCTGCAGGCGTGGTGGTAGACCTCGGCCCAGAAGTAGCGCCCCTCGCCCAGCAGCGAGCGGGTGTTGATCACGCGCACGGTATCGGCCAGCTCGGCCCGGATCGCCGCGGTCAGCGGTTCGATCAGCTCGCGGCGGTCGATGGTGCCGACCTCCAGCGCCGCCTCCGGCAGGGCGTCCGCGAGCTCGCCGTGCCAGGTCATCGCGCCGACGCGGTCCCGGCGATGATCGAGGTACCGCTGCAGGATGGGGTTGACGTCCCCCTGCTGGAACAGCAGCTCGCCGCCGTCGTGATCCGCCCCGTAGACCATCGGCAACGTGCCATGATCGCGGAAGAGCTGCACCAGGCGCGCGATCACCGGCCTGGGGACCACGTTGTGGGCGAGCACGCCGTGGTCGACGCCCCCGTCGACCACCGCGCCGTTGAGCATCACCTTGGGCAGATCGGACGGGTGCCACCCGCTGCGGTCGAGGAGGCTGTCGAGGGAGGGGCGGTTGCGGCCGGTGCAGATCGCGACCACGTGCCCGGCCTCGCGGACGGCCTCGAGGGCGGCGATCTCCCGATCCCGCAGCCGATCCTCGGCCTCGGTGTTGACCAGGGTGCCGTCCATGTCGACGGCGATCAGCAGGCGTTGGTTCATCGCAGCTGTCCTAACCGGTGACGCGAAAGCCGTCGTGATCGCCGGTGGCCGGGTGCCATTCGTGGTCGCAGGACGAGACCACGGCGTGCTCCGGGCCGTCGGCGGCCCAGTTGAGCAACTGCTCCAGCCGCTCGCGCGGTCCCTCGGCCATGATCCACACCGAACCGTCGGGCTGGTTGCGAACCCATCCCACGAGCCCCAGTCGCTCGGCGACGAGGCGGGTGTGGTGGCGGAAAGCCACGCCCTGGACACGGCCGGTCACGGTGATGTCGATGCGTTCCATCGTGCTGGAAACATAGGACGCCGGGCGCGGCTTGGCCACCGCCCCGGGTGGCGTGCGGGGGCGATTTTCGGGTCAAGTCGGGTCCGGATCGGCCGAACGAGAATCAAGCAACTGGATCGACCGGGCTCCGGGACGGTCAGCTCGCCAGGACCAGGCGGGGACCGGGCGGTGGCCCTCGATCGCCCATCCAGATCGAGAAAGGACCGACCATGCGCACCGTCCAGCTGAATCGCGGGGGATTCACCCTCATCGAGATCGTGATGGCCGTGGCGATCGTGGCCATCTTCGCGGCTGCGATCAGCCCGATGGTGTTCCGTCACCTCGAGGACGCCAAGATCGGCCGCGCCGAGAACGAGACCGAGACCATCGCCACGGCCATCCTGAACTACTACAAGGATGTCGGCCGCTGGCCCTACACCAACGCCAACGGCCCCAGCGGCAACGGCGTCGACCGGATCGTCTCCAGCGACACCGTGCCCACCGGCACCGGCAACGGTGCGCAGGCCGGGGCGAACAACTGGGGCACCTACGGCAACACCAAGCGCCTGGGTGACTACCTGTATTACAACAACCCGGACAACGATTCGACGGCGAACGGCAACCGGGCGAACCAGAACAACCAGGACTGGCCCACCACCGGGCCCGGCGCCTGGAAGGGCCCGTACCTCGACCAGTACGAGCTGCTCGATCCCTGGGGCAACGCGTACGTGGTGAACGCCCGCTACTTCCCCGGCGGCCGCTACGGTGGCACGGTGCGGCACAAGGTGTTCGTGCTGAGCGCCGGCCCGGACGGCGTCTGGCAGACCGGCTACTCCGATGGCGCGACCGAGGACGTCAGCGGCGACGACGTCGGCGCGGTGATCTCGATCCGCTAGGTCGGCCGGAGGGCCCGAAGGCCAGCGATCGCGGATCCAGAGGTGCGCAAGCGACGAGCCCGACCCCCGCTCGGGGGCCGGGCTCGTCGTGTCCGTCGATCGGATCGGCCGTGCGACCGGATCCGGCCGCTCAATCCTCCCCGGCCAGCCGCCGTTCCATGCGCTCGCGTTCGGCGCGCGCGACCGCGTCCGCCCGTTCCCCCTCCATGATCACCGGCGACAGCAGCATCACCAGCTCGATGTTGGAGGACCTCTGCTCGGTCTTGCCGAACAGCAGACCGAGGATGGGGATGTCCTTGAGCAGGGGCAGGCCGGTGCGCACGAGGTTGCGCCGCTGGCTGATCAGGCCGGCGATCACCAGCGTCTGGCCGTCACGGACCTTGCCCACGGTGTCCAGCTCGCGCACCGACAGCACCGGCGCCGTGTCCTGGTTCGGGCTCTCGGCGACCGAGACCACGTCGCTGATGGTCGGGTGCACGTTCAGGGTGATCACGCGGTCGCGCCCCACCTGGGGCGTGACGTCGAGCACGACGCCCACCGGGACCACGCGCGGGGTGTAGTTGACGACCGGCTCGGTCCCGACGCCGTCGGTGACGATCGCGGGCTCGACGGTGGCCTCGTAGTAGACGTCCTCGGTCACCACGCGCACGACGGCCTTCTGGTTGTTGAGCGTCGTCACCCGCGGCGTCGACACCGTGCGCAGGTCGCCCGTCTGGGAGATGGCCTCGAGCACGCCGGTGACGTCGTCGGTGTCGACCACGAACTGCGCGAAGGCGTCGTTGATGTGCTCGGCGGCGTCGAAGGTGGTCAGCGAGGCCGAGACGTCGCCGGACGTGATGTCCTGCCAGTTGACGCCCATCTGGTTGTCCTCGTCGAGGTACACCTCCATGATGCGCACCTCGATGGCCACCTGCCGCTGCAGCGACTCCTTGAGTCGCTCGAGCAGGTCCTGCACCTGGCTGACCCGGTCCCACTCCGCGGTCACCTGCACCAGCGAAGCCATGGGGTTGACCACGAGGCTGCGGCCGTCCGGGTCGGAGAGGCTCAAACCCTGGCGCACCTCGTCGTCGCCGCTCTCCTCCCGCAGCTCGGCGCCGCGGAACACCAGCGCCTTCAGCGAGGCCATGACCTCGGGCCAGATCGACATCGTCGCCGTGCTGGTGACGTGGCTCTTGTTCTGGTTGCTGTCCCCGCCGCCGCCGGAGCCGCCGCCGGAGCCACCCGAGCCGCCGCCACCGTCGTCGCGACTGGCGGAGACCTGCAGCTCGCCACGTCCCTCGCGCTGGGTGACGGGGTAGTCGAAGGTGAACCAGCGCGTCACCATGCCGCGACGGTAGACCACGAGCACGTCGTCGACGATCTCGTAGCCCAGGTCGACCGGGTCGAGCAGCGCCGCGAGCGCGCGGCCGAGGCGCACCTGCTCCAGATGCACGTTCACCTGACCCTTGACGTCGGGCGCCATCTGCAGGCCGAGTCCGGTGTTGGAGGCGACCGTGCGCAGGATCTCGCGGACGTCGACCCAGCCGTTGGTGACGATGCTCACCGGCGGACGTTCAGCGTCCCACGCGGGCGTGGTCGTGTCATCGACGGTGTCCGCCGCCGCGGCGGACACGGCGCCGACCGCGAGGGCGATCACGGCGAGGGTCCACCAGTTCCGCGGGCGGCGGTGGGCGTTCGGGGCCTTCATCGGTCGGTCCTTTCTGAGGAGTCGCCGGCGAGGCGGGTCGAGCCCTGATCCTCGTCGGTCAGCGTCTCGGTCACGACGTGGTAGCCGGAGTCCCCGTCCCGGGGCGGGCCGACCGCGAGCACGGTCTGACGCCCGTCGTCGCGCAACAGGGTCACGCCGTCGGTCTCGATGGCGACGATCTCCTGCCCGCGCAGGCGATCGCCGACGCGGTACGCCTCGCCGTTGACCAGGGCGAGCGGCGACTCGCCACCGAGCATCACCGCGGTGCAGACGAGCGGGCGCGGCGCCGACGGCCGCGGACGCGGGGAGGCCTCCGGTTCACGAGCGGCCACCGGCGCGGTGGCCACGCCACCGGTGAAGGGGTCGCGCGTGACGGCGGGTCCGCCGACCGAGCCGGCCAGCGCCAGGCCGGGATCGCGGGTCCCCGACCGCAGGGCGTCCTTCACGACGTCGTCGAGGTCGGAGGGCGGGACGAGATGATCGGCGCCCTGGTCGCCGCCGCCGCTCCCGAACCAGGATCCGGCGGCGAAGGTCTGGAAGTTGAGGACGGCGATGACCACCAGGCCGACCGCCACCCCGCCGATCACGGCCGGGTGCCTAAGAAGAGACCGGTTCACTGACGGGAACCTCCAGTTCGAGTTCCACCTCGATGCCGTCGCGAGCCGGGCGGACCGCGAGGCGGCGGACGTCGATCACGCGGTCGATACGCTCCAGGCCGCCCAGGAACGCCGCGGTTCGCGCGTAGTCGGCGATGAACTTGGCGCTCACGAGGTAGGGCGACATCTCGATCGTGATCGGCTGCAGCTCGGGGGCGCCGGCGGGCGTGTCCGTGGGCGGCGCATCGGTCCCATCGGTCGTGCTCCAGGTGCCCATGTCG
>WJIQ01000386.1 GCA_014730255.1 bacterium | reverse complement strand
GTCGGTGTGCAGCCGGTGCTCCTTGAGGTGCTGCAGCAGCGTGCCGCCGACCGAGTGGACCATGCACTTGGGCAGGCCGGTCGTGCCCGAGGAGTAGAGGATGTAGAGCGGATGGTCGAACGGCGTGGGCTCGAAGGCGAGCGGGCGGTCGGGCGCCTGGTCGAGCCACGTCTCCCAGGTCGTCCGCCGGGCGAGGCCGGAGAGATCGGGGAACGGCCGCATGAACGGGACGATGATCGTGGCGGCGAGCGACGGCAGGTCGCGCTGCAGGCCGGCGACCGTCGGCAGGACGTCGCAGCGCTTGCCGGCGTAGACGTAGCCGTCGCAGGCGATCAGCACCCGGGGTTCGATCTGCCCGAACCGGTCGCGGACGCCCTGGGCGCCGAAGTCGGGCGAGCAGCTGGACCACACCGCGCCGAGGCTCGCGGTCGCCAGCATGGCGATCACGGCCTCCGGTCCGTTGGGCAGCAGCCCGGCCACGCGGTCGCCCCGGCCGACGCCCAGTCCGGCGAGCGCGGCGGCGCAGCGCGCGACCTCGCGATGCAGGCCGTCCCAGCTCAGCTCGCGGCGCGGGGTGGCCTCGCTGGTGGCGATGATCGCCGGTCGGGAGCCGGTGCGTGCGAGCAGGTTCTCGGCGAAGTTGAGCTCGGCGCCAGGGAACCAGACGCTGCCGGGCATGGCGTCGGGCTGGTCGAGGACGCGGTCCCACGGCCGGGTGGCGCGGACCTCGCAGAACTCCCAGACGCTGGTCCAGAACTCCTCGCGCGCGTCGATCGACCAGGCGTGCAGCGCCGCCCAGTCGGGCAGCGCGCGGCCCCAGCGGCGCTCGGCCTCGCGGCGGAACGCCTCGATCCGCGTCGTCTCCGCCCGCCCGGGGTCGGGTCGCCAGAGCACCTCGCCCATGCTCACCCCTCGCGTGCGGGCAGGACCTCGCCGGCGACCTCCCCGAAGCCAACGCGGTAGCCGTCGCCCTGGCACCATCCGGTCATGATGACCGAATCGCCGTCGGCGAGGAACTTGCGCTCCTCGCCGGACGGCAGCTGGAGCGGCTCGGTGCCCCGCCAGGTGAGTTCGAGCAGGCTGCCGTAGCTGCCCCGGTCCGGGCCGCTGATCGTGCCGGAGGCCATGAGGTCGCCGGGATTCAGGTTGCAGCCGGTGACGGTGTGATGGGCGAGCTGCTGGTGCATCGTCCAGTAGAGGTACTTGAAGTTGCTGTGGCAGATGGGGTGCGGCTCGCGCTGCTCGGGCGTGGTGAGGGCCACCTCGAGCTCGATGTCGAACGTGGCGCTCTTATCGCCGCGCAGGTACGGCAACGGCTCAGGGTCCTGGGCGACCGGCGCGCGACGGAACGGCTGCAGCGCCTCCCAGGGCACGATCCACGGCGAGATGCTCGTGGCGAAGTTCTTGGCGTTGAACGGGCCGAGCGGCTGGTACTCCCACTTCTGGATGTCGCGCGCCGACCAGTCGTTGACCAGCACGAGGCCGAAGATGCGGTCGTCCGCCTCGTCGACCGGGACCGCCTCGCCGAGCGCCGTCGGCGGACCGGCGGTGAAGAAGCCCATCTCCAGCTCGAAGTCGAGCAGCCGGCAGGGGCCGAAGACGGGCTGCTCGGCGTCCGGCGGCAGCATCTGGCCGAGCGGGCGGCGCACCGGGGTGCCGTCGATCACCACGCTGCTGGCGCGTCCGTGGTAGCCCACGGGCAGGTGCAGCCAGTTGGGCATCAGCGCGTTCTCCTTGCCGCGGAACATGGTGCCCACGTTGGTGGCGTGCTCGCGGCTGGAGTAGAAGTCGGTGTAGTCGTTGATGCAGACCGGCATCTGCACCGTGACCTCCGCCAGGGGCAGGATCACCCGCGAGCGCAGGGCCGCGTCGTCCCGCAGGTCGGCGCAGTCGTCGCTCAGAAGCTCGTGGATGCGGGCCCGCGCCGCGCGCCGCACCTTCGCCGGCAGCACCATGAACGCGTTGAGCGATCCGTGCTCGAAGACGTCGTAGGGCAGGCCGGCCACGGCCAGCAGCTCGGCGCGCTGCAGCACGCCGAGATCGATCACGTGGTCGCCGAGGCGCACGCCGCAGCGGCGGCCGCCGCCGGCGGGCGAGAACACGCCCCAGGGCAGGTTCTGCAGCGGGAAGTGGGAATCGGCCGGGACGTCGACGAAGGTCGTGCGCGCGGGGTCGCAGGTCGGATCCATGTTCTCCATCCGGGGTTGGGGTTCGCGGATCAGGTCAACAAAGCGAGCGACCGCAGGTCGGTCATGGGCTCGTCGAACGAGCAGCTGCCGTAGCCCGCCAGGAAGTCGGAGCGCAGCTCGGCGATGCGGACGGCGTCGACCGCCCGGTCACGCCAGCCGAAGCCGCCCGTGTCGAGACGGAACGCGCCCGGTTCGGTCTCCAGGATCACCGGCAGGAGCTCCTCGGCACCGAGGCCGGCGGCGTGCGCCAGCAGCGCGGCGCCATAGACGTTCAGGAAGCCGTGCATCGGGATCTCGCCGGTGTGGTCCATGCCGCGCACCGGATGATGCAGGCCGGCGGTGAATTTCATGGGCACGCGCCCTGTGCTCGCCGACGCGAGCACCGCGGCCACGCGCTCGGGCGCGGGTACGAGGTCCTCGGTCACCCCCCCGCAGCGCAGCTTGCCGGCCAGACGGCGCGCCGGCGGGGTCGCCTGACGGCGGCCGAGGGCGGCGAGCACCTCGTCGTCGCCACCGTTGGGCAACTCGACGTAGACCTCGCGGTCGGCGAGCCCGGCCACAGCGAGGCGCCCGGCGAGGTCGTCGAGCCAGCGGTCGGTCCCCTCGACGGGCGCGCGGACCTCCAGGGCCTCGATGCGCACCGCCGGCTGCTCGTCGGCATGGGCAGCGATGGTCGCGAGGTCGTCGAGGCCGGCGAGCACCGACAGCGGCAACGGCCGCTCGGGCAGCCAGGGTCCGGCGAGCCAGGGGCGGATGTCGTCCAGGCGCGCGGCCGGCAGCACGAAGCGACCGAGCCGCATGGCGTCCTGGCCCCGCTGATGGCCGTCGAACCGGCGCAGCGCCGTGGGCAGATCCAGGGCGGCCGGCGGGAAGAGCCCCGCGTAGTCGATCAGCCCCTCGAGCAAGGCGGCGCGGGCATCCACGATCAATCGTCTCCCAGCCACGACTGCTGGTAGCTCGGGTCCTCGCAGGGCAGCGCGGCCCGGGCCACGCGCAGCGGCGCGAACGTGTCGACCATGACGGCCAGCTCGCTGGTCTCTTTCTGGCCGATGGACGCCTCGGTCTTGCCGGGCTGCGGACCGTGCGGCAGGCCGTCCGGGTGCAGGGTCAGCGAGCCGTACTCGATGTCCTTGCGGCTCATGAACTCGTCGTTGCAGTAGTAGAGCACCTCGTCGGACATCACGTTGCTGTGGTTGTACGGCGCCGGGATCGCATCGGGGTGGTAGTCGTACAGCCGCGGCACGAAGGAACACAGCACCCAGCCATCGCCCTGGAAGGTCTGGTGCACCGGCGGCGGCTGATGCAGCCGGCCGGTGATCGGCTCGAAGTCGTGGATCGACAGCGCCCAGGGGTAGTAGAAGCCGTCCCACCCCACGGTGTCGAACGGGTGGTGGTCGAGCACGACCTCGTGCAGCGCGTTGTCCTTCTTGACCAGCAGCGGGGTCTCGCCCGTCTCGGTGACCGTGACCAGCCGCGACGGCGGGCGGATGTCGCGCTCGCAGAAGGGGCTGTGCTCGAGCAGCTGCCCGTGCTCGTTCCGGTACCGGCTGGGCGTGCGCACGTACCCGTGGCTCTCGACGATGAACAGGATCGGGTCCTGCCCGGCCGCGAGCCGCCAGCGGTGGATGATGCCACGGGGGATGACCACGTAGTCGCCACTGCGCACGTCCAGCTCGCCGAACTGGGACTCGAGGACCCCCTCGCCGCGGCTCACGTAGACGATCTCGTCGCCCTGGGCGTTGCGATAGAGAGGCGCCTCGCTATCGCCCGGACGGGACAGGCTCATGGCGACGTCGTTGTTGAACAGCAGCGGCGCCCGTCCGGTCACCGGATCGACCGGCGGCAGCTCCAGACGGTGCGTACGCAGATGCCGCATGCGCAGGCCCGGATCGTCCTCGCTCTGCCAGTCGAGGGTCTCGCGGCAGCGGCTGGAGACCACGCTGGTCGGCCGCCGCACGGTGTAGATCAGCGACTGCAGGCCGGTGAAGCCGAGGTTGCCGATCAGGTGCTCGTAGTGGATGCCACCGCCGCTCTTGCGGAAGACGGTGTGGCGCTTGGCGGGGATGTCGCCGAGACGGTGATAGTACGGCATCGTCTGCCCTTCCGCTCCGCTCCGGAGTCGCTAGAGGTTGCCGCGCTTCTGCTGCTCGCGCTCGATGGCCTCGAACAGCGCCTGGAAGTTCCCTTTGCCGAAGCTGTCCGAGCCGCACCGCTGGATGATCTCGACGAAGAACGTCGGCCGATCCTGCAGCGGGCGCGTGAACAGCTGCAGCAGGTAGCCGTTGTCGTCGCGGTCGACGAGGATCTTCAGGTCCCGCACCTTGTCGCGGTCCTCGTCGATGTCGCCGACCCGATCCCAGACGCTATCGTAATAGCTGTCGGGCACGTCGAGGAACTCGGCGCCGTTCTCGCGCAGCTGCTCGATGGTCTCCAGGATGTTCTCCGTCCGCAGGGCCAGGTGCTGCACGCCCGCGGTCATGTTGAAGTCGATGTACTCCTGGATCTGGCTCTTCTTCTTGCCCGGTGCCGGCTCGTTGATGGGGAACTTGACTGCGCGGTCCTCGCTCGCCATGACCTTGCTGCGCAGCGAGGTGAAATCGGTGCAGATGTCCTTGTCGTCGTAGCTGACGAACTGCGAGAAGTCGAAGACCTGCTCGTAGAAGTCGCACCAGTCGTCCATGCGCTTGTGCTCGACGTTGCCCACGACGTGATCGATGCAGTGGATGCCGACGTTGTCGCCCCTGGTCTCGTCGAGGGCGTAGCCGGGCATGAAGCCCGCGTAGTCGCCGCGCTCGATGAAGCTGTGGACCGTGTCGCCATAGGTGCGGACCGAGCAGCGACGGATCGCGCCGTCGGAGGCCTCGACGTCATGCGGCTCGATGAGCGGCGTCGCCCCACGCGCGACCGCCGCCTGCCACGACCGGTCCACGTCGCCGACCTCGAAGGCGATGTCGCGCACCCCGTCGCCATGGCAGTTGAGCCAGATGTTCATCGGGTTCAGGTGCGTCAGCGGCGAGGTCACCACGACGAAGATGTTTCCCTGCCGCAGGCAGTACGAGACGCGGTCGTGATAGCCGGTCTCCGGCCCGAGGTACGCGACCTGGTCGAAGCCGAAGCACTTGCGATAGAAATAGGTCGCCTGCTTGGCGTTGCCGACCCAGAGCTCGACGTGATGGATGCCGCGCAGATCGACGGACGCCCCGGAAGCGGCGCTGGCCGCGGCGGTGCTGGTATCGGGCATGGAGTCGGAACCTCCGGATGATGACACGGTGGGATCGATCGGACCTCGGTCGGCCTCGGCGGGGCCGGCGGTCAACAGGACACGACTACTCGCGATGGGGGCAAACGTCAACGCGGCGACGATCCCCCCGGGAAACCTCGGCGGCACGATCCCGTACGTCAGGATCTGGACTCGCCCCGCAACCGAAGGACGCCGCGTGTCGCGATCGTACCTCCGCCGCATGGCCGGCCTCGAACCCGGTGAAGGCGTCGTCGCCGCCCTGGCCGGCGCGATGTTCTTCTGCCTGATGTGCGCCTACTTCATCCTCAAGCCACTGCGCGACGAGATGGGGATCGCCGGCGGCGTCCACAACCTGCCGCACCTGTACCTGGTCACCCTCGCGGCGATGCTCGCCATCGCCCCGCTGCTCGCCGCGGCCAGCCGTCGCCGCCGCCGCGAGGTCTTCCTGCCGCGGATCTACCGGTTCCTGGGCCTGAACCTGCTCGCCTTCTACGTCGCACTGACCCTCGCCCCCACGAGCGAGCCGTGGCTCGGGCGCGTCTTCTACGTCTGGGTGAGCGTGTTCAACCTGTTCAGCCTGTCGCTGTTCTGGGGCTTTCTGGCCGATGGCCTCGGCTTCCGCCGCGGCCGACGCGTCTTCGGCGTGGTCGCCGTCGGCGGCACCCTCGGCGCCATCCTCGGCTCGACGCTCACCGACGTGCTCGTCGAACCGCTCGGCCGCGTCACCCTGCTGCTGGTCTCCCTCGGATTCGTCGAGCTGACGCTACGCCTCGTCGGCCCGCTGTCCCGCCGGTTCACCGCCATGGACGACCCGGCCGCCCCCACCGTCGCGGCCGCGATCGACCCACGGGAACGCCCCTCGCTCTGGTCCGGAGTCGGCCTGGTCCTGCGCAGCCCCTACCTGCACGCGATCTGCGCGTTCCTGCTGCTCTACAGCCTCGGCTCGACGTTCCTGTACTTCGCGCAGGCCAACATCGTCGCCGAGGCCGCCGACGGCCGGGCCGCCCGCGCCCAGCTCCTCGCGCGCATCGAGATCTGGGTGCAGTCGGCCACCCTGCTGACCCAGCTGACCGTCACCGGCCGTCTGCTGCGCCGCCTCGGCACCGGCCCGGTCCTGGCGACGCTCCCCCTGCTGACCGCCGCCGGGTTCGCCGTCCTGGCCCGCTGGCCGGGCCTCGTGGCACTGGTCGGCGTGCAGGTACTGCGGCGGACGCTGAACTACGCCCTGGTCAAGCCCGCCCGCGAGAGTCTCTACACGCCCCTGCAGCCGGCCGCACAGTACCGCGCGAAGAACTTCATCGACACGTTCGTCTACCGCGGCGGCGACGCCATGGGCGCCGGGGCCTACGACCTGCTGACCGGCATCGGCCTGGGCGTGTCGGGAATCGCGCTGGTCGCCGTACCGGTATGCCTGGTCTGGACCGTCGTCGCCATCCATCTGGGCTGGCGACAGCGACGGCTCGCCGCCGGTCTGGACGCGGACGACCCGGCCGTCGCGGCCTGCCCGCCACGCCCGACGGAGACGGCCGACGCGGCCGCCTGAGCACTGCACGGAGACCTCCGCGATTTACGATCAAGTCCCACCTGGTCGCGACGATATGAGGGTCGGAATCACGATCCGTCCGATCGCCCGCGGCCCAGGGATGGCGAGCACATGGCACGCGAGAAACGCACCGAGAAACGACGCAACAGCCCTCATCGCATCAACGTCCTGTCCGCCGTCGACGAGACGGTCATGGGACGCCTGGTCAACATCACGACCGGGGGCCTGATGTTCCTGACCCGGGATTCGCTGGACGAAGGGCACGAGGTCTCCCTCCGCATCCCCCTACCAGCGCTCTCGGACGGCCGGAGGGCCATCGACGTCCGGGGCCGCGTGGTCTGGACCGGACCGGATTCCAATCCGCGTTATACCCGGATCGGCATCGAGTTCGTCAATCTCGGCGCCGAGGAAGGGTACATCATCGAGACGGTCCTGCAGCGACTCCACCTCGTGGGCTGACCCACGACCGCCGATCGGGAAGGTCTGAATCATGCGAGATCAGGAAGGGATCCTCCTGGAGTCCGGCACGAACGAGGTCGAGGTCCTCGAGTTCGAGCTCGACGGCCAGGGATTCGGGGTCAACGTGCTCAAGGTGCAGGCCATCGAGCAGTTCGACGCCGACCGGGTGACGGAGATCCAGCTCGCCCACACGTCGGTCATCGGCACCTACAACTACCGTGACGGCGTGATCACGCTCGTGGATCTCGGCAAGGAACTCGAGGTGCACGACCTCGCGATCGACGCCCTGTCCCCTCAGGACACCGAGGCGATCGACACCGTCGTCGACGCCATGCCCGGGTCCGACGAGGTGGTCGTCACCGGCGCCCAGGACGACGCCGGCGCCCAGGACGAGACCATCGAGACCCGCATCGTGCTCGTCCTGGAGTTCAACGAGCAGACCACCGGATTCCTGGTCGACGGCGTCAACCGGATCCACCGGCTCTCCTGGAACGCGATCAGCTCGATCAGCCCCTACCTCGCGGCGACCCAGAGCAAGTTCACCGGCTCGCTGAACATCGAGAACCGCGAGGTCCTGCTGGTGGACATGGAGCGCATCCTCGCCGACATCATCCCGGCGACCAGCGGCGACTACACGCTCGACGAGACTGGCGAGCCGCAGACCGTCGTCACCAGCCGTGCGGACGTCCCCATCCTCCTCGCGGAGGACTCGCCGACCATCCGCTCCATCGTCGCCGGCCTGCTCGAGCGCGGCGGCTACGAGACGGTCCACGCCTACGACAACGGCCTGTCCTGCTTCGAGGCGCTCAACGGGTACGTCGAGAAGGCGCGAGCGGAGAAGCGGCCACTATCGGAATACGTCGGCGCCGTGGTCTCGGACATCGAGATGCCGCAGATGGACGGGATGACGCTGTGCCG
>WJIQ01000385.1 GCA_014730255.1 bacterium | reverse complement strand
GGTCTACACGGGGCCGGCCACCTCGTTCGATCTGTCGCAGCTCGCGCTCCAGCCGAACACGACGTACACTGGCGCGTGACCGCGCTGGACGTCGACGGCTTCACCTGCCCGCTCGGGCCCTGGACCTTCACCACAGCGCCCTGACCCCGTCGGGCGTGATCTCGAGGACCTGCACGGAGCCTCCGTAGTGCGCGGAGGCTCCGGTGTCGATGCACCAGACGCGCTCGTCGCAGCGGGCGGTGATGCCCTCGTCCTGGACGGTGTGGCCGACGATCATGCGGTCGCAGTCGAGCGCCGCGAGGACCTCGTCGAGCAGGTCGCAGTCGGCGGCATCCGGCTCGTCGCTGTAGTGGCGGGCCCATACGGGGTCGTCGCGCTCCTGGAACAGGGCGGGCTCGGGGCCCTCGCCCAGCAGCCAGGCCCGCGTCTCGCGCTGCAGCCGCGCGAGCCCGTAGTCGAGGTGGGCCGGCAGCAGCCCGGCGTGGACGAACACCGAGCGGCCGACGATCGCGGCGATCTGCCCCTCGGCCAGCAACCGCGCGTAGGGGCCCCCGGGCCGGAAGGCTGCGGCGCGCGGCCGCCGGGCCGGCGCGAGGGCGGCGAGGGTCGAGTCGTCGGGCGCGACCCGTATGCCGGCGTCGGCGAAGTCCCGCCACCCGCCGTCGGTGACGTAGCGGAAGTCGCCGGCCACGTTCATGATCTCGTGGTTGCCCAGGAGCTGGATCACGGCCCCGCCGGCGGCCGCGGCCTCGTCGCGCAGGCGGTCCAGGAGGTCCAGGATCGCCTGTTCCTGGTCGCCGCGGTCGAGCTGGTCGCCGGTCTGCACGACGACCAGGTCGCCACCGATCCAGCGGTCCTCGGCGTCGATCGCCCCGGCGAGGCGCAGGCTCCTCCGGGCGGCCTCGAGATCGCCGTGCCAGTCGCCCATGGCGACCACGCGCGCGGCGGCGGGATGCCGCAGCACGGGCGGCGTGCCAGCCAGCGCGCCGGCGATCAGGACGAGCAGCAGCAGGGTGACGAGGGTCTGTCGTCGGGCCATGGCGACTTCCTCCGGCTCGGGTGAGCGACTATGATGCCCTGTGAGAGAGCACGCGGCAAGAACCGCCCGGTCGAGGAGGATCCGACCATGGTCCACGGAGAGTTCATCACCCGCCGCACGCGCGGCTTCAGCGACATCCACGACCTCACCGGCGACGTGCGCGAGATCGTGGGCCGGTCGGGCATCGAGGCCGGCCAGGTCACCGTCTCGGCCGTCGGCTCGACCGCCTCGATCACGACGATCGAGTTCGAACCGGCCCTGGTGCGCGACATGGAGGAGGCCCTGGAGCAGCTCTGGCCGCGAACCATGCGTTCGCACCACAGCGAGACCTGGGGCGACGACAACGGCTTCAGCCACCTGCGGGCGTCCTTCATGGGGCCGGGCGTCACCGTGCCCGTGCACGAGGGCCGGCTCGTCCTCGGTACCTGGCAGCAGATCGTGGTCATCGATCACGACAACGGTCCGCGCGAGCGCCGCGTCTTCGTGCAGGTGATGGGGGAGTGATCGGTCAGGGCCGCCGCTCGCGCTGGCCCAGGCGCTGCAGATGCCGTCGGGCGAGGGTGGCCTCGCGTCCGAGGGAGCGCAGGAACGCCTTGATGGCCTGGCGGGCCGAGTCCGGCGGCTCGGGCCGGCCGTCCGGGCAGGCGCAGGCAAACGGTTCGGTCGCGAATCCGCGCGCGAGATCGGCCAGTTCCCGTTCCTCGGCCATGATCAGCGGCCGGACGACCCGCAGGCGGCCGTCGGCATACGCCCGGACCGGGGCGAGCCCGCGGATCTCGCCCCGGTAGAGCTGGTTCATGAGCACGGTCTCGGCGTCGTCGTCCAGGTGATGCCCCAGGGCGACGCACGTCCAGCCATGGTCGGCCGCGAACCGCAGCAGCGCCTCGCGGCGCAGCCGCCCGCAACGGAAGCAGGGGTGGGTCGTCCGCCCGTCCGGCCCCGGACCGGCCGGGTCGGGGGTGAACGCCGTGAACGCGAGCTCGACACCGGCGCCATCGGCGAGCTTCCGGAGCACCTCGCGCCGCCGCGGCGCCCCCGCCACCTCCACGTGCACGGCCCCGATCACGAGCTCGAGCCCGCTCGTCCGCGCCCAGGTCGTCAGCACGTGCAGCAACGCGGAGCTGTCCTTGCCCCCGGACAGCGCCACCAGCACCCGGTCGCCGGTCGCGAACATCCCGAACTCCCGCTGAGCCCGCGCGATCCGCTTTCCCAGCCAGTGCACCTTCGCCTCGTTCATGCCCCCAAGATGGCTCCGGCATCCCGTTGCGGGCAAGGAGGTGTGGGAGGGGCGGTTCGCGAACTCCGCAGCGAAGCGAGGACCTCGCGAACCGCCCCTCCCACACCTCCTTGCGCCCCCGGGAGTCCGGGACCACTCTTGAGGCATGAACCCCGGCATGGAGGAACCGCCATGGACGCCAGGCTGAGTGCCCACTTCGCCGCCCGCGAGCCCAGCGTGATCCGGCTCGCCCAGATCGAGTTCGCCCGCCGCACCGACACCGTCGAGGCGATCAACGTCGCCATCGGCAACGTCTCGCTGCCCATGCATCCGGCGATGATCGAACGTCTGCGCACCGCCGGCGAGCCCGGCAGTCCCTTCGCCGACGGCGTGGTCCAGTACACGGCGACCGTCGGGCGCAAGGAGACCAACGACGCCTTCCGGAACGTGCTCGCCGCCAGCGGCCTCGCGACCGACGGCCTCCACACCCAGATCACCGACGGGGGCAGCCAGGCCATGGAGCTCGTGGTCGTCGGCTGCTGCGGGCCGGCGGGCTCGGACCAGTCGCCGCTCATGCTCATCGACGCCGCTTACACCAACTACAAGAGCTTCGCGCAGCGGCTCGGCCGCCGGACGATCTCGATCTCGCGCGAGCTGGGCGAGGACGGACGATTCTCCCTGCCCGACGTGGCGCAGATCGACGCCATGATGGCCCGCGAGAAGCCCGGGGCGCTGGTGGTCATCCCCTACGACAACCCGACGGGGCAGCTCTACGCGCGCGACCAGCTCGTCCAGCTCGCCCGCCTCTGCGTCGAGCACGGGCTGTGGCTGGTGAGCGACGAGGCTTATCGCGAGCTGCACTACGCCGGCGACGAGGCCATCAGCGTGTGGTCGCTGACCGAGGACGAGGTCCCGGGCATCACGGGCCGGCGCATCTCGATCGAGACCGCGAGCAAGGTCTGGAACGCCTGCGGCCTGCGCATCGGCGCCCTGGTGACCGACAACCCGGAGTTCCACGCCCGCGCCGTCGCGGAGAACACCGCCGCGCTGTGCAGCAACCACATCGGACAGTGGATCTTCGGTGCGCTGGCCGACCTGAGCCACGACGAGCTGCGCGACTGGTTCGCGACGCAGCGGGAGTACTACCGGGCCATGCTCGTGGACGTCACCGAGACCACGCGGCGGCTCCTGCCCGGGGTGATCGTCTCGAGCCCCGACGCGTCGATCTACTCGGTCGTCGACGTGCGCAACCTCGTGGACGAGGACTTCGACGCGCTGGACTTCGTCATCTGGTGCGCGCGCGAGGGGCGGTGCCTCGAGGACGGCCGGCATCGCACGCTGCTCACCGCGCCCATGGCCGGTTTCTACAGCCTGCCCGAGGGGGCGCCCAACCCCGGCCGGACGCAGATGCGCGTGGCGTACGTCGAGCGTCCGGAGACCATGGCGCTGGTGCCGCGCCTGCTGGCCGAGCTGCTGGAGGAGTACCTGCAGCGCTAGCCCCCGCGCCGGCGGGCCGCCTCCTCGAACGCGTCGGCCGCGTCGTCGGTGTCCGGGTCGTCGAGCATCGCCGCGGCCACCGCGGGCGAGATCGTGAACGTGTCCAGTCCCTCCCACGCCAGCTCGACCACCTTGTCCCAGTCGCGCAGGCTGGCGACCAGCAGCCGGGTCGGGTTCTCGGTGCTGCGCAGCAGCTCGTGCATGGCGATCACCTCGGCCGTGCCGTCGCGTCCGAGGTCGTCGATCCGGCCCAGGTACGGCGCGGCATAGAGCACGCCCAGTGCCGCGGCGGCCAGGACCTGGCCCGCGTTATAGACGGCGGTGACCGTCACGCCGACCTCCTCGGCCAGCAGGCGGCGAGCCGCTCGCAGCCCCGTGTCGGTGGCCGGCACCTTGACCGCGACCTGGGGGGCGAGCCCGACGAGCTCGCGGCCGCACGTGACGAGCGCGTCCTCGTCGTCGCCCCAGACCTGCAGGTGGATCTCGCGGGCCCCGAGGTCGAACGCCCGGCCGCCGAGCCGGGCCAGGTTCGCGAGCGTGCAGTCCTGGCCGGCGCGGTCGAGCAGCAGCGGGTTCGTGGTCACGCCGTGGAAGACCCCCAGGGGGAGCCATTGCTCCCAGTCGGCGGGGTCGGCGCTGTCGAGGAAGAGTCGCGGCGGCAGCAGGGCCATGGGGACCTCCGGGGTCAGAACAGGTTCAGCTGATCGGGCGGGTCGTCGTGGACCGGCTCGACCAGCTCGGGACCGTCGGCGCGGGCGTCGTTCACCGCGGGCGACACGGGCCAGGTGCGCAGCGCGTCGTCGGGGGCGGGGACGAGCAGGTCGGTGAGCCGGTCGACCTCGTCGGCGGCGGTGGTCAACCAGCGCTCGTACGAACCCTCGGGCAGGATGACGGGCATGCGGTGGTGGATGCGGCGCATCAGGCGATTGGCCGGCGCGGTCAGCACGCTGCAGCTCTCGAGGACGTCGCCGCCCGGGTACTCCCAGCGCTCCCAGAGCCCGGCCAGACCCAGCAGGCCATCGCCGGGCGCGGCGAAGTAGTGCGGCTCGGAGCGGCCGCCACGCCGCCGCCATTCGTAGAACCCCGACACGGGCACGATGCAGCGCCGGTGAGCGAAGGCCTCGCGGAAGGCGGGCTTCTCGGCGACGGTCTCGCTGCGGGCGTTGAACATCTTGGCGCCGATGCGCGGGTCGCGCGACCAGGGCGGCACCAGACCCCAGGACAGGAGGTCGCACCGGCGCAGCTCGCCGGCCGGCTCGCGGACGGCGGCCACGGGCTCGGTGGGGGCGATGTTGTAGCGCGGTTCCAGCGGCGGCTCGACGGGCAGGCCGAAGCTCGCGGCAAGCTCTCCGGGCACCACCTTGAGCGTGATGCGACCACACATGGCCGTCCTCCTTCGCGCTCCAGGGTACGGGGGGCCGCGCCGCGACGCCAGTGCGCGATCGGCCTTGGCCGTGGTGCGCGAGGGCGCTATGCTCGGGTGCCAGGGTGGGATCGCATGGACCAGGAGGGCAGCATGGGCGTGGAGATCGAGCGGAAGTTCCTAGTCACCGGGGACGGCTGGCGCGACCAGGCCGACCCGGGACAGGTGTTCCGGCAGGGCTACCTGACGACGGTCGCCGAGCGGACCGTGCGCGTGCGCCGGGCCGGCGACCGGGCCTGGCTGACGATCAAGGGGCGTCCGGAGGGGCGCGTCCGGGCCGAGTTCGAGTACGAGATCCCGGCCGCCGACGCCGACGAGCTGCTCGCGCTCTGCGAGCCGACCCCCATCGACAAGACGCGGTACCGGCTCGAGCATGCCGGACACGTCTGGGAGGTCGACGTCTTCGCCGGGGCCAATGCCCCGCTGGTGGTCGCCGAGGTCGAGCTGCCGGACGCCGGGACCGAGGTCGCCCTGCCGGCGTGGGTCGGGCAAGAGGTGACCGACGATCCCCGTTACCAGAACGCGCGCCTGTCGCGGGAGCCGTACGGCACCTGGGGCGCGACCGGACGCGATTGACGGGGGCGACCGATGTCCGACGACCGGGCCATCCTGCACGTGGACATGGATGCGTTCTACGCGTCGGTGGAGGTGCTCGACGACCCGGTGCTCGCCGGCAAGCCGGTCATCGTCGGCGGATCGCCCGAGGGGCGGGGTGTGGTGTCGGCCGCGAGCTACGAGGCGCGTGCGTACGGGGTGCACAGCGCGATGCCCACGGCCCGGGCGTATCGCCTCTGTCCGCACGGCGTGTTCCTGCCGCCGCGCATGGCGCGATACGTGGAGGTCTCGCGCCAGATCTTCGCCGTCTTCACCGACTTCACGCCCCTGGTCGAGGGCCTGAGCGTGGACGAGGCGTTCCTGGACGTGACCGGCTGCCGGCGCCTCTTCGGTCCAGCCGCGGACATCGGCCGGGCGATCAAGCGCCGCATCCAGGACGAGCTCGGCCTGACCGCCTCGGTGGGGGTGGCGCCGAACAAGTTCCTGGCGAAGCTGGCCAGCGATCTCGAGAAGCCCGACGGGTTCGTGGTGATCACCGCCGCGGAGGCCCGTGCGCGCCTGGCCACGCTGCCGGTGGACAAGCTGTGGGGCGTCGGCAAGGTGACCGCGCGGGAGCTCGCGGCCCTCGGCGTGCACACCGTGGCCGACCTGCTGGCCACCCCGCGCGCCGTGCTGCGCCGGCATCTCGGCGATCACGTCGATCATCTGATCGAGCTCGCCGTCGGGCACGACGAGCGCCCGGTGGTCCCGGTCCACCGGGCCAGATCGGTGGGCAACGAGACCACCTTCGCCGAGGACGTCGCCGGTGCGCAACAGCTGCGCGCGGTGGTCGACCAGCTCGCCGAGAAGGTGGCCTGGCGCCTGCGCAAGCACGGCCTGCGCGGCCGGACGGTCACGCTCAAGGCCCGGTACGCCGATTTCACGACGGTCACCCGCGCGGCGACCCTGCCGCATGCCACGCAGTCGACGGTCGAGGTGCGGGACACCGCTCGCGAGCTGCTCGCGCGCCGGCTCGACCGGCGCGGTCGCCCGCTGCGCCTGGTGGGGGTCACCGTCAGCCAGCTCGAGCCGGCGACCCCGGCGCAGGGGGCCCTGTTCGCGCCCGAGGGGGACGTCCGCGACGCGCGCCTCGATGACCTGATGGACCGGGTCAATGACCGTTTCGGCCGGGTCCTGCGCCGCGGCGGGCCGCCCTCCGGCGCCGACTGAGCCGGACGGATCCTCAAGTCTCCCCCCGTCTCGCCGATCACCCGTAGAGGCCGCCCGGTGGCCTCGGACCGTCCGCTTGCCCGAAAGGACCGTCGATGCCCGAGACCAAGGACCTCGTGATGCAGGCCATGCGCGACCTGCCGCAGCTGCCCCTCGCGGTGCAGAAGCTGCTGGCGGTCATGCGCGACGAGAACAGCTCCGCCGACGACGTCACCCAGGTCCTGCAGAGCGACCAGGCGCTGGCCGGCAAGATCCTCAAGCTGGTCAACAGCTCGTACTACGGCATGAGCGGCGAGGTCTCGACGATCACCCGCGCGGTGGTCGTGCTGGGGTTCAGCGGCGTGCGGAACGTCGCCATGGGCTTCGGCATGGTCTCGGCCCTGAAGAAGCTGGGCGGGGTCTCGGTGGCGACGTTCTGGGATCACTCGCTCTCGGCGGGCGCGGGGGCGCAGGCGATGGCCCCGCTCCTGGGCAGCGGCCACGATCCGGAGGAGGCGTTCATCGCCGGCCTGATGCACGACATCGGGCACGTGGTGCTGGCCAGCGCCGTGCCCGACGCCTGGGGCGAGGCCCAGGAGCGGGTGCAGCGAGGCGGCGATCCCATCGAGACCGAGAAGGAACTCGTGGGCATGAGCCACGCCTCGGTCGGCCAGCGGCTCATGAAGTACTGGCAGTTGCCGGTGCAGCTGCAGGAGGCGGCGCGCTGGCATCACAACGTCAAGGTGGCGGCCGGCCGCGAACAGCCGCTGACCACCCTGGCCGCGCTCGGCGATGTCCTGGCCTGCATCCACGGCGGCGCGTTCGAGAGCCCGCCGCCGGAGGAGGATCTCGGACGGCTGCTGCGTCTGAACTGCCTGGAGGTCGACCAGATCCGCACGGCGCTGGCGGGGATGGACGCGCGCATCGAGGAGATGCGCGTCTTCCTGAAGATCGCCGACGACAGCGACGATCTGCACGTGACCGGCGGGCCGGACCTCGCCGAGCCCGGCGGGGCCGTCTTCCTGAGCAGCGACCAGGACCGGATGCAGTGGGTCGGTGGGCTGCTCCAGGAGTTCGGTTGCCACCTGTTCCCGCTGCGCGACTACTTCGAGCAGGAGCCCGGCCACGATCAGGTCCGGCTGGTGGTCCTCGATCCCAACAGCCTCACCGCGCCGCAGATCAAGAAGATCGTGCCCTTCCTCGACCAGCAGCCGGCCGTCACCTGCGTGCTGCACGACAGCCAGCCGGGGCCGCTGGCGACCGAGCTGGCGGCGAGGTATCCCGTCCTGCCGTACGTCTTCTCCCGCCAGGATCTGATCCGCACCATGAGCGGCGAGACCGTCGCCTCCTGACCGGCCCGTCCGAACCGCCTTGCCCCGAATACTGGCGCGTGCGATCCTCCCGGAACGCCCGGACCTCGACCAGGGAGCGACAACGCATGCGCAGGACCATCATCGGCGTCATGGGTGGCAGTGCCGCCGACGCCAGGACCGCCGACCTCGCCTACGAGATGGGTCGGCAGATCGCCGAGCACGGCTGGGTCATGCTCTGCGGCGGCCGCCCCACCGGGGTCATGGACGCCTCGGCCCGGGGCTGCCGCGACGCCGGGGGCCTCTCGGTCGGCGTGCTCTTCGACGGCGAACGCGAGGCGGCCAGCGAGCATCTCGACCTCGTCCTGCCCACCGCCATGGGAGCGGCGCGCAACATCATCAACGTCCTGTCCAGCGACGTCGTCGTGGCCTGCCGGGGGGCCGGCGGGACGCTTTCCGAGATCGCCCTTGCCCTGCGGTTCGAACGCCCAGTAATATTGTTGGACTTCGATCCCGGCGTGACGTTCCTCGAGGCGTGCGGTCCCGGACCCTGGTTCCTGGTGGGCTCGGCCGAGGAGGCCGCGCAGCGCATCGCTCACCTGCTCGAGGAGATGGGACGGTCTTGAACGCAGCCTACGACTTCGACACGGCCATCGATCGCACCGGCACCGCCTGCATCAAGTGGGATCGGTACGCCGGCCGCGAGATCATCCCCCTGTGGGTGGCCGACACCGACTTCGCCAGCCCGCCCGAGGTCCTCGCCGCGCTGCACGAACGCGTCGACCACGGCGTGTTCGGCTACACCCGGGCGCCGCGGGCGCTCGTGGACGAGGTCGTGGCCCACCTCGACCGGACGTTCGGCTGGACCATCGACCCGGGCTGGCTCGTCTGGCTGCCCGGCCTGGTCTCCGGCCTGTCGGTGTGCTGCCGGGCGTTCGCCGGGCCGGGCGAGGCGGTGCTCACGTCGACGCCCATCTATCCGCCGTTCCTGTCCTGCCCGACCGCCATGGAGCGCGAGCTCCAGACCGCGCCGCTGGTGCGCGAGAGTGGCGGCTGGACGTTCGACTGGGATGCCTTCGACGCGGCCTGCGACGAGCGCACGCGCCTGTTCCTCTTCTGCTCGCCACACAATCCCTGCGGCCGGACGTGGACCGAGGCCGAGCTCACGCGGCTGGTGGAGGAGTGCGAGCGTCGCGACCTCGTGATCTGCAGCGACGAGATCCACAACCAGCTCGTGCTCGACCAGCGGCCGCACCGCCCGACGGCGACCATCGCCCCGGAGGCGGCCGCACGGACGGTCACCCTCATGGCCCCGAGCAAGACCTACAACATCGCCGGCCTGGCCTGCAGCTACGCCGTCATCCCCGACGATTCGCTCCGTCGCCGGTTCAAGGCGGCCGCGGCGATGATCGTGCCCCATCCGAACCTGATGGGCTACACCGCCGCGCTGGCCGCCTACCGCCACGGCGGGCCCTGGCTCGCCGCGCAGCTCGACTACCTGCGCACCGGGCGCGACCTCGTCGAGGCGGCGGTCGCCGACACCCCGGGCGTGTCGATGACCCGCGTCGAGGCGACCTACCTCGCCTGGATCGACTGCCGCGAGCTCGGCCTCGAGCACACCGCGCGGCACTTCGAGGACCACGGGCTCGGGTTCCAGGCGGGGCGGGAGTTCGGCTCGCCGGGCTTCCTGCGCTGGAACTTCGGCACGACCCATGCGAACACGCGGGAGGCCATCGCGCGATTCCGGCGGGCCGTGGAGGCGGTCGTCGCCGGTCGCGCCAGCGCCGGCTGACCGGTCGTCCGGCGCGAGACCAGGACGCGGGCGAGATCAGGACGCGAAGGGGCCCCGCCGGGCGGCGGGGCCCCTCGTCATGGGCAGGCGGTCCACCGTGCCGCTACTGGATCTCCAGCAGCTCCACCTCGAAGATCAGCGCCTCGTTCGGACCGATCGGGCTGCCCGGTCGGACCTGCTGGCCGTAGGCCAGCTCGGTGGGGATGTAGAACCGGTACTTCGCACCGGGGGTCATCAGCTGCACGCCCTCGGTCCAGCCGGGGATGACCCGGTTGAGCGGGAACGAGATGGGCTCGCCGCGCTCGACGCTGCTGTCGAAGACCTCGCCATCGATCAGGGTGCCGTGGTAGTGCACCTTGACCGTGCTGTCGGCCGACGGGTGCGCGCTGCCGTCACCCTCGCGCAGGACCTCGTACTGCAGGCCGCTCTCGGTGGTGATCACGCCCTCGCGCTCGGCGTTCTCGGCCAGGAACTCCTGCCCGGCCTGCAGGTTCTCGGTCGCCAGGCGCTCGTTGAGGTCGCGCTGGAAGCTGGTGACGATCGCCCGCGTGGAATCCTCGGCCACCAGAAGCTCCTCGCCGCCGAGGCGATCGGTCAGGCCCTGGGAGAGCGCGTGGGTGTCCAGCTCGGCCAGTTGCATGCTGGCGAACTGCGCCAGCGTCACGCCGATGGCGTAGCTGCGCTGGGCCTGCTCGGAGGCGAACCCGTTCTCGGTCCAGGTGTCGGGGTGGTCGTGCGCCTCGCCCTCGCCCTCGCCGTGGTCGTGAGCATGGACGGCCATGATCTCCCGGGCCTGCATGAAGTCGATCCTCGACTGGTCGGCGAGCATGTCCTGCATGCCCTGGATGACCACGTCGTGATCGCCGGAGCCCGGCATGCCGGCCACCTGACGGCCCATGTCGACGCCCAGGGCGTAGCTGGCCTGCTGCAGGCCTGGGGCCAGCTCGTCCAGCGAGCTGGCCCCGGCCGCCTGGCCATCGTCGCCATTGCCGCCGCCACCGCAGCCGGTGAGCAGGAGAAGACCGGCCGCGAGGGCCAGGGGCAGGGAACGTCGCAGCATCGATACGGTCCTTTCGGGGCGCGACCACGCAGGTCGCAGCATGAAGACGGGCGGGCCGACACGGGCCCGCCCCGTGGATTCCATACCCCGGGAAGCTAACGGTCGGCTGGCCGTCAGGCAATGCCTTCCTGATGTCGGGCCGCCTCGGCACTGGTG
>WJIQ01000007.1 GCA_014730255.1 bacterium | reverse complement strand
TGGCGGTCATGTACCTGGCCGCCGACAGCCGCGAGACGCTGCACCGCAAGCGCGAGCGGGTCGAGGCGGTCCTGCCGTTCGAGGTGGACGAGGACTCATGACCCGTGCCGCCCCCCAGCCCCGGGTCCTCGAGGAGCTGCCACGGGAGGTGCGCACGGTCGAGCATGCCTGGATCCCGATGCCGGACGGCACGCGGCTCGCCGCGAGGCTGTGGATCCCCGAGGACGCCGAGCGGGATCCCGTGCCGGCGATCCTCGAGTACATCCCCTACCGGCTACGTGACGGCACGCGCCTGCGGGACGAGATGGACCACGGCTACTTCGCCGGCCACGGCTGCGCCGGCGTGCGGGTCGACCTGCGCGGCAGCGGCGATTCGGAGGGCGTGCTGTGCGACGAGTACCTCGAGCAGGAGCTGGCCGACGGCGAGGCGGTGCTGGCGTGGCTGGCCGAGCAGCCCTGGTGCAACGGCCGGGTCGGCATGATCGGGATCTCGTGGGGCGGCTTCAACGGTCTGCAGCTCGCCGCGCGGCAACCGCCGCAGCTACAGGCGGTGGTCACGGTCTGCTCCACGGACGACCGTTACGCCGACGACGTGCATTACATGGGCGGCTGCCTGCTGGGCGACAACCTGTCCTGGGCCTCGACCATGTTCGCGTACAACAGCACGCCGCCGGACCCCGGCGTCGTGGGCGACCGCTGGCGCGACATGTGGATGGAGCGCCTAAAGAAGAGCGGCCTCTGGCTCGAGGCGTGGCTGCGCCACCAGCATCGGGACGGGTACTGGAAGCACGCGTCGGTCTGCGAGGACCTCACCGACATCCAGTGCCCCGTGCTCGCGGTCAGTGGCTGGGCCGACGGATACTCGAACGCGGTCTTCCGGCTCCTGACCGGCCTGCAGGTTCCCTGCAAGGGCCTGATCGGACCATGGAGCCACCGCTATCCGCACGACGGGATCCCCGGCCCGGCCATCGACTTCCTGCACGAGTGCCAGCGCTGGTGGGACCGCTGGCTGAAGGACGAGGACAACGGGGTCGACCACGAGCCGGCGCTGCGCGCGTGGATGCAGGACAGCATCGAGCCGTTCACCGCGTACGCCGATCGTCCCGGACGCTGGGTGGCCGAGGACGGCTGGCCCAGCGACCGCATCCGGCTGCACGAGTACACCCTCGGCGCCGCCCGCCTCCTGCCCGAGGGGCAGGACCCCGCCCCGCCGGACGCCGAATCCCGGCGCGTGAGCTCGCCCCTGAGTCTCGGCCTCTTCGCGGGCAAGTGGTGCTCGTACAGTGGCGCGCCCGACCTGCCGGGCGACCAGCGTCAGGAGGATGGTGGCGCGCTCGTCTTCGACACGCCCGCGCTGCCGGAGCGGCTGGAGATCCTCGGCGGCGCGGAGGTCGAGCTCGAGGTGGTCTGCGACCGGCCCGTCGCGATGCTCGCCGCGCGCCTGAGCGACCTCGCGCCCGACGGCACCGCGACCCGGGTCACCTATGGCCTGCGCAACCTGACCCACCGCGACAGCCACGAGCATCCGGAGCCGTTGCCCGCGGGCGAGCCGGTGCGGATCCGCATGAAGCTGAACGACGTCGCCCACGCCTTCCCGGCCGGTCACCGCATCCGGCTGGCCCTGTCGACCAGCTACTTCCCCCTGGCCTGGCCCGCCCCCGAGCCGGTGTCCATGGCGGTCAGCCCGACGCGCAGCCGCCTTGTGCTGCCGGTCCGGCCGCCGCGCGACACGGACGCGTCGCTGCGGCCGCTGGGCGAGCCCACGGTCGCGCCTCATGCCGCGTCCACCCCGCTCGAGACCGGACGCAACGCCTGGCTCGTCCACCGCGACCTCGCGCGGGACGTCTCGACGCTGGAGGTCGTCAAGGACGAGGGCCGCACGCGCCTCGACGAGATCGGCACCGAGGTGGGGCGCGACACGCGCGAGTGGTACAGCCACCAGGCGAACGATCCCCTGACCGCCCGGGGCGAGGTGCGGGCCGAGCGGACCTTCCGGCGCGACGGCTGGGCGGTGCGGACGGTGACCCGGACGATCCTCACCTGCGACGCCCGCCATTTCCGCGTCCGCGCCGAGCTGGACGCCTACGAGGATTCCACGCGGGTCTGGTGCCGGAGCTGGGACCGCTGGATCCCGCGCGACCTGGTCTGAGGGGCGCTCCCCGCCATCGAGCATGCGGATTCGATCGGTCGCGACGATCGTGGTGAGAGAGGCCCGGGCTCGTCCCTTGCTCGCCCCAGCCAGGAGGCCGCCATGATCCCGTCCGTCGACCGCCAGCGCCACGGTGGCCGCGCCGCCGCGCTCACCCTCGCCCTCGTTCTCATCGTCGTCGCCGACGCGCCCGCTGCCGACGCCGCCACCGGCGGTCCGGGAGGTGTTCTCCGCGCCGCCCTGGCCGACCTCGATCCCGGCCTCGTCACCACCGGCCGTCTGCTCGACCGCACCGTCCCCGTCTCCGATCCGCTCGTGTTCGACGGGCGCCCCGATGCGCCGCCGGTGCCGGCCGCACGCTGGCGCGACCTGCTCGGCGTCCTGCGGGACGCCTCGCTCGAATCGCCGTCGTGGCCGGCTGACCGCGAGGTCCGAGAGCGGACGCGCGGGCTGGCTGGCCGGGGCATGGTCCCGCTCGCCGTCCTCGATCTCGCCTGCGAGCGCCTGCGACCGGACGCCCTGACGTCTGGCGCCCTCGTCCGCGACGGGGGCCGGCTCGTCGCCGCCGCGGCCGCCGATCGCGACGACCTCGTCACGCGCCACCGCATCACCGCCGCCGCCGTGCTCGACCCGGTCCTGCACCGGGGGGCCGCGACGCGCTTCCTCTTGCCGCGCGACCTGCTGATCACCGACGAACCGGTCACCGTGGCCCTCGACCCCGGTGACGGCCGCGGCTGGCGCGACGTGCGCCCGGGCCGGCCGCTCACCGTCCGCTACGAGGCGACCGGCCTGCACGAGGTCCGCGTGCGCCTGACCACCGCCAGCGGCGACGTTCGCCGGTCGCGCTCCGAGGTCGACGTGGCCGCCCTCGACGTGCCCGATCCCACCGCGACCTGGCCCCTGACCGCGAGCCTCGCGTACGACGGCCAGACCGCCAGCGGCGTGGCGTACGTCTACCTCGCCGAGGGCCACGCCGAGGTCACCGACCCGGTGGTCGTGGTCGAGGGCTTCGATCTGAACGACGACCTCGACTGGCCCGAGCTCTACACC
>WJIQ01000384.1 GCA_014730255.1 bacterium | reverse complement strand
TTCAACGTGCGCGGCCAGCGGGTCCGGACGCTGGTCGACGGCGTGCAGCCGGCGGGCACCCACGAGGTGCTGTTCGACGGCACGCGGCTGTCCAGCGGCACGTACTTCTACCGGCTGAACGCCGATGGCGAGACGGTCACCCGGCAGATGATGCTGGTGAAGTGATCGACTCCCCGGTGCCGGGACGCGGGGCGGCGGCCATCGAGTCGCCGCCCTCGTCGTATCCCGGAGACGCGTCCCCCGGTGTCCGCCGCGTGAGCAGGCAATCGCCCCGGCCCGTTGCCCGGAACGCGGACCGCCGCTACCATCGCGCCATGGACATCCTGCCCCATCTCGATCGGCTCACGCCGGAACAGCGCGCCGAGCTGTCGGCCGAGCTGTCGGCCCTGGTCCAGCCCCGACGGCTGGCGCGCATCGACGCGGTCCTCGCCCACCGCACGCGCCGGATCACCATGCTCTTCGTCGACACGCACCATCCGCACAACGCGAGCGCGGCGATCCGCACCTGCGAGTGCTTCGGCATCCAGGACGTGCACGTGGTCGAGGAGACGACCACCTTCCGCCCCAGCCGTGACGTCGTGCGCGGCGCCGGACGCTGGGTCTCGCTGCACCGGCATGCGACCTGCGACGAGGCGATCACGGATCTTCGCGAGGCGGGCTACCGGGTGGTGGCCGCGTCGGTCTCGCCCGACAGCCACCCGCTGGAGACGCTCGACGTGACCATGCCCCTGGCCATCGCCCTGGGCAGCGAGGAGCGGGGCTTCACCTCCGACGAGCTCGCCCGCGTCGACGGCGAGGTGCACGTGCCCATGGTCGGGTTCACCGAGAGCCTGAACGTGTCGGTCACCGCGGCGCTCCTGCTACACGAGCTCACGAGCAGGCTCCGGGCGCGCGACGGCTGGCGACTCGGCGCGGACGAGCGCGACGAGCTCCGCCTGCGCTGGCTCACCCAGGAGGGCAACAAGGGGCGGGCCGTGACGGCGCGCAAGCTGCGGGAATGGGGCTACCTCCGGTCCGCCTGACCGCCGTCCTGCGCGCTCCGGTCGCGTGCCGATTCCAGCTGCGACTCGAGCACCGCGAGTTTCCACTGCAATTTCTCCAGGAGCTTGCGGTTGACCGCGATGAGGTCGACCACGACTCCCACCACCGCCAAGAAGGCACCGGTGCCCATGAGCAGGGCGGCCAGGATGGTCGACTGGATCTTCCCGTCGCCGTCGCCGGTCAGATAGTAGTAGAGAAAACGCAGCCCGAGTGCCAAGCCGGCAGCGAACACGATCCCTCCGGTGGTCATGAAGAAGCGAAGCGGACGGTATGTGATGAAGATGCGCACCATGGTCACCAGCGAGCGCTGGACATAGGAGCCAATGCTGCGTACCAGCCGCGACGGCCGGGTCTCCCCGTTGACGCGCACCGGAACCGAAGTGACCGCCATGCCCTTCTGGCCGGCCTGGATGATGGTTTCGAGCGTGTAGGTGTACTCCGAAAAAACGTTGAGCCGCATGGCCGCCTCGCGGCTGAGGGCACGAAAACCGCTCGGTGCATCGCCGACGTCGGTGCGACTGAGCGTCCGCACCGCCGAGCTGCCCAGTCGCTGCAGGAAGCGCTTGATGGGGCTGAAGTGCGCGATATCGCGGATCGGCCGCTCGCCGATCACCATCTCGGCTTCGCCCATGACGATCGGCGCCACGAGCTTCGGGATGTCGTCGGCGCAGTACTGATTGTCGGCGTCGGTGTTGACGATCACATCCGCGCCCCGAGCCAGACAGGCCTCCAGACCCGAGGTGAAGGCGAACGCCAGACCTCGATTCCGCGGCAGCGAGACGACATGGTCGACGCCACAGGCTCGAGCCACCTCCACCGTGCGATCCACGCTGCCGTCGTCGATGATCAGCCACTCGACCACGTCGATCCCGGGCACGGACCGGGGCAACGCCTCCAGGGCCGTGGGCAACGCATCCTCCTCGTTGAAACACGGGATCTGGATAATCAGCTTCATCTCGCTCCTCCAGCCTACGTCACGTTCAGCGCAGCACGATGCTCGCGAGGTCGAGCCCCAGCTCGCGGCGATCGCCGCTCCCGGCGATCACGTCGGCCGGCACGAAGGTCGGGACGGTGATCACGATTTCATTACCTGTCGCGACGAGCGCGCCCGGCGGCACCGACCAGGTGCTACCCTGGTCGGTGGTCGACTGTCGCTCGAGCGTCTGCCCGTTCAGGACGATGGTGATGTGGTCGAGGTCGTCGCGGCTCACCGTAGGTCGCCAGCCATGGCGCTCGATCACCAGCGTCGACCGGTCGCGAACCGGCGCGGCAAACCGTAACGCGAGCCGTTCGCCGGTCCACACGCCATCGCCATGCAGTCCGCGAACGGCCACACCGGGCGCCGGGCGCCGGGCTACAAGCAGTGCCTGCCCGGCCGGATCGCGATCCGTCGCCACGCGATACAGCGTGAACCGGCATTTCTGCTTCCGCTCCGTGAGCGGCATGAGCGCCGCATGACGCGGATGAGACCAGTGGAACTCGACCGACCGCACGGGCTCGAACCAGGCCGGCGCGACCGGACCGGTCGCCACCCAGATCCGGTCGTAACCCCCGAGGTCCCGAGCAAGGTCCAGGAGCTCGCGCAGGTGCTCATCGCTTCCGTAACTCCAGACGTTGTGGTCGAGGGTGTAGATCAACGGCAGCGTGTAGGTCGTCGCCGCGACGACCCGATCGTCGAGCAGCAAGAGGTCGCGGCTCGCCACGTCGGCGGTCGCCTCGCGGAGACCGGCGAGCAGGGCACCGTCATCATCGAAGCGCAGCTGCACGACCGAGAGGATCGTGCACCAGACCAACGCCAGGACGACCGCCACCCGTCGCACGCCGTCGGCACGTCTGTCGGCGCATCCGTCGGCCGCCCCCACGATCACGACCAGGAGCATGAAGGGCAGCACGGCTGACAGAAGATACCGTCCATAGTAGAACTGGTACGGCAGCACCCACTGCAGGACGGCCGCGTAGACGAAGTACCCGGCCAGGAGCAACAGGACGAGCGATCGCTCGTGCCCTCGCCGACCCCAGCGTAGAAGCTCCCATACCAGCAGGCCGAGCACCAGCGGCGAGGCGTAGACCGCGACGTTCACCAGGCTCGCATGTTTCACGCTCTGGAGACCGAGTCCCGCCAGCCCGTAACGCGCGACGTAGCCCACGTGATCGGCAACCTCTCCGGTGGCGAGCTGATGGACTTTGAGGGCGTGGACAACCAGTCCGACGAGCATCACGGCCGAGGCCGCCGGTCCGAACCAGGGCCGCGCGCGCTGGACCCAGCGACCCGCACCATGTCGGCGCGCGGCCACGGCGAGCAAGACGCCGACCAGGACCGCGCTCACCAGAAGCACCCACGGCAGCCGCCCGTCCCAGCGCTCGCCGAGCAACGGCGCGAACACTTTGCGGTATTGCTCGATGGCATACGGGTAGCTGGTGTGCCAGAGGTACATGACGCTCAGCATGAAGACGACCGCGAAACCGACGAGGGTCGCGACGACGAGCCGTCGCCCTCGACCATCGTCGATCCGACTGACCGCATCGACGGCCGCCACCACGAGGAAGGGAAACAGGAAGAACCCGTTGATACGGGTCAGACAGAAGGCGGAGAACGACGCCACCGCCAATCCCGCTAGCAGACGCCTTTGCCCCGCATCGGTGGCCAGACGCCATGCCCAGACGAGCATCAAGAGCAGGGCGAGGTTGAAGAACAGGGCCACCGGTTCGCTGGCCGAGTTCCGCGCGAAGTACGCGTGCAAGGGGTTGACGGCCAGGAGCAGGCCGCCCATCAGCGACCAACCGCGGCGCCCCGTCAATGCCAGCAGCAACAAATAGAACGCTCCCACCGAGAGCAGAGAGAAGCCCACGACGGCATGTCCCATGCGCGCGGTTCCGGCGAACTGGCCAACGATCGCCATCCAGACCGGGTGGACGTGCAGGAACTGGAACACATAGGTCGCTGAACTCGCGTCGGCGATGTACACGCCGGGCAGGTAGAGTCCCTCGAGCCGCCCCGCCCGCTCGCGCGCCGGTTCGCGGTCGAAGCGCACGCTACCGTGTACCGGCGCCGCCAACACGTCCCGGGCGTCGTCCGGTACCGCCACCAGCGTGGGGTCGCTGTGCCGCGGTGACGACGCATGCATCAGGTGTGCAGCCATATTGCTGTAGACGCCGTCATCGCGGCCGCCGGCGAACTCGGGCAGCGGCGCGTAACGGAAGACGAGAGCCACGGCCAGCAGGAGCAGGAGGTCGCGACCGACGCGGTCGTGCCACCCCACATCACCACCCCAGGTGCGGCCAAGCGGACCGCGCGCCAGCCAGGCCAGCACCGCGGTTGCGGCCAGCCCCATCGCGACGGCCAGGGCAGGGTCGAAGGCACCGCATGCGATCAGCGCCGCTCCCGCATGCGAGACAGCCAACACGACCACGAGGCCATGGATCACGACGGCGATCATCGCCCGTGACGTCATGCGCGCAACCTCTCGACGAACCAGACTGATCCGTCCGCACCGGTATCTCGGTCCAGGTGACTCGAGCGAGCCTATGCGGCATCCGGCGAGACTGCAATCGGGAGATCGGCTCTTCGCCGCCGGCCAGGTCCAGGATCGACGCGTCGGCGGCGATCAGTCGCGCAGCTCGGGCCGGTCGGCGAAGTGGTCGAGCGCCTCCGGATTGGCCAGGGCGTCGCGGTTGGGCACGTCCTGTCCGTGGATCACCCGGCGCACGGCCAGCTCGGTGATCTTGCCCGAGATGGTGCGCGGGACCGCCGGCACCTGCACGATCTTCGCCGGCACGTGGCGCGGCGTCTCCTCGCGGCGGATACGCGCCCGCAGCCGCTCGCGCAGGTCCTCGTCCAGCTCGAGCCCGTCGCGCAGGTGCACGAACAGGACGACCCGCTGGTCGCCGTTCCAGTCCTGCGAGGTCACCAGCGACTCGAGGACCTCGTCGAACTGCTCGACCACGCGGTAGATCTCGGCCGTGCCGATGCGCACGCCGCCGGGGTTGAGCACCGCGTCGCTGCGGCCGGTGATCACCACGCCGCCCTCCGGACGCAGCTCGCACCAGTCGCCGTGGTGCCACACGCCGGGAAAGCGCTCGAAGTAGGCCGCGCGATAGCGCGCGCCGTCCGGGTCGTTCCAGAAACCCGTGGGCATGCTCGGGAAGGTCCGCGTGCAGACCAGCTCGCCCGGTTCGCCGCGCACGGGGCGGCCCTGGTCGTCGTACGTCTCGACCGCCATGCCGAGGCCGACCGATTGCAGCTCGCCGCGCCGCACCGGACGGGCGGGGTGACCCAGCGCGAAGCAGCTGACGATGTCCGTCCCGCCGGAGATGCTGCTCAGCTGCAGGTCGGACTTCACGTCCCGGTAGACGTAGTCGAAGCTCTCCGGCGTCAGCGGCGAGCCGGTGCTGAGGACCGCGCGCAACGCGCCCAGGTCGTGGGTCCGCGCCGGTGCGAGCCCCTCCTTCTCGCAGGCGGCGAGGTAACGCGCGCTCACGCCCAGCACGGTCAGCTTCTCCGCGGCGGCGAGGTCCCAGAGGACGGTCCTCGGATGCATCGCCGCGCCGTCGTGCAGCACGATGGTCGTGCCCGAGGCCAGTGCGCTGACCTGCCAGTTCCACATCATCCAGCCACAGGTCGTGAAGTAGCAGAGCCGGTCGTCCGGCCCGAGGTCGGTGTGCAGCCGGTGCTCCTTGAGGTGCTGCAGCAGCGTGCCGCCGACCGAGTGGACCATGCACTTGGGCAGGCCGGTCGTGCCCGAGGAGTAGAGGATG
>WJIQ01000383.1 GCA_014730255.1 bacterium | reverse complement strand
GTGCGAGGGCGGCCTCGGCGCCGAGGCCGGCGGTGTTCGTGAGCGAGAGCACCATGGTTGCGCGGGTCAGGCTCAGCCCGTCGATCTCGTCGGGCAGGTCGATCTGCTCGGCGATGGGATCGAAATCGTAGCTCAACGCGGGGACGGTGCCGGTGACGCTGCCGAACGCGATGCGCCCGCCGTCCAGCTCGGCCTCGATGCCCTGGTCGGCCGCGAGCGAGACGGGCTGGCCGCCGCTGCCCGGACTGGTGACCGTCACCGTCGCGCCCAGCTCGGTCAGCAGCGCGCCGCCGGGCGCCTGCACGACGTGACCGCCGAAATCGACGGTCGTCTCGTCCCGGGAGAAGGGCGGCAGGTCGAGCACGATCTCGAGCGGCTGCTCGTCGAGGTCGACGACCTCGGGCCAGGCGACCACGGCCTGGCAGGGGATGGCCATCTCGTTGACCACCGACAGGGTGACCTCGCCGCTGGCGATGATCGCGCGGACGACCTCGTAGTCGGCGGGCAGCTCGGTGGTGAAGCTGGTCGAGAACTCCTGCGCGTCGAGCACCGCCTCGGCGGCGGAGACCTCGAGGTCGGAGAACGCGGCCTCGACGCCGATGCTCACGCCGGCGTCGACGAGCACGGGGTCGCCACCGGAGCCGGGCGACCCGCCGTCGATGGCCGCGGCGAGCGCGCCGGGCAGGACCGCGCCGGCGAGGTCGACCACCCGGGTCGCCTGCGACCCGGCAGGGATGGGGTCGAACTCGAGCGTGACGACCGTGTCGTCGGTGGCCGGGGAGAAGAGGATCAGCGTCAGGCGATGGTCGCCCGCGTCGGCGGAGACGGGCACCGGCAGGCCGTTCGTCACCGTTACGGTGAGCGTGCCCGAGGCGACGGTGGCGCTCTCGACGTCGGCGAGGTCCTCGGTGGGACTCACGTCGCCGAACGCGAACTCCGGCACCGGCGTCGTCAGGCCGTCGAGGGCGGCCGCCTCGGGGTAGAGGTCGACCAGAGCGAAGTCGAAGCCCGGCGGCGAGGCCACGCCGAGGGTGAAGGTGCCGAGCTCGCCGCGGACGCTCTGCGGCTCGACGTCGGCGCCGAGGTCGAAGTCGAGGGAGACCGTGTCGGGGTCGCCGTCGACGTGGAAGCCGAGCGTGCTGTCGGGCATGGCCACGAGGTAGTCCTCGTCGTCGATCACGTCGATGATGTCCAGCCGCTCCTGGCCGAGCGGGACGTCCAGGCTGGTGGTGTAGCGCGGCATCTTCGGCTCGACGATCTCGCAGCCGGCGAGCAGGAAACCGACCGTGGCCACGATCAGGCCGATCGGGACCGCGCGACGTCGCGGGGGGCGGGGCGGACGGGTCATGACGGACCTCCAGGCCAGGGGCGGAATCCAGCTCACCCGTCCGATCCAGAAAGTCCCGTACCACGAGGCAAGGACGGCCACGGGGCACCCTCGCGGGAAACGATGGGGAATCATGGGGAACGACGGGGCACGACGGGGAAGGATCGATGACCTGGATCGACCGCCTCGATGGACTGGAATGCACGATAACCCGTAGTCGACGTTGCATGCTGCACGCCCCCGGCCGGGCTTGACCGCGCCGCAGCGTGGTCCCTAGTATCCGATGACGGCTCGAGGCTTCGCCGGGTCCCGCTCGAAAGGCTCCCCTTGCCGCGCTATCTGCTCACGCGCTCGCTGCACACCGTGGCGCTCGTCCTCGGACTGCTCACGGTCGTCTTCTTCCTCGTGCGGATCATGCCCGGCGATCCGGTCGAACTGATCGTCGAGCCGGAGCTCGGGGGCGAGGCCCGCGAGCTGGTCAGGCAGCGGCTCGGTCTGGACGAACCCCTGCTCGTGCAGTACGGCCGGTGGCTCGCGTCCGTCGCCCGCGGCGACCTCGGCATGAGCCTTCGCCAGCAGCGGCCCGTCGTCGAGGTCATCGCCGACGCCCTGCCCAACACCCTGCTGTTGACCGTCTCGGCGCTGCTCGTCGAGCTGCTGGTGGGCATCGCGGTCGGCGTGACCGGGGCGCGGTACCCGGATCGCTGGCGGTCGCGCTCGCTGAACGTCGGCGGACTCGTGCTCTACTCGTTGCCCAGTTTCTGGCTCGGCCTCGTGGCGATCCTCGTGTTCGCCCGCGGCCTGGGCTGGGTGCCTACGGGGGGCATGCAGGCGCCCGATGCGGCCTGGCTGCCCGCAGGCGCGCGCCTGCTCGACACGCTGCATCACCTGGTCCTGCCGATGCTGGTCCTCGGACTGGGCAACTTCGCGGTCACGGCGCGGTTCACGCGCACGAGCCTCGCCCGGGTCCTGGCCAGCGAGTGGGTGCTGGCCGCGCGCGCCCGTGGAGTTCCCGAGCGGCGTCTGGTCTGGCGCCACGGCCTGCGGGCGGCGGCCCTGCCGGTGGTCACCTGGATCGGCGTGAACCTGCCCCGGCTCGTCGGCGGGGCGGTGGCCGTGGAGGAGGTCTTCGCCTGGCCCGGGCTCGGGCGGGTCGCGGTGCAGGCGCTGCTCGCCCGCGACTACCCGGTGATCATCGCGACGACCGCCGTGGTCGCGGTGATGGTCTGCGTCGGGTCGCTGGTCGCCGACCTGCTCGCCCGCTGGGCCGACCCGCGCCTCCGTCTCGACGGCGCCGGGCCGGAGGTGCGCTGATGGCCGGACCGGGACGCAGCGCCTCGGCGAGCTTCGAGCTGAGGCTCGGCCTCGGCCTCGCCGTCCTGGGCATCGTGCTGACGCTGCTCGCCGGCGTGATCGCCCCGGGCGATCCGTCGACGCTGGGCCCGGTGGGCCGCACCCTCGAGCCGCCCTCGCTCGCCCATCCCCTGGGGACGGACACGCTCGGTCGCGACGTGCTCGCACGGGTGCTGCACGGGGGGCGCGCCTCCCTGCTCGTCGGCTGGGTCAGCACGCTGCTCGCGACCGTCCTCGGCGCGGCCATGGGCCTCGGCGCCGGGCTCGGGCCCCGGGCGGTGCGGTCGGGGCTCACGGCGATCATCGATCTCTTCCTGGCCTTCCCTGGCGTGTACCTCGCACTGCTGCTGGTGGCGGTCTCGCGTCCGTCGCTGGGGCTGCTGATCGCCGTCCTGACCGTCGTCTCGTGGATGGACGTCGCCCGCCTGGTGCGGGCCGAGGCGCTGGCCCTGCGCGATCGCGAGTTCGTGGCCGCCGCCCGCGGGCTCGGGCTGACGTCGATCCAGCTCGTCGTCCGCCACGTGCTGCCCAACCTGATGCCGGTGGTCCTGGTCGCCGGAGCGCTGCGCATCGGTCAGATCATCCTGGTCGAGTCGTTCCTCAGCTTCCTGGGGCTCGGCCCCCAGGAGCCGCTGGTCACCTGGGGTTCGATGATCGCCCAGGGGCGTGCCCACCTGCTGGAAGCCTGGTGGCTGACCGCGTTCCCGGGGCTGGCCATCGCCGCCACGGTCCTGGCGTACAATCTGCTCGCCGACGGTCTGCGCGCGCGGCACTGGGTCGAGGGCCGGGGGGAGGTGGACGAGCGTGCCGCCGCCTGAGCTCCTCACCGTGCGCGGCCTCCGCGTCACGCACGCCGGTGCCGACGCGCCGGCGCTCGATGGCGTCGACCTGGACCTCGCCGCCGGCGAGTGCGTGGCGGTGGTCGGCCCGTCCGGCTGCGGCAAGAGCACCCTGTGCCGCGCATTGCTGGATCTCCTGCCCGAGGGCGCGGTCTGCGAGGGCCGGATCCGATGGCGCGGCCGCGAGCTCACGAACGACCCGCGACGCTGGCATGCGCTGCGCGGGCCGGAGCTCGGACTCGTCCTGCAGGATCACCGCCATGCCCTCGATCCGGTGCGGCGCATCGGCGATCAGATCGCCGAGGTCGTCGCCCTGCATCATCCGGACTGGTCGGCCGCGCGGCGGGCCGAGGCCACGGCCCACGCCTGCGATCGCGCCCAGCTACCCGCCTCGCTGGGGCTCGACCGACGCTATCCCCACGAGCTGAGCGGGGGTCAGCGCCAGCGCGCCAACCTGGCCGCCGCCCTGGCCGCCGGGCCGGCCGCGCTGCTCGCCGACGAGCCGACCACCGCGCTGGATCTGCCGGTGCAGCGCGAGCTCGTCGCCATCCTGCGCGCGCTGGTCCACGACGACGGACTGGGCCTCTTGCTCGTCACCCACGACCGTGATCTGGTGCCCCTGATCGCCGACCGGGTGGTGACGCTGCCGGCGCCGGTGGCGTCGGCCGCGAGCGTGCAGGCGCCGGCGGGCGCACCGCCGCCCGCCGGAGGCCGCCTCGAGGTGCACGACGTGACGGTCACCGCCGGGCGCGGCCGGGGACGCCGGGAGCTGGTGAGCGGGGTCAGTCTGAGCGTGCTGCGGGGAGCGACCGTCGGCGTGGTGGGCGAATCGGGGGCGGGCAAGACGACCCTCGTGCGCGCGATGGCCGGCTGGATCCGGCCGAGCCACGGAACGATCCGGCCGGTCGACGGCGCCATGGGGTCGGCGGCCGCGCGTCGGCGGGCCGTGCAGCTGGTGAGCCAGGACGCCGCCGCCGCTCTCGACCCGCAGCAGACCGCATTCGCGGCCGTCGTCGAGGCGGCCGCCCTGGTCGGCGATCGCGCCACGGCGCTCGCGCGCGCCCGTGGACTGCTGGCCGAGGTCGATCTCGACGAGGCGACCGCCCGGCGTCGGCCGGCCGCGCTGTCGGGCGGACAGCGGCAACGCGTCCAGATCGCCCGCGCCCTGGCGGTCGAGCCGCAGTACCTGCTGGCCGACGAACCGGCCAGCTCGCTCGACCCGGAGCGCCGCCGTCAGCTGCTGCATCTGCTGGCCCGCGTGCAGGCCGAGCATCGCCTGGGCCTGCTCGTGGTCTCGCACGACGTCGATCTCCTGGCCACCATCTGCGACGAGGTCGTCGTCATGACCGCCGGCCTCGTGGTCGAGCGTTACCGGCCGGGGCGGCACGACGGGCCGAGGCATCCGCTGGCGTGCGACCTGGCCGCCGCCGCGCCCGCCCGCCTCGACCGCCATCGCCTGCGGTCGGCGACCCCGGTCGATCCGGTCGCGGATCCCGGGGGCGGCTGCCCGTACGCCTCCCGCTGCGGCCTCGTGGAACCCGCCTGCAGACGGCGTGTCCCGCCCCTTCTCGAGCTCGCCGATGGCCGGTTCCTGCGCTGTCCGGTCGTGGCCCCTCGCGCGCGGTAGCAATTTATTGACACGCCATTACCCGATCTCTACATTTAGCCAACGGTTGCTGGTTCGGAGGCGTTGACGGCCGTTTCGCCATGCCCCAAGCGGGATTCTGCCGAAGCGCTCTCCGGTTCCCCCACACGAGCCGGATCGAAGCCGGTACCAAGTTCGTCGCGAGCATCTCGCGGTCTGATCGATCGTCCAGGGGGATGATCTTGGGCCCCGGGAACGGCCGAATTGGTTCCCTGGAAAGGAGCTCCCACATGCTCCGGCGTCTCCGTCTATTGCGGATCGTCTGCGGATCGACACTCCTCGTCGCTGCCATCCTCGCGAGTCCCGGCGAAGCCGTGGCCCAGGAGACACCGGGAGTCATCAAGGGTACCATCAAGGATGGTGAGACCGGCGATCTGCTCGACTACGCCAACGTGATCATCAAGGGAACCACCCGCGGCACCATGTCGCTCGGTGGCGGCTCCTTCTATTTCCGCGGCCTCCAGCCCGGCACCTACACGATCCAGGTCCTGTACCTCGGCTACGAACCGGCCGAGAAGACGGTCCAGCTCCAGCCGGGGGAGACCGAGGAACTGGAATTCGTCCTCGAGGTCACCATCGTCGAGACGCTGCAGGCCTTCGACGTCGATGCCGCGCGGTACATGGTCGAGGTCAAGAACGCCACCAGCACCCGCGACGTCTCAAGCGAGAAGTTCGAGCGTTACGCCATCGACTCGGTCGAGGACGCCCTCTCGCGCGAGGCGGGCATCATCATGCGCGCCGGCCAGCTCTACGTGCGCGGCGGCCGTTCGGGCGAGGTCCAGACCCAGATCGACGGCGTCTCGGTGGACAACCCCATCGGCGGCCAGACCCTCTCGGTCTCCACGCTCGCGGTCGAGAACATCCAGGCGGTGACCGGCGGTCTGGACGCCGAGTACGGCAACGCGCTGTCGGGCGTGATCAACATCAAGACCAAGACGGGCTCGCGCGAGAAGTTCGAGGGCGGCCTGCGGTTCCTGACCGACGATTTCGGTCGCCAGGACCGGACGTTCACCAACTTCGACCGCTTCGAGTACGGCATCGGCGGCCCGTCGCCCATCGACAACCTGACCTTCTACGTCTCCGGCGACGTCAGCTGGTCCGACGGCGAGAACTACTCGGTGGCCAATCGCCCCGAGTTCGACCTGAACGTCGGCGACACCAACCTGATGAGCTTCCGCCGCCGTCAGAACAACAACGTGCGCGGCTCGGCCAAGCTGGCCTACTTCTTCGACGAGTCGGGCACCAAGGAGCTGACCGCCGAGTACACCTACTCCGGCAGCTGGAACCAGAGCTACTCGCCCAACTGGAGCGTCGAGGGCTACGCGCAGCGGGTGATCTACATGCCGCTGGTGATTCCGTTCCCCGCCGGCGAGAACACCGACGCCTACCTCTACCTCGGCACGCAGATCCCGGTCTACTACGGCCCCTGGTACGACACCATGCTCCAGGACGCCCGGCCGGCGATCGTGCTCGAGGCCCGGGGCAGCAGCTTCCGTCGCCAGACCATGCCCATCCTCGAGGTGCGCAGCGCCGCGGACAATCGCGAGTACACGGTGGCGGCCCAGCCCATGTTCGACGGCTTCATCTACCCGTACTCCGAGTTCTCCACCGTGGCCGAGGACACGAGCTACACCGCGTTCAACGCCGCGAACAACAACATCGAGGCCTCGACGTTCTCGCAGAGCACCAAGCTGCACTGGACCCACCGTCTGAACGAGACCACCTTCTACACCGTGGCGCTCGCGCTCGTGGCCTTCGACACCAAGCAGAACGTCAACGGCCAGGATCCGTTCGCGTACAACCACGGCGGCGTGGCCTCGCCCGACCTCTTCGGCGGCCAGACCAACATCTACCAGGCGGCCTCGGACTACTACACCGACCAGTTCAATCCACTGTACGTGACCACCAGCGACTTCCCCTACTGGTCCGAGCAGTACAGCCGCACCTACTCCATGCGCTTCGACCTGACCAGTGCACGCTGGGAGGGGCACCTGGTCAAGACCGGTCTGCAGCTCGTGTACAACGACCTCGAACAGCTGGACATCTCGTCGCCCGCGCGCGAGACCCGCAACCGCTTCAGCGGCATCTGGGGGCTGGGGTCGAACCGCAACGAGTTCCACACCTACAACCCCGAGGCCTCGTGGTACCTGCAGGACCGCTGGGAGTACGAGGGCATGGTGATGAACTACGGTTTCCGCTGGGACATGTTCTCGCCGGGGTCGGCCGCGGAGATCAAGCTGCAGAACGAGGAAGTCGACCGGAACGTGATCAAGTACAAGACGCAGTTCTCGCCGCGCCTCGGCTTCGCGTTCCCCATCACCGAGCGTGACGGCTTCAGCTTCCACTACGGCCGCTTCGTGCAGTTCCCCGGCCGCGCGTTCCTCTTCGCCAGCCAGGAGGTGGTGGGCAACCTCGGCACCCTCGGCAACCCGAACCTCGACGCCGAGACGACCATCAGCTACCAGGCGGCGCTGCAGCACCAGTTCAACGACTACCTCGCCGGCACCTTCGCCATCTACTCGAAGGACATCTACGACCTTATCGCCGCCACCCAGGTCACCGACGAGGAGACGGGCAACACGCTGGCGCGGTACATCAACAAGGCGTACGCCTCGGCCCGCGGCGTGGAGGTCTCCCTGGAGAAGCGCCTGAGCAACAACTGGAGCTTCGAGATCGCCTACACCTTCGCCTACGCCGACGGCGTGGCCTCGAGCACCGAGTTCGGCGGCAACCCCGAGGGGCTGGAGTTCCTGCCCAGCCAGGAGCTTCCGCTCGACTGGGACCAGCGCCACACGCTGTCGATGCAGCTCTACATCGAGCAGCCCGGCTCCTGGAGCGGCGGCATCGACATCACCTACGGGTCCGGCTTCCCGTGGACGCCGTTTGATCGCTTCGCCAAGCGCCAGGACCCCCTGATGGAGAACAGCGAGCGCCTGCCGTCGACCCTGGACGTCAACCTGCAGTTCCAGCGCCAGATCAACGTGTACGGCCAGAACCTGACGCTCTACCTGCAGGGCTTCAATCTGCTGGACCAGGATCAGGTGGTCAGCACGCAGCCGGGCATCAACCCGGGCATGAACAATGCCGGCAACGCCGGTCGTGCGTACCTGACCGAGACCGGTCGCTACGGGGGCGCCTACCTGCAGGACGCCAACGGCGACACCTTTGCCGAGTTCATTCCGATCAAGGATCCCCGGGTCTTCGGGCAGCACCGGCTGTTCCGGCTGGGACTCGGCTGGCGATTCTAGAACGGGGATGCGCGACGCCGATGGCCGGCGCCGCGGAAAGGGACGGCGATGAGCCTGACGAGCAACATGTCCGCGAAGCGACCACGAGCCGGGGCCTGGCTGGCCCTGCCGGTGGTCTGCGCCCTGCTGGCGGCTCCCGCCGCGGCGTGGGTCGATCTCGGAGACGAGGTCTCCGGGCCCTACAACCCGCACGGCGCCTTCGTGACCGACGGCTCCTACGTGATGAACGTGGGCGAGCTGCAGGTCAACCTCACCAACTGGGGTCTGATCGGCTCGCACTACTCCAACGCGACGACCTACTCGGACGCGCCCAGCGCCCAGTGGCCGGCCGGCTCGGGCAACGAGTACCTCTGGGGCTCCGGACTGTGGGTCGGCGGCGTCCTCCTCGGCGAGCGTCTCGTCTCCACCGGACAGTACGAGACCGAGCTGCGCGCCCAGGACAACCCGGAGGACACGATCTACGAGGCCGTCGCCGGCGTGCTTGTCCGCCCGCCCGGCAACCCCGACGCATCGGGACGTCGCGCCCCCGAACCCGACCCCAACGACGACGACGACACCGACGAGTTCGGCAACGAGCGCATCGACGAGGAGGTGCTCAACGGGTACGACGACGACGAGGACGGCCTGATCGACGAGGACTTCGCGCAGATCGGTAACCAGATGATGGTCACCACGCTGTACGACAACACCCGCCTCGCGTCCGAGGTCTTCCCCGACCACACGCCCATGAACCTGCGCGTCGTGCAGGAGGCGTACCAGTGGGAGGGCGATCAGGTCGACGACTTCGTCGGTTTCCAGTACACCATCACCAACGTCGGCGTCAGCGACATCAATTCCATCTACGTCGGCTTCTTCGCCGACGCGGACATCGGCCCGCGCAGCGGAACCTCGACCGCGAGCGACGACATGGCCGGCTCGTTCTCCGGTGCCGTGCGGGCGTCCGACGGCAGCTGGGTGCCGGTCGAGGTCGGCTTCATGTGGGACGCCGCGGAGGAGGGCGCCCTCGACGGCTACTTCGGCATCGCCTTCCTCGGGCACGACACCGACCCGGAGGGTATCCGCGCGCCGAGGACGGTCGGTCTGCGCACCTTCCAGCGCTTCAGTGGCCAGGCGCCCTTCGACCAGGGCGGCGACCCGGTCAACGACAGCCAGCGCTACGAGCTGCTCAGCGCCGAGCCCGAGGAGCGGGACGACGACGTGCTCGAGGGCCGCGAGGACGACTTCCGCTTCCTCATCTCCGCCGGTCCGTTCCAGGTGCTCGAGGCCGGCGAGGACCTGCAGTTCCAGGCGGCCATGGTGGTCGGCAACGGCCTGACCGGCATGCTCGCCAACTGCGCCGAGGCGGCGCTCACGTGGTACGGCAACTACTTCGACGTCATCCGCGACCAGACCAGTGCCGAGGATCCGTCGGTCACCATCGCCACCGGCGTCAACGGCCGCGAGACGATCCTCTGCCGTGACGATTTCGAGGATCCCGCGGTCTTCGACGCGCTCTACCCCGACTTCGGCGACGTGACGTGCGTCAGCCAGCAGTGGCTGCTCGAGAACGGCACCGTCGTCCAGCCCGAGGATCTGTTCTCGTACCTCGATCCGGAGACCGGCCGCGAGAAGACCTGCGCGATGTTCAACCTGGACAACTGCTTCGAGTGCTTCCGTCAGAAGCCCCACTCGCAGAGCGAGACGCCGGAGCAGGCGCGGTGCGACGAGAGCGACATGGAGAGCTTCTGGAACTGCAACGATCCGACGGTCCCGAACTTCCTGAAGGCCGGCTGCACCGGCATCGACGGCAACGAGACCCAGATCAACTGGCTGGTGGGCATGGCACCGCCGCCACCGGGACTGCGCGTCTGGCCGACCGACAACTCGGTGCACGTCTACTGGGACAACGAGAGCGAGGTCACGCCGGACATCCGCCTCGGGGCCATCGACTTCGAGTCCTACCGGATCTGGCGCGCCGACAACTGGACCCGCCCGTTCGGGTCGTCCATCGAGAACGGCCCGGGCTCGAACCTGTGGCAGCTCATCGCGGAGTACGACGTCGTCGACTCCTTCGCCGTCGACTACGACGTCGACGGGGAGACCGTCACCCGCATGCTCCCGCTGGGCCGCAACACGGGCCTGGACGTCATCCGCTACGAGCCGGTGATCCTCGACGACCCGCGGTTCGAGGGCCTCGACCAGGCGATGCAGGAGGTGGCGGACGCCGATCCGGAGGGCCTGTACTCCGACCGGCCGCCGCTCTTCGACGCCAACGGCGACCCGCTGCCCATCTCCACGCCGCTGCTGCCGTGGCAGGGCTACCCCGAGGCGCTGGACACGTTCTGGGCGGTCACCGCCAGGCCCGAGAGCATCTTCGTCGACCCCAACACCGGCGATGAGACCACCGTCATCGTCGGCAAGGCGGCGAAGACGTTCTACGAATACATCGATCCGGACGCGCACAACGGGTTCATCTACTTCTACTCGGTCACCGCGTCCGACCACGAGCTGGAGCTGATCCCGGGCACCGAGCCGCCGGAGTACCGCATCATGGGGCCCGGCCAGGCCGGCGATCCCTCCAGCAGCTTCGACGACTCGACGCCGGCCACGGCCGCCCAGTCCGCGGCCGACCGGGAGGCCAACGGGGCGAACATCTACGTCTACCCGAACCCGGCCACCCGCGACGCGCTGGCCGAGTTCCAGCAGCTGTTCCCCAGCGGCGACGACCCCACGGGGGTGCGCGTGAGCTTCGCCAACCTGCCGGAGGCCCGCAACACCATCAAGATCTACACGCTCAGCGGTGATCTGGTGGAGACCCTCGAGCACGACGGCACCGCGGGCTACGGCGAGATCAGCTGGAATCTCATCAGCCGCAACGGCCAGGAGGTCGTCAGCGGCATCTATCTCTACGTCGTGGAGTCCGACGACAGCAGCTTCGAGGACTTCGTCGGCAAATTCGTCGTGGTGCGGTAACCCCGCCGCGAGGGCACAGCAAGCGAGAGTCGTCTCCGGACGGACCGAAGTGAAGGACCTGGAGGAAACCATGAAGCGCATTGCCCTGATGATGGCCATCTTGCTGGTGCTGCCGCCGCTGGCGCACGGCGAACAGTTCGCCAAGGTCGGCACCTTCGGCGCGCAGTTCCTCAAGATCGGCACCAGCGCGCGCGGCACCGCCATGGGCTCGGCGTACACCGGCGTGGCCGACGATGCCAACAGCGTGTTCTGGAACCCGGGCGGCCTGGTCAACGTGGTGGAGAACGAGGTCGCCATCAACCACGTCGAGTGGCCGGCGGACATCAACCTGACCAGCATCGTGTACGCCACCAACCCCCGGTCGATCCCGGGGACCCTGGCGCTCTCGGCCCGGTCGCTGTGGCTGGATCCGATGCTCGTGCGCACCGCCTACGAGCCCGACGGCAACGGCCAGCACTTCGATGCCGGCGCGTCGACCTTCGGCTTCAGCTACTCGCGGTTCTGGACCGACAAGTTCTCGGCCGGCTTCACCCTGAGCTACATCCACGAGGGCCTGGCCGAGACCGCGGTGAACACCTTCGGCTTCGACTTCGGCATCATGTACCGGATCGGAGTCAAGGGCCTGAAGCTGGGCATGGCGATCCAGAACCTGGGCGGCAAGATGACCTTCGACGAGACCGAGTCGAAGATGCCGACGCAGTTCAAGGTGGGCGCGAGCTTCGTGCCGATCCGTTCGGATAACCACAAGCTGCTGTTCGCCACGGAGTTCGCGCATCCCTCGGACAACCAGGAGCGCGCCAACGTGGGGGCCGAGTACACCCTCAACCGCATGTTCCACCTGCGGGGCGGGTACCACATCAACTACGACACCGACGGCCTGTCGTTCGGCTTCGGCACCTCGATCTTCACGGGCGAGACCAGCAAGCTGCAG
>WJIQ01000382.1 GCA_014730255.1 bacterium | reverse complement strand
CTCGGCGCCGGGGCCGATCAGCGAGGCGCAGCTGGCCGAGCTCAACCTGCGGATCGTCCCGCCGCCGACCGGGGAGGAAGGACCGCGATGAACGGCCCTGGCGGCCAGCGCGACGAGGAGCTGCGGTTCGATCTGCGCGGCGTCGACCAGGTCGCCCTGTGCGGGCCCGGCGATCAGAACCTGCGGCGCCTCGAGCGCAAGTTCGACGGGACGGTCTCCGCGCGAGGGGAGCTGCTGCGCATCGTCGGTCCGCCGGTCCAGGTCCAGCGCATCGCCGACGTCGTGGCTGACCTGCTCGAGCGGGTCCGGCGCGGCCAGCGGATCGACGCCGTCACCGTGGACTACCTGCTCGCCGGCCGTCCGGAGCGCGAGCCCCTGCCCAGCGAGCCCGGCGACGAGGAGCAGCCGCTGCTGTTCGCCACGGGCGCGCGCCGGGCCATCCGGGCCCGCACGGCAGGGCAGCAGCTCTACGCCGCGGCGGTCCGCGACCACGACGTCGTGTTCGCCATCGGACCGGCGGGCACGGGCAAGACGTACCTGGCCGTCGTGATGGCCATGGATTTCCTCAAGCGCAACCTGGTCGACCGCATCATCCTGGTGCGCCCGGCCGTCGAGGCGGGCGAACAGCTCGGATTCCTGCCCGGCGACCTCAAGGACAAGATCAATCCCTACCTGCGTCCGCTCTACGACGCCCTGTCCGACCTCATCGGACCGGCGCGCATCGGCAAGTACATGGAGTCCGGCGTGATCGAGGCCTCGCCGCTGGCCTACATGCGCGGCCGGACGCTCAACAACGCGTTCGTCATCCTGGACGAGGCCCAGAACACGACGGTCGGCCAGATGAAGATGTTCCTGACGCGGCTCGGCGAGCAGTCCAAGGCCGTGATCACCGGTGACATCACCCAGATCGACCTGCCATCGGCCGAGCTGTCGGGGCTGGTGCAGGCCCGCTCGGTCCTCGAGGGGACCGAGGGGGTGGCGTTCGTCGAGCTCGACAGCCGGGACACCCAGCGGCATCCGCTGGTGCGGCGCATCGTCGACGCGTTCGAGGACGCCGGCCGCATCGAACCGGTCGTCGGCCAGCCCATGGAGGATCCGGCCGACGTGGGAGACGAGTGACATGTGGCTCCGCTTCGCGCAGATGATCCGACGCTCGCTCGGCTCGAGCCGCCTCGGCCTGTCGTGGCTGCAGCCGCCGGGCGAGGGCCAGCCGGCGACCGCGCCGCGCACGTGGACCGCGCCGGTCCTGGCCGGCCTGCTGCTGGCGCTCCTGCACTTGCTGCTGTTCCCCCCGCTGCCGGGCGTCGAGCTGGACGTGCTGCCCGAGCTGGGCAGCGTGGCCGAGGAGGACGTGCGCGCCCCGTTCGACTTCTCGGCCGAGCTCCTGGCGCAGGACGTCGAGATGCGGCGCATCCAGAAGGTGCTCGAGCAGCCCCCCGTGCTCCGGCGGCTCGGAACGGCGCGTCAGCAGGATCGCCTCTCGCGTCTGGAGGTCTTCGGCGACAAGCTGCTGGAGGCGCGCCAGATGATCGACCTGACGCCCGAGGAGCAGCGCGAGCACCTCGCGGTGCAGTTCCCGTACGTCGATCCGGCCGACATCGACCGGGCGCTGGCGGTCGACGAACCGGAGACCCTCCTGGCGGCCATGCGCACCGCCCTCGGCGAGATCACCACCCGGGGTGTCGCGGACATGCTCCCGCCCGGGCAGTACAACCAGGTCCTGGTGGTCGATCAGCAGGCAGAGATCCGGCGCGACTTGACCTCCATCACCACGCAGGACCGGCTGCTCGGCGTGCTGAACGAGGCCCTGCGCCGGGCCGGCCTGTCGCCGGCCGACGCCATGTGGGCGGCGCGGCTGGCCCGGCAGTTCGTCACGCCCAACCTCATCTACGACGCGGCCGAGACGCGGCTCGAGCAGGAGCAGGTCCGCCAGACGGTCCCCACCGCGCGCGACTTCATCGAGGGGGAGAAGATCGTCGGCCAGGGCGACCGTGTCTCCGAGCAGCAGGCGCTCTATCTCGACGCGCTGCGCGAACGGTTGCGGATGGACCGCTCCTCGGCGGCCGGTACCGGCGAGCACCTGCTGGCGGTGACGGCCCGGCTGCTGAGCGTGCTCCTGGTGCTGGGCGTCTACGGCTGGCTGGCGTGGGTGTACTTCCGGGACGTGCTGCAGACGTGGCGGACCCTGATCGCCCTGGTTGCGTTCGCGGTCCTGGTCCTCGGCGCGGCCGCGTTCGCGCTCGGGACCCCGGGCCTCGGCGCGTTCGCCGTACCCATCGCCCTGATCGCGCTGTTGACGACCGTGCTGTTCAAGGACCGCGCCGGGTACGCGACCACCGGCCTGCTGGTCGGCCTGCTCGCGGTGGTGCCCAGCGTGGACACGCTGGATCTGCTGGCCCTGACGCTGCTGGGCGTCAGCACGGTGGTCACCGTCCGCCGCATCCAGAAGCGCAGCCAGTTCTACCAGATCATCGGCTTCTTGACCGTGTTCTCGCTCGCCCTGCTGCTGGTGACCCGCTCGCTCGTCGGCGAGATCGGGTCGCTCGGCGGTGGCGAGATCACGACGGCCCTGCTGGCTCCCGCGGTGTCGGTCGCGTTCGCGCTGTTCCTGTTGCCGCTGGTCGAGCCGCTGGTGGGGATCTCGTCCGACCTCACGCTGCTCGAGCTCTCCGACCTCAATCACCCGCTGCTCAAGCGCATGGCGCTGGAATCGCCGGGCACGTATCACCATAGCCAGGTCGTCGGCCAGCTGGCCGAGCAGGCCGCCCGTGCCATCGGCGCCAACGCCCTGCAGGTGCGTGTCGGGGCGCTGTTCCACGACATCGGCAAGATGCAGAAGGCCGAGTACTATGTGGAGAACCAGCGCCCGGGTCGCGGCGGCAACAAGCACGACGAGCTGAGCCCGAACATGTCCGCGCTGATCATCGCCTCGCACGTGCGCGACGGCATCGAGCTGGCGCGGCGATGGCGCCTGCCGCGGGAGGTGATCGACTTCATCCCGCAGCACCACGGGACCCAGGTGATGGAGTACTTCTATCACAAGGCCCTCGAGGACGAGGGCAACGAGACGGTCAAGGTGGACGACTTCCGCTATCCCGGCCCCAAGCCGCAGCGGCGCGAGACGGCGGTGCTGATGCTCGCCGACGCGGTCGAGGCCGCGACGCGCTCGCTGGCCAAGCCGACGCCCAGCCGCATCAAGGAGATCACCAAGCAGATCTGCGACAAGCGGATGCTCTCCGGCGAGCTCGACGAGTCGCAACTGACGCTCAGCGACCTGGCGCGCATCCGCCAGGCGTTCATCCCGCTGTTGACCGGCATCCACCACGCGCGCATCGCGTATCCGGGGCAGAAGGAGCGCGAGCCGGAGAAGAGCGGCACGAGGAGCGCGGACTGATGAGACTCGAGCTGGTCGACCATCGCAGCGAACCCGGCCCGTTGCCGCTGGACGAGCGACGGCTCGCCGGCCTGGTGGCCGACCTCGGTGGTCCGGACTGGCATCTGAACCTCGTCCTGGTCGACGACGGGCAGATGACCGGGCTGCGCGAGCAGTGGTACGGTGGCCAGGGGCCGACCGACGTGCTGTCGTTCAGCTACCTGGAGGACGAGGGCCCCGGCGAACCCGCGCTCCGGGCGGGCGAGGGGGCCGCGGCGCGCACGTTCTGGCTGCCGCCGCACGCCCCGGACGAGCCGGTCACCGCGGGCGAGGTCGTCCTGGCGCCCCGGTTCGTGGCCGGGCGGTGCGCGCGCGAGGGCCACGACCCGGAGGCCGAATGGGCCCTGCTGCTGGTGCACGGGGCGCTGCACGTCCTGGGCTGGACCCATGACGACGACGACGAGCGCGACCGGATGCGCGCGCAGGAGGCGTCCATCCTCGCGCGGGCGGGGATGACCCACCCGCTCACGGGACAATCGGGAGGCGATGCGTGACGGCGGCGGAATCAGCGGTCTCCGGCGGCACCCTGCTGCTGGCGATCGGTGGCTACCTGGTGGCGATGCTCATGGCGGGGCTCCTGTCGGCCTTGCAACGCGTGAGCGTCCTGCACGGCAACGGTCTGATCGAGGAGTCGCGGCTCGGCCCGGTCGGGCGCGACTACCTGCGCCACATGCGGCGCTACCAGGTGACCGTGGGCAACCTCTATCTCGTGGCCACCGTGCTCGGCGCGTTCGCGTGCGGGCAGCTGCTGGCGCAGCTCTGGGGCGGGCCGCTCGGTGCGCGCTTCCACGTCCTGTTCGCCCTGCTCGTGATGCTGGCCTGGATCCTGGGCGCGATCCTCTTCAAGACCATGGCCCTCGGCTCGACGGCCGGGTACGTGCGCGTGGTGGGCGCCATGACCTGGCCGGTGGCGGTGATCATGCGACCGTGGGTGGCGCTCCTGCTGATCATCATGGACCGCCTCGACGACACGCTCTGGGCGGCCGAGACCCAGCCGCTGCTCTCGTCCGGTGAGATCCGCAGCCTGATCGACGATCACGAGGCCGAGGTCGACCTCGACGTCGACGAGCGGCGGATGATCCGCAGCATCTTCACCTTCCACGACACGGTGGTTCGCGAGATCATGGTGCCGCGCATCGACATGGTGGGCTTCGAGCAGACCACGCCCCTGGGCGAGGTCGTCGAGAAGGTGAACGAGTGCCGGCACTCGCGGCTGCCCATCTACGAGGGCAGCGTCGATCGCGTGGTCGGCGTGCTCTACGCCAAGGACCTGCTCGACCTCGTGCGGGACGGGCGCCTCGACGCCGGCGGCCGCACGCTGGCCGACCTGGCCCGACCGGCGTATTTCGTGCCCGAGAGCAAGAAGATCGACGAGGTGCTCGACGAGTTCCGGGCCAAGAAGATCCACATGGCCGTGGTCATCGACGAGTACGGGGGCACCGCCGGCATCGTCACCCTCGAGGACGTGCTCGAGGAGATCGTCGGCGAGATCGAGGACGAGTTCGACGACGAGGCGGCGCTCTACGAGTGGCGGGATGCCCACACGCTGCGGGTCGATCCCAAGATCAGCCTCGAGGACCTCGGCGACGTGATCGGCCGGCCCATCTCCGTCGACGAGGAGGACACGCCCGAGACGCTCGGCGGTCTGATCTACGAGGCGGCGGGGAACGTCCCCGAGGTCGGCGACACCGTGGCCGCGGGCGAGCTCACGTTCGAGGTGCTGGCGGTGGCCGACCAGCGGATCACCTCGGCGCTGATCCGGGCGGACGAACCGCTGCCCGGCTGGCCGAACCACGCCGTGACCGGGGAGGACGCGTGACGTGTGGCGCTGGATGCGGCGGCATTTCCTGACCGGCCTGCTGGCCGTCGCGCCCCTGGCGATCACCGCCTGGGTGCTCGTCAAGTTCTACGAGCTCATCGACGCGACCATGCGGCCGTGGCTGCAGCGCATCCCGGGCCTGACCGAGGCCTATCCGGAACAGGCGCTGACGATGATCGCCTTCGTCTCGTTCCTCCTGGTGATCGTCGTGATCGGCCTGGCGACGCGCAGCCTGGTCGGCGTGGCGTTCTTCAACCTCGTCGAGCGGGTCATCGACCGCATCCCCGTGGTCAAGACGATCTTCTCGGGGACCAAGCAGATCGCCAGCGTGTTCCTGACCGACCAGCGGTCGGCGTTCCAGAAGGTCCTGCTCTTCGAGTACCCCCGGGCCGGCACTTACAGCATCGGGTTCGTCACGCGCGACGAACCGGATTCGCGCATGCTCAACGTGTTCCTGCCGACGACGCCCAACCCCACGAGCGGTTTCATGCTGCTGGTGCCGCGTGAACAGGCGGAGATCCTGCCGCTGGCCATCGAGGAGGGCGTCAAGCTCATCATCTCCGGGGGGTCGGTGATGTCCCTCGAACAGGCCGAGCTGCTGCAGGCGGCCGCCGAGCGGCTCGCCCGGCACCGTGGCAGCGTGGAGGAGACGACGTGACCGATCGGCATCCCGACGACGGCCCGCCCGTGCGGGACCAGGAGCGCAACCTCGATCCGTCCAACCTGGAGTCGGAGCGCTACCAGTACGCCCGGCGGTTCGAGGACCTCCTGGCCGAGGACGACGACGACGCGCTCAGCCAGCTCGCGCGGGAACTCTCGCCGGCCGATCTTTCGGAGATCCTGCGTCCGTTCTCGGCCGAGGACACGGTGCGCGTCCTGCGCCAGCTCGCCCCCGAGCCGCTGGCCGACGTGCTCGCGGAGATCGACGCGCGCAGCACGACCGCCTTCTTCCTGCTGCTAGACCACGACGAGATCGCCGACATCCTCGAGGAGATGCCCTCGGACGAGGCGACGGACGTGATCGCCGAGCTCGACGAGCAGGCTCAGCAGGCGGTGCTCGAGGCCATGGAGGCCGAGGACGCCCAGGACGTCGCCGAGCTGCTCCGCTACCCGCCCGAGTCCGCCGGCGGCCTCATGGGCAAGGAGGTGCTGTCCTGCCGTGACGAACAGACCTGCGGCGAGGCCGTGGCCGCCCTGCGCCAGTACGACCAGGACGAGCTGGCGGAGATGCACTACGTGTACGTGGTGGACGACCGCGAGCACCTCGTCGGCCGCGTGCCGCTGTTCCGGCTGCTCCTGACCGCCCCGGAGGCGGTCATCGCCACCATCATGGAGACGGATCCGCTCTACGTGGAGGTCGACCTCGATCAGGAGGAGGTCGCCCAGTACATGATGACCCACGATCTGACCAACCTGCCGGTCCTGGACCATCGCCAGCGGCTGGTGGGGCTGATCACCGTCGACGACGTCATGGACGTCATGGAGGACGAGGCGACCGAGGACATCTCGCGCATGGCCGGCGTGAGCGTCGAGGAGTTCGGCGAGCAGTCGCCGGCGCGCGTGGCGCGGTCGCGCCTGCCCTGGCTGCTGGGGGGGCTCGCCGGCCAGGTCGGCGCCATCATGGTGCTGCGGCACTTCGAGCAGAGCCTGGCGAGCATGGTGGCGCTCTCGTTCTTCATCCCGGTGATCATGGCCATGGCCGGCAACGTGGGCATCCAGACCAGCTCGGTCGTCGTGCGCGGTCTGGCCACCGGCGAGGTCGACTACTTCCACCTCGGACGGCACGTCCTGCGCGAGCTGGCCACCAGCCTGATGGTCGGCGCGGTGATCGGCGGCTGCCTGTTCCTGGTCTGCGGCGTCATCGTGGGCGACCTGCACCTGGCCTGGGTGCTGGCCGTCGCCATGCTGCTGGTGATCGTCTTCGCGGCCGTCGTCGGCACCGGCACGCCGCTCCTGCTGCACCGCGCCGGGGCCGATCCGGCCGTGGCCACGGGCCCGTTCATCACCACGGCCAACGACATCTTCGGCCTCTTGATCTACCTCGGGCTGGCCACGGTGATGCTGAGCCTGGGCGGGGCGGCGTCGTGAGCGTGCTGACGCGGCCGACCGGCAGCGGCCGGGCGGTCGTCCTGCGGACCTGGCCGTCGGGGGAGACGAGTGTCGTCGCCTCGGTGCTCACCGAGGCGCACGGTCTCTTGCGTCTGGTGGCCAAGGGGGCGCGGCAGTCCAGCTCGCGTCTGAGGCCGCTGGTCCAGCCCGGGCGGCTGGTCGACCTCGAGTTCTCGCTCGATCCGGCGCGGGAACTGCAGTACCTGCGGGGCGGGTCGCTGAGCCTGGACCCGCTGCTCGGCGGCGCCCGTCTGGAGACCACGGCCTACCTGCAGGCCGCCCTCGAGACCGTCGACCGCTGCCGGCCGGCGGGGGGCCACGAACCGGCGCTCTTCGCCCTTTGCCATGATTTCGTGCGGGTATTATCCTGCGCGGACGCGGGCCGCGAGGCGGCCCTGTTCTATGCGTTCGAGGTGGCGCTGCTCGACTGGTACGGGGTGCGGCCGCAGCTCGAGGCTTGCGTGCAATGCGGACGGCGCGCCGACGCGCTGGACCAGCGACCGGCCTGGCTCAGCCCCGCGGCGGGCGGGCTGGTCTGCGCCGACTGCGCCGACGAATCGGCCCTCGCGGGCGCCCGCCCGCTGCCGCCGGAGACGGCCGCCGTCTGGGTCGAGCTGGCCGGCGTGCCGGAACGCTGGCCCGATCGCGTCCTGCCCCGCGCGGTGGCGCGGGACTGGGGCGTGGTCCTGCACCGGTTCCTGGAGTATCACCTGCCGGCCTACCGGCTGCCCGCGGCCCTCGATCTGCTGCGGACCGGACCGCGGACGCCGGGCTCAACGACTGCGAGGAGAGGCCCCTGATGGACTACCAGGACATGATCGCGGCGCTGCAGGACTTCTGGCGCGCGCGCGGCTGCGTCGTCGTCCAGCCCTGGAACTCGGAGGTCGGTGCCGGCACCTTCAACCCGGCGACGTTCCTGCGCGCCCTCGGGCCGGAGCCCTGGCGCGTGGCCTACGTCGAGCCGAGCAAGCGTCCCAAGGACGGGCGCTACCTCGAGAATCCCAACCGCGTGCACCAGTTCCTGCAGTACCAGGTGATCCTCAAGCCGAACCCGCCGGACAGCCAGGAGCTGTACCTCGAGTCCCTGCGCGCCATCGGCATCGACCACCATCGGCACGACATCCGCTTCGTCGAGGACGACTGGGAGTCGCCCACCCTCGGCGCGGCGGGCCTGGGCTGGGAGGTCTGGCTGGACGGGATGGAGATCTCGCAGTTCACCTACTTCCAGCAGGTGGGCGGGGTGCGCTGCTCGCCCGTCTCGGTCGAGCTGACCTACGGACTGCTGCGGATCGCGATGTTCCTGCAGGGCTGCGACCACGTGAAGGACCTGCGCTGGGGCGGCGGCCTGACCTGGGGCGAGGTGATGGGCCAGTTCGAGCGCGAGTACAGCGCCTTCAACTTCGAGCACGCCGACATCGACCTCTACCGGCGCCACTTCGAGGAGAAGGAGGCCGAGGCGGCGCAGTTGCTGGATGCCGGCCTGGTCTACCCGGGGTACGACGCCGTGATCAAGTGCAGCCACATGTTCAACCTGCTGGAGGCGCGCGGGGCCATCTCGGTGACCGAGCGGACCGGCTACATCGCCCGCGTGCGCAACCTGGCGCGGAAGGCGGCGCGGACCTACGTGCAGAGCCGCGAGGAGATGGGGTTCCCCCTGTCGCCGAAGGAAGGCGAGACCGCATGAGCGAGACATCAGGACGCCGTCCCTTCCTGCTGGAGATCGGCAGCGAGGAGATCCCCGCCCGCTTCATCCCGACCGCGATGACGGCCATCGTCCGGCAGCTGAGCGACCTCCTGGCGCACCAGCACCTGGCGCATTCGGCGCTGGAGGTCCTGGCCACGCCCCGCCGGTTGACCGTGCGCTGCGACGAGCTCGCCGCCCGCCAGCCCGATCGCGAGGACGAGGTCAAGGGCCCGCCCGTCTCCGTCGCGTTCGACGCCGAGGGCCGGCCCACGAAGGCGGCCGAGGGATTCGCCCGCAAGGTGGGCCTCGACCTCGACCAGTGCGATCGCGGCGAGGATGCCCGGGGCGAGTTCCTGCTGGCCCGCCGCCTGGTCGAGGGCCGACCGGCCGCCGAGGTCCTGGCCGACGGGCTTCCCGGCCTCGTCCTCGGCCTGCCCTTCCGCAAGACCATGCGCTGGGGGAGTCTGGACATCGAGTATGCCCGTCCGCTGCAGTGGCTGGTCTGCCTGCTCGGCGACGAGGTCGTGCCCGTCGCGGTGGGCGACCTGACCGCTGGCCGCACGACCCGTGGCCACCGGACCCTGACCGACGACGCGCGCCGGGAGATCCCGAGCTGCACCGATTACGACCGGATCCTGGCCGAGCTCTCGGTGGTGGCCGATCCGGCCGAGCGGCGGCGCCGGATCGAGGCGGGCGCCGCCGAGCTGCTGGCGGCCTGGCCCGAGCCGGCCGAGCTGCGGCCGGACACCGAGCTGCTCGACGAGGTCGTCTTCCTGTGCGAGCACCCGACCGTCTTCGTCGGCGAGTACCCCGTCGAGTCGTTCGAGCTGCCCGAGGAGGTCATCGTCACCGCGCTCAAGGCCCACCAGCGCTACTTCGCGGTGGACGCGGCCGATGGCGCGGGCCTGCGCCCGTGCTTCGTGGCGGTGCGCGATGGCGGCCGCGACCACCTCGACGGCGTGCGTGCGGGCAACGAGCGGGTGCTGCGCGCGCGTCTGGCCGACGCGCTGTTCTACTGGCGGTTCGACCAGCAGAAGACCCCCGACGAGCACGCCGCCGCGCTCGGCGACGTCACCTGGCTCGAGGGCTTCGGCTCGGTGGCCGACCACACGCGGCGGTCCGCCCGTCTGGCCGAGCGGCTCTGGACGCTGGGCCTGGGCGAGGGGGCGGTGCCGACCGCGCTCGCGCGCGCGGCCGCCCTCAGCCGGTTCGACCTGGTCACCGAGATGATCAAGGACGGCAAGGAGTTCACCAAGCTCGAGGGCGTCATCGCCGCCCGGTACGCCGCCGCCGCCGGAGAGGACGACGCGGTCTGCCGCATCCTCGAGCAGAGCCTGCAGCCGCGGTCCGCGCAGGACACGCTGCCCGACGTGCGTGAGGCCCGGGTGCTCTCGGCGGCCTGGCGTCTGGACACCCTGGCCGGCTGCTGGCTGGCCGGGTTCGCACCGACCGGCACGAAGGATCCCTACCAGCTGCGGCGCCATACCCTCGCGTTGCTGCGGATCATTCTCGAGAGCGGCGTGTCCCTGGATCTGCGCGCGCTGATCGACGAGGCCCTCGCACCGTTCGTCGACCGTGGGGCGGCCGAGGATCCCTCGGCGGCCAGGCAGCAGCTGCTGGATTTCGTGACCGTCCGCCTGGCCGGTCACCTGCAGGAGACCGCGGACGCGGATCCGGACGTCCTGCGCGCGATCCTCCCGGTCCGTGGTCACGACCCGGCCGATGCGCGGGCCTGGGTCCAGGCCCTGGATGGGTTCCGCGAGCGGGACGATTTTTTACGTTTGGCGCGAGGATTCAAGCGATGCACGAACATCTTGAAGGGCGATGTGCTCGGTCCCCAGCAGCGGGACGAGACACTGGCCCGCTGGGGCGGCGGGGGACGGGGCGCCGACGGTGAGGACTTCACGGAGCTCGGAGAGGACGCCGAGGTCGCCCTCCGCGATGCGGTGGCCGCCGGGGTGGACTCGCTCGCCGAGTCCGAGGCGGGCGGCGACTATGTGGCCGTGTTCCAGACCCTTTCGGGGCTCGGTCCGCTCATCGATCGCTACTTTGACGAGGTCCGCGTCAACACCGACGACGAGGCGGTGCGGCGTGTCCGCCTGGCGTTCCTGCGCGAGATCCATGCGTTGTTCCTTCACTTCGCGGACTTCGCCCAGGTCGCTCCCGACGAGGACTGATTCCGGTTATCGTCGCTGGATTCCTGATCAGACGGGGTTTTTCAGTTTGGAGAACCCCGTACTCTTTTTTGCATAAAGGCTATTGACGCTGGTGTTACCAGCCTGTAAGGTTAATCCGCGACTCATGGGCAAATGAGTTCCCAGACCCCTGTGAGGCCGTGTCGTCCTGACTTTCCGCTCGTTCGTTCAATCACTTGACGCGTTCACCTGTCACTCTGGTCTGTGAAACAACGAGGAGGTTCCTCTCGCGACGTGCGCGGCCCCGCCGCGCAACAAGGACGGCCGCAAGAGGGAACGACTTGTCTGCTCCGGATCGTGCGTCGGGAATTCGCAATTGCCGACGCTGGAAATTGTTCGCCAATCCATGTGTTGACCCTGGTCAACGATGGGGGGAAAAGCATGAAGCGATTTGTTCTGTTCGCATCCTTGGCGCTGATCCTGGTCGCTGCGACCGCCATGGCCGACACTCGACCGCAGATGGTCGAGGGCGGCTACGGCACGCACACCGGTCAGGCCATCAACATGTCCAAGGCCGCGGGCGATACCATCTACCTGATCGGTGACCCGCAGAATCCCGATCAGGTCGACGACGGTGGGATCGGCCCCGTCTTCAACGGTACCTTCCAGGACCAGTTCGGCAATCCGATGCTGCTGAACGACGGCATGGCGGGTAGCTGGACCAGCGACGACCTGACGTTCTCCGCCGAGTCGTACTGGAACGTCAGTGATTTCCAGGCTGTCAACGGCAGCTACTCCTACTGGTGCGGCACCGAGTTCGCCGACGGCGACGTCGGTTACGGCAACGACTGGAACCAGGTCGTGCTGTTCTCGTACCAGGTGCCCGACAACGCGGTGTCCAACACCGTGACCTGGAGCGCCATCATCCAGAACGACACCGAGCCTGGTTACGACTACACCTACATGGAGTGGAACCAGGACGGTATCTGGAACGTGCTCGTCCAGATGGACGGCAACCGCACGTTCGAGGAGAGCCACACCTTCACCTACAACCCGGGCGACTACGTCGGTAGCGGTGCGGACGAGATCCAGCTGCGCTTCCGCGTCGCCTCGGATGGAGCCTGGTCGGACGAGGACGACCTCTGGGAGACCAACGGTGCTTGCCAGGTCGACGACGTCGAGGTGATCGTCGATGGTACGCAGGTCGACTTCGAGGACTTCGAGGACCAGGTGGCCGACAACTGGGTGCCGGACCTGCTTCCCGGCGTGGGTGACTACGCGGAGCTGTACGTGAACCTCCAGGACGAGGATCCGTGCCGCAGCAACTTCACCCCCCAGGTGGGCTTCATCGATACTCCCGACGTCGGCCCCGCCGGCTTCGAGGAGGAGTTCCAGGCCGGTCAGACCTGGCGCTACGGCCCCGGTGGTTACATCGTGAACAACCAGGGCGGCCCGGCCGGTCCCGACTTCTACATCAACAACATCATCATCTCCCCGGTGCTCGAGTGGCCGGCTGGCGCCGAGGCCTGCGAGATCGAGTTCGGCGTGTTCCGTCACGAGGAACTGGGTGCGTTCGGCACCTGGCCGGGCATGTTCTACCAGTGGCACGTCCGCTCGGTGAACACCGGCAACCCCGCCGACCTCGAGGGTGCGACCTGGGAGAACCGTAACTTCGTGCAGTACGGTGGCCCGGACTACACGCGCCAGAACGAGGCCGTCACCGACCTGCTCGCCAACGGCCGTACCCACATGCAGCTCAGCCTTCGCGTGATCGAGTACGGTTACGTCTGGGGCTGGGTGGGCACCGACGGTACGCCCGCTCCCTACTTCGACAACATCCAGGTCCGCGCCTACCCGTTCGCCGGCCCCGGCATCGCCGGCCGTCCGATCGACTGGCTGCAGGACAACTTCCCCGCCACGGGCGACATCGATCTCGTGAACCTCGAGAACAACTCGGTGCCCCTGGACGCGGCCCAGAACATCGCTGGTGCCGACGACCTGGTGAACTACCCGGGCGACTCCATGTGGTTCGACGTGAGCGCCGTCCGCGGTGGCTCGGTGCTTAACGACGAGCCGCGCGTGTACGTGCGGATGAAGGCGAACCCGCTGTTCGATCCGTATCGTACCAACGTGGGCGAGCTCATGGACCTCAACCAGGTTCCGAACTTCTTCGAGGACGGCTGGACCCTGATCGAGGGCTACGTCGAGACCGACTCGACCTTCCAGCAGACCGACCCGCCGACCCTCGTCGAGGATCGCTGGAACGTCTCGCTGCCGGACGAGGGCTTCTTCTTCCCCGGTGACGTCCTGAAGTGGTACGTCCGGGCCGAGGACAACGTGGCCGGCGACATCGGCGTCTCGCTGTTCCCCGCCGACACGAGTGGCTTCGCGAGCTTCGAATACAACCTCGACTACCCGGTCGATTGGATCGTCCGCGCGCTGCCGACGATCAACTCGGACACGCCCGGCGACCAGCCGACGATCCTCTTCTGGAACGACTTCGTCGATCGCGGTGGTGACAACGAGTGGCTCTTCGCGCTGAACCAGCTGGGCTACAAGCTGGGCGTGGACTACGACATGTACGCCACGAACGGCCCGAGCTCGGGCGTCGGCAACGGCCTCGGCGGCCGCGCCACCAGTGCGCAGCTGACCGGCTACAGCACGCTGCTGTACACCTCGGGTGACCTCAGCGTGAACCTGCTGGCCAACGGCGACTTCGACAACGACCCGTCGAACGACCTGAACGTGGTCACCAACTGGTTCGCCCAGGGTGACAAGAACGCGTTCTTCACGGGCGACGAGCTCGTCCGCGGCCTGCTCGACGCCGGTTCGCAGGGCTCGGCCTTCGTGAACACGTACCTGTCGGTCAACTACATCCAGAACTCGGTCGGCCCGCTGATCGGCAACCAGACGGCGCCGCTGGTCAAGACCATCGCTGGCAACAGCATCCTGACCACGGTCGACGAGTGGATCGCCTACGGTGGCTGCCTCGGCATCAACAGCTTCGACGCTGTGGAGGCCGTCGGCAACGCCGAGCGCATCGCCGAGTTCACCGATGCCAACGGCAACCCCGGCCAGTACACCTACGCGGCCGGTATCTACAACGCGTACGGCCCGGAGACGGCGGACGTCGTCTACATGCCGTACGACTTCTTCTACATCTACAACGCTCCTGGCTGGACGCCGCCGGATGGCGTGGCGGGCGGTATCTCCGCGCGTGCGCTGATCCTGCGCGACATCCTCGACGTCTTCGGCGAGAACGGCACGTCCCCGATCATCGGTGCCGATCTGCCCGACGCCAAGATGCAGGTGCGCAACTTCCCCAACCCGTTCAACCCGTCGACGACGATCAAGCTGAACCTGCCCCGCGCGGGCGAGGTCAGCCTGAAGATCTTCAACGTGCGCGGTGAGCTGGTCCGGACCCTGGTCGATGGCCAGATGACTGCTGGCGAGCACAGCATCATCTGGGACGGCAAGTCCGACGCCGGCAACCAGGCCGCCTCGGGTGTCTACTTCTACGAGACCCGTGCGAACGGTGAGGTGAAGATCAACAAGATGGCCCTCGTGAAGTAGCCTTCACGACCCTTGGGTCCATCGGCGGCGGCCCCCCGCGGGGGGCCGCCGCTTAGTATCGGGAACCGCCGTTTCCGCACGCTCTCGCGCCCACCGCGGCCGGGAAACCCGAAGTTGACACTGCCGAGACGTAATCCCTATATTTCACACGCGTTCATGCGGGATCGCAGACGGCGGCTACGCCCCAGCCGTCGCTCGTTCCGAGAGTTGCTCGTCCCCACTCGTAGCAGCCCGCGGTCCCGGTTCCGAGGTCTCCGATCGTCCAGGGAGCACAACGGTATGTGGAGTCCCCGACACGCCCTCGTCATCCTGTTCCTCGGCGTCATGGCAGTCTCCTTGCTGTTCGGCTGCCGCGCCTTCGAGCCGGAGACGATCATCGTCAACCGTCCCCCGGAGACGTACATCATCGGCTCGCCGGCCGAGACCTCGGGAGCCTACTTCCACTTCCACGTGTACTGGTACGGGACCGACGAGGACGGTTTCGTCGACCGCTACGTGTGGGCTTTGACCGATACCTCGGTCCAGGACGTCGAGTCGGACGACGACGAGGAAGACCAGCGCTTCAACCCGTTCTCCAACGCCCTGACCCTCGAGATCGGCACCTACACCACGCGCACCGACACGGTGTTCGACTTCCAGATCGGCCAGGGGGCGAACCTCTCGTACGACATGACCCTGCACGTGGTCGCCATCGACGACCGCAACGACTTCGACCGCACGCCGGCGCGGCTGCACTTCTTCAGCAACGCGCTCGGCAACCCGGAGGTCGACTTCTACCGGCTGGTCGATGGCGAGGAGCAACCGTTCGCCGACTTCGACACCGTGGCCTTCGGCGAGCCTCTGCTGCTGCGCTGGCGGGGCTCAACGCCCAACCTGCAGGCCTACGATCCCGAGCTGCTGGCCGAACGCGACACCGTCGCGCCGTTCGATGACGGCCTGCTCGGCTTCAAGTGGCGCATCCCCGAGGAGAGCGACTGCGACGACTCGCAGGAGGACTGCTGGAACCCGCGGGCGTTCGACGAGGCCACCGGCGACAGCTTCAGCTTCTTCGGCGACGTCACCGAGCTGACGTTCCTCAACGATGGGTCGGGCGACGGGGTGTTCGGGCGCAAGCTCGATGCCGGCGTCATCCAGCTCCTGGTCAACACCCTCGACGTGGCGGGCGTGCAGGTGCCGGTCAACGATCGGCTGATGCACATCAAGGTGAACTACGAGCCGGACACGTACATCCTCGACGGCGAGACCGATCCGGTGCCGGCGCACAACGATCCGCTGGTCTACCCGCGCTACTACGTGTTTCACGGCCCGGAGTCGGGCTGGTACGAGTTCGCCGAGGGCGACACCGTGCCCGACCGCGCGTACGTGCTCTTCAAGGCCATGGGGCGCGACGACGGGCGCGACGAGATCGAGAACGAGATCAACCAGCTGACGTTCCAGGGCCGTTTCCTCGCCGGGCAGTTCCTGCGTGGCGACGGTGCGTACTTCCCGTTCGAGTCGACCTTCAGCGACCGGCACCTGACGCGTGAGTGGACGGCCGACGACCCCACCGACCTCAGCGCCGACACCCTCGGCTTCCAGGTCGGACCGTTCGATTACGACGTGGTCATGCGCGCGGTGGACGAGCAGGGTTCGCCGGACGGCACGCCGGACACGCTCAGCTTCGTGGGCAACTATCCGCCGTGCGTGCAGTGCGTCGAGGTCGGCAGCCTGGAGCTCGAGGCCGCCACGGAGTACGGGGGCGAGGCCGGCATCGTCGCCGACAACTGCTACGACCAGAGCTGCCTCGATGCGCCGACCGAGCTGAGGATCTACGCCAACCAGGCGCACCCGGACTACGACCCCGGCGATCCGACCCAGCTCGGCACCCGTGTCGGCAGCAGCTCGGGCTTCATCTGGGTCAACGCGTCGTCCGGCTCGATCACCCTCGAGGAGCCGTTCTCGGGCGAGTGGACCCAGGTCTTCGCCTCGCAGTTCTTCTATGTGGTCTACCTGCACGGCAAGGACCATCCGCAGGAGTACTGGGCGCCCGGGTTCGCCCATCGGCGGATCAAGGCCTGGCGCTACCAGATCGACTACGAGGGGGACCCGACCAATGCGCTCGCCGACGGCGTCGGCCGCGACAACATCAACCTGCTGACCGGCTTCAACATCTTCGAGAATCCGAGCGATCCGAACCTCCAGGTCGACGACCTCTTCATCGACGAGGACACCGGGGTCTGGGGCATGGTGATCAAGGTCTCGCTGCCGCAGCTGCTGGTGCAGCAGGGGCCGCAGGCCTACTGGGACTTCATCACCGCGAGCCCGCCCCCGTTCGGTTTCCAGTGCCCGCCGTTCCCCGCCGGAGGGACCGACGAGGAGATCCTCGCCTGGCAGCAGGAGCAGTCGGTGCAGCGGGCCTACCGCGCGTGGCAGCTGACCACGATGCAGCTCACGCCCGCGCAGATCAGCGTGATCGCCATCGATCAGAGCACCTGCGATTTCCGCTTCGCGTCGAACACGTACCACTACTACGACGGCACGCGCGTGCCCGACCCCAACGGCCGCCGCTGCGAGGCGGGATACTACAACGTCCCGCCCGATCCCGACGGAGACCCCACCGGCATCATCGAGCGTGGGGCGCTCGACCTCGAGGAATTCGCGGCCTACAGCAACGATCGCGAGCCGGTGGTCAAGAACTTCAGCATCGAGGCCTACCTGACGGCCGACCCCGCGGACCCTCCGTTCGTCGGTGGCGTCGATCCTCCGAACTGGATCTCCACGGACAAGGACCGGCGCCTGAGCGCGCGGTAGACGAGGCTTGCATGGGAACGGGGCGACGCCCCGCAGAGCACACGCCGATGAACACGGCGGAAGGATGATCAGCATGGCGAAGCGAATCACGGCGATCGGTCTGGTGGCCATGGCCACCGTGGCGGTCATGCTCGCCGGCGGTTGCGGGCCCGATACCGATCTGACCGGTACTCCCATCCCGAACTCGCTCCCGAACACGCGGGTCACCGCACGGCCGCCCGAGCTGATCGAGACCGGCTTCGTGGTGGAGTTCTACTGGACGGCGGTCGACCCCGACGGGCGGATCGCTGGCTATCAGTGGAAGATGAGCGACAACGGCACCGACGGGATCAGTGTGCAGGACACGCTGACCTTCGACCCGGCCACGGGAGACACGCTGAACCCGTGGAACACGTCGCTGTCGACCGATTCGACCTTCGTCGTGACCGCCGACATCCCCGACTTCCCGGGGGACGTCGAGGGCGTCGATCGCAGCTACCAGACCCACACCTTCTTCGTGCGCGCCATCGACGAGGATGGCGGCGTCGATCCCACGCCGGCGTTCGTCAGCTTCACGAGCACGACGCTGCTGCCGACGGTCCGCCTGACGGGCCCGACCTCGATCCCCGGCCAGGTCGAGGCGGCGCGCATGCCGTCGACCGTGACCTTCCTGTTCGAGGGAGCCGATCCCGACTTCGAGACCGGCCTGCCGACCGAGGTCCGGTACCTGTGGAAGCGTGCCGTGCTCCCCAACGGCGAGTATGCCGACACGCGCATCGAGTTCGAGAACAACATCGACGACCTGGTGGCGTTCGAGGACTCGGCGTGGTCGCCCTGGATCCGCTACGAGACCGACGACGAGCTGCGCCGGATCAGCCTGCCGGATCAGCCGCAGTACGACAGCCAGGACCGCCGGATCATGTACCTGTTCGCGATGCAGGCCCGGGATACGGCGGGCGCGGTCAGCATCGACCGCTCGTACAGCCAGCAGGTCGGCAACGTGAGCATCACCCAGGGGCTGGCGCCGTCGCTGCAGGTCTTCGAGACCTTCCTCGGCGCCTTCACCGGCTCGGGGCCGAATGTCGAGGCCCGGCGGGACATCGCCGCCGGCCAGGAGCTGAACTTCGCCTGGACGGCCGACGCGAGCGGCTACGCCGGAGTGGTAGAGAGCTACCGCTACGGCTGGGACCTGGCCGACGTCAACGATCCAAACGATCCGAACTGGGCCCTGCCTCCGGGCAACTCGACGCAGCATCGCCGCGCCGAGAACTTCTCGTTCGACTCGGGCGTCCACACGCTGACCATCGAGGTGCGCGACAACTCGCAGCAGCTGACCCGCATGAACATCACGCTCAGCGTGGTGCCGGTGCCCGACCCGGCCAATCAGCTCCCGATGCTCCTGGTGGACGACGTCAACGACCGCAACTCCTCGAGCTGGACCGGCGAGAACGGCGACCCGCTCGATCGGGACGATTTCCGCGACCTGTTCTGGCGCGAGACCCTGGGCGGCCCCGGCGGCGTGGCTGGCTGGGACTCGCTGGCGCACACGATCGACTCGGAGGACCAGACGATCACCTACCGTGACGCCGTGCGCTACCGGGCGATCACCTGGGCCGGCCGCTGGGCGGCGTCGCCGAACACGGCGATCGCCTCGCTGTTCCGTCCGGCGGAGGGCAACCAGAACGTCAACGACGTCGACAAGTACGTCTGGATGGTTCCCTACCAGGAGACCGTCGGCAATCTCTTCTACGCCTCGAGCCGGGCGATGATCAACTACCTGGCCGAGTCGGCCTACGAGCTGCCGATCGTCTTCGAGTCGCGCGAGGGCAATCGCAGGACGGGTTACGAGTCGGTGGGCAACGACATCCCCGTGCGACGCGGATTCGGCTACCGCGAGCTGCCCAGCGGCGAGGAGGTCCAGGTCGGCCTGTCCCGCTATCCGTTCGCCACGGTCGGCGTGTCGGTGGTCGACGTGATGTCGCCGTCGGCCTCGTACTACGAGTACGGCAACGGGCGCCTCGTGAACCGTCGCCGCAAGGGCACCTGCGTGGGGCTGAAGGGACTGGCCATCGACGCGGACTTCCGCGCCGACTACATGCCCGGCGGCGGGGTCTTCGCCGACACCATCTGGACCGACGAGACCGTCGACTGGAACGACCCGCTGTTCCCCGATGACCGCGACGTGCTCCAGAAGTCGTACATCTGGGGCGAGGACGAGTTCTACAACGCGGACATCGTCTCGCGGAACACGCCGTGGACGTTGCAGATGTGCGAGGTCGACGGCGTGGAGGTCGAGTGCATCGAACCGATGTTCCGGTCGGTCTCGCGCTTCGACTGGGTGCGGACCGAGAGGCAGCGGATCGATCCCGAGGACACCTGGCCCGACGGCTACTACGGCGGTCAGGGTCAGCTCCTGCTGAGCACCCAGTGCGGTGACCGGGGGCTGAACACCACCCAGGACCGGGCCGTCACCAACGATCAGTACGTCGCCTTCATCACGAACAAGACGGCGATCAACAAGCCCAGTCAGAAGGGCGACGTGGTGTTCGGGTTCGACCCCTATCGCTTCGACAACACCGAGATGAAGAAGGTGATCCGGTGGGTGCTGGGCGAGCATTTCGGTCTGGACATGACCGCCGGAGGCAAGTGATCACGAGCCGTCCGCCGGCGCGGGCGGGCGGCCGATCACCACGAGTTTGGACAGGACCTCAGATGGTAAAGGTAGGCCGAAGCATGATTCTCGGGACGACGGGTCGTCGGCAGGGTGCCTGGATCCTCGCTGCTCTCCTGGTGGGCATGGTCGGCGGCGCCGCGGCCCAGGACGCCTGCGAGCTTCCGCTGGTCGTGCCGGACGCGACCGAGATCGAGGTCGAGCTGCAGTCGACGAGCCGGGGACCCGGCCTGCTCCTGACCTGGCCCGAGCCCGGCGACGACGAGTCGACCTGCTCGACGCTCGCCGACACGGCCGGCATCGCGATCCCGATGGTGCTCAGCGGCGACTACCGGGATCGGTTCGACCGGACCCTCGAGTTCCGCTTCACGTCCAGCGGCCAGGTCGGCGATGCCGATCAGAACCGCTTCGTCGTGAGCTGGAGCAACGTCAACAGCGCCCGTACCGGATCGCTCAACGGCGAGGTCAACCTCGCCAACACCGGTGGCCTCTGGATCCGCGACGATGCCGGGAACTGGTCGCAGCGCAACGCCGGTCTGCCCTACTTCCTGCCTTACACGAACCTCGTCTCCCTCGACCGTGCCGACGACGGCGCCCTGGTGACCGCCCTGTCCTCGGGTGCGAGCGTGCTCAACGATCCGATCGGGGTCTTCGTCGCCGCTCCTGGTGGCGAATGGCAGGAGGTCGGCGCCGAGACCTTCGGACGTGCGCGACGTCTGACCCGCGTGGCGGTCGATCCCACCGACAGCGACAACTTCGTGGTCGGCACCCAGCAGGACGGCGTGTACGTCACCGTCGATGGTGGCGAGACCTTCACCCAGTGGACCACCGCCCTGGGACCGGACGCGCCGACCATCCCCAACTCCTTCGAGGTGGGCGCGGTGCTCTGGTCGCAGACCCGGCTGGTGGTGGCCGTGCGCAACTTCGGCCTCTTCATCAGCGAGGACGACGGGGCGAGCTTCACCCGCGCTGCGGGGCTGATGGTGCCCAGCGAGCCGGGCAGCGATCAGATGGTCACCCCGCGCGTGAATGCCATCGCCGAGGATCCGAGCGATCCGGACCGCATGCTGGTGGGCCTGACCGACCACGGCGTCTGGGAAACGCGGGACGGGGGCGAGACCTGGTCGTCCCTGCTCGTTGATTACGAGGGCGAGCCGACCGGCTGGCGGTACAACGTGATCAGCGTGCTGATCGACCCGGTCGATCCCGACCTCGTCATCGCCGGGACCACGGCGCAGCTGATCTGGCGCACGGCCGACGGCGGGGCGACGTGGGCGGCGGCCGTCACGCCGTTCGACGAGGCCGACGTCAAGCCCGGCATCCGCTCCCTGGTGATGCTGGGCGGGCAGATGCTGGCGCTGACCGCGGGCGAGGGCATCCTCGAGTCGGCCGACGCTGGCCAGACCTGGACCGCGCTCGCCGACGAGCCGTTCAACAGCAACGCGCGCGAGCTCCTGACCGCGGGCGACGATCTATACCTGCCGACCACCGGCGGCGGCATCTACGAGGCCGACCTCGTCGTGCCGCTCACGGACACGATCCTCCGCACGACGACCGATCCGGAGCTCCGCGACCTCGACCTCGGGCTGTCGATCACCTTCGGGGCCGGGTCCATCGCCCTCGAGGATGCCGACGACGACGGCACCGAGGACCCCATCGCGTTCCGGGCCGTCTGCCAGGACTTCCAGGGCTGGATCGTCTGGCGATCGGAGCGGGGAAGCCCCGACGACATGGTGATGATCGGCCGGTACGACAAGAACAACCCGGAGACCTGCATCCAGGGGTTCTGCGGCGACGAGAACTACACGATCCTCCCGAACTGCTTCTCCGAGCGCCGAGCCGCCTGCTTCGACGTGTCGCAGCCCGGAGTCGCGTCGTTCTACGATGAGGACATCTTCAACGGCTTCACCTACTTCTACGCGGTCACGCCGTTCGACTTCGGCGACATCTCGACGGTGGTCGACCCCGTGTCCATCGACAACCCCATGGTCTTCCCGCCGCGGTTCTCCGGTGACGAGCACGGCATCGGCGACGGCGAGGGCAACCGGTTCTCCTTCCAGGTGAACTCCGATGCGGCCCTGCCGCTGGACGGCGAGGAGATCTACGTCTACCCGAACCCCCTGCGGCTGGGGTCGGGCATCGCCGGCGGCGAGGGCGAGGAGGTCATCTGGACCAACCTGCCCCCGGCCAGCCAGATCGAGATCTTCACCCTCGCCGGGGACGAGATCGCGTCGCTGCCGCGGGACGGCCAGCCGCAGCAGGGCGGCAACATGTACTGGGTCGCCCGGAATCAGGACGACCGGCTGCTGGCGTCGGGGATCTACATCTGGCGGGTCATCATGCCCGAGCGAGGCGATTACTGGGGCAAGCTGGTGATCATCCGTTAGACGACGACGACCTCTGGATCGGGCGGCGCGGGCCTCGGCCGGCGCCGCCCGCGTATGGGCGATGGGCCTTGTGCTGGCCCGATCGATGACTATACTGATGCACCGTGCGCCCGGGCGGCCAGCCGTCGCCCCGATTTCACCCGACTTCCGTGAAGGTTGCGAGGAGACGAGAATCATGAGCGACAAGAGGGTCTATTTCTTCGGCGATGGCCAGGCCGACGGCCGGGCGGACATGAGGAACCTGCTGGGCGGCAAGGGCGCCAACCTGGCCGAGATGACGCGCATCGGTGTGCCGGTGCCGCCGGGCTTCACGATCACGACGGACGAGTGCACCATCTACCAGCAGACCGGCGAGCTCTCCGACGCGCTGAAGGAGGAGGTGCGCGAGGCCATCGGACGCGCAGAGGCGATCATGGGCAAGACCTTCGCCGACGCCGCCGACCCCCTGCTGTTCTCGGTCCGCTCGGGCTCGCGGGTCTCGATGCCCGGCATGATGGACACCGTGCTCAACCTCGGCCTGAACGACGAGACGGTGCAGGGCCTGGCCCGGAAGAGCGGCAACGATCGCTTCGCGTACGACAGCTACCGACGCCTGGTCCAGATGTACGGCGACGTCGTCATGGGCGTCGAGAGCGAGCACTTCGAGGACGCCATCGATGCCGTGAAGGACGAGCGCGGCGTCAAGCTCGACAACGAGCTGTCGACCGACGATCTGAAGCAGCTGATCGACACCTTCAAGGACATCGTCAAGCGCGATACCGGGCAGGATTTCCCGACCGATCCCTGGGACCAGCTCTGGGGCGGCGTCACCGCGGTGTTCAAGAGCTGGGGCGTGCCTCGCGCGGTGGAGTACCGGCGCATCCACCGGATCCCCGAGGAATGGGGCACGGCGGTCAACGTCCAGACCATGGTCTACGGCAATCTCGGTGACACCAGTGCGACCGGCGTGGCCTTCACGCGCAACCCGTCGACGGGCGAGAACATCTTCTACGGCGAGTTCCTGGTCAACGCCCAGGGCGAGGACGTGGTGGCGGGCATCCGCACGCCGCAGCAGATCAACAAGGCCGGCCGCGACACCCTGCCCGAGGGGAACGAGGCCCGCGATCTGCCCACCATGGAGGACGTGATGCCCGAGCTCTACCAGGAGCTCGACGCCATCCGCGACAAGCTCGAGCGGCACTACAAGAACATGCAGGACGTGGAGTTCACCATCCAGGAGGGCCGCCTCTGGATGCTGCAGACCCGCAACGGCAAGCGCACCGGCACGGCGGCCGTCCGCATCGCCGCCGAGATGGAG
>WJIQ01000381.1 GCA_014730255.1 bacterium | reverse complement strand
TCGAGCATCGCCGAGGCGGTCAGGGGCTCGCCGGTGGCCTCGTACAGCAGGCGATTCCAGTCGCGCATCGCACCGGCGGCGAGGATCGACTCGAGGTAGATGCCGACCTGGGTGTTGCCGTAGTAGTTGGCCTCGCGGACGTCCTGCTGGAGGATCTCGCGGCAGACGTAGCGGTTCAGCTGATGCATGATGACGTGGCTGAGGGCCTCGTCGTACAGCGTGGCCGGCCGCTCGCTGATCGCCGGTACGGTGGCCGGATCGCAGAGCTCCTCGCCGCGCACGGCGGTCGGCGGCACGACGCCCTGGAACTCGCGCGCGTACGCCCACCAGCGCTGGTTGTAGAGGTGGCGCGGCAGCTCGTTCTCGTAGAGATCGTACTCCCAGTGGGCGACCGTGCCGCAGGCGAACGGGATCGACACCACCGGTCCGGTGAGCGCCTGGTTCAGCAGCCAGCGGATCTCGCTCGGCGCCTCGGCGGCATCGATCAGCTCGATCTCCAGCAGGTACGCCATCTGCGAGGACGCCAGCTCGGCGAGGATGCCGATGGCGCCGTGGAAGCCGCGATTGGCGCCGCGGCGCAGGATCGGGGGCACCTCCGAGCGTGCGTACGAGAGGTCGTAGTAGACGTGGCCGAGCTGGCGGTGGACCTCGCGGAACCAGCGCATGTCGTTCTCGACGGCCATGATCGCGCGCACGTCCTGGTCGAGGTCGATGTGCCAGGCCGAGGGCTCGGTGGTCTTGCGACGGTTCGCATCCGCCGGCAGCGGGTAGAGGTCGCTGCGGCCCCAGAAGGTCAGCGGCAGCGGAGAGAACCCGAGGCTCATGTAGAACCGCTCGCCCTGCTCGATGATCCACTGGGGCGAGACGTGGCGCAGCATGCCGTCGAGGTCGACGCTGGTCACGAGCCCCGGCCACCGGCGGCCCCAGCGGTCGGGCAGCCAGTGGGCCGGCAGCAGGCGCGGGACCTCGTTCTCGGTCAGGCCGTAGCGCGCGGCCAGCTCGTGCCGGACCCAGCAGTGCAGCTGCTCGTAGAGCGGGCGGATGCCCTCGACGAGGTCGTCCAGGAGCATGATCATCTCGTCGCTGGTCATGCCGTAGTCGGCGGCCATCAGCTCGAAGTACGACGAGTAGTCCATGGTGCGCGCGACCGCGTTGCGCAGCTGCGTCAGCTCGGCCAGCCCGTCCTTCAGGGGCGGGCCGACGGTCTTGCTGCAGTCCCAGACGGCCTGGCGCTGGTCGAGGTCGAGGGTCTCGAGCAGGAGGCGATCGAGCTCGGCGACGGTGACCGGACGGGGATCCTGGCCCGGGAGCGTGAGCCGGTAGGTGTGGCCGTGGAGCATGGCGCTCTGGCGGGCCTCGGCGGTGATCAGCTTGCGCACCGTGGCGGGCGAGGTGCCCGGGTAGCGCGCGGCCAGCTGCCAGGCGCGATCGATCTGCCGGCGCTGGACCTCGTCGAGACCGTCGGCCTGCCGCAGACGCTGCAGCTGGTCGATGACCTTGCGGCTGCCGACGTAGTCGGCGAGGGTCTGGGCGGCCTTGACCGCGGCGCGCGTGTTCTGCTCGGAGATGTCGACGCTGGCCTTCCAGCGGGCGGTCTCGGCCGTGGTCCACAGCGCCCGGTACGTGGTGTTGTACTCGTCGAGGAAGTGGACGACGTCGGCCGGACTGGGGGGCGTGTGGTCGGCGGCCACGCGGGGCAGCGGCGTCCCGGGCGGCGTCTCGTCGCGCCGTCCCAGCAGGAAGATGAGCAGCACGCCGGCGGCCAGCAAGATGGCACCGGCCGCGGCCAGCCTGCGCATGTCCATGCCCGTCCTTTCGGCCTCGGGGGCCGCCGGGATCCGTCCCGGCGGGGTCGATCCTGCCGAATCATATGCATCCATCGGGTGATCTGTAAACGACGAGGTCGCCTCCCGGGGGAAACGACCTCGTCGTGCGTCGCGATCGGGCCGGTCACTTGACGAGAACGAGCTTGGACGTATCGACCTCGCCGTCCGAGACCAGGCGCGCGAAGTACAGTCCGCTGCCGAGGCGGCGGCCGGTGCGGTCGGTGCCGTCCCAGGCGATCGCATGGTTGCCGGCGGGCATCGCGGCGTCCTGCAGCTCGGCGACCAGGCGGCCCCGGGCGTCGTGCACCGTCAGGTGCACGTGTCCGGCCCGTGCCAGGGTGAACCGGACGTCGGTGCGCGGATTGAACGGGTTGGGGGCGGCGCCCTCGAGCCGGGTCGCGACCGCCGGCGTTCCGGGCGCGGCCGTCGCGTCGGTCCGCAGCGCCCGGATCTCGACCTCGTCGAGGTTCCAGCCGCTGTAGCGCCAGCTGCCGTCGGTCTCGCCCATGACCCAGCGCAGGTAGAGTGTCGGCTCGCCGTCGGCGATGTCGCTCAGGTCGTACTCGACCAGCTGCCAGCTGTCGTCGGTGATCTCGGCGCCGTTCTCCCAGATCGTGGTCCACGTCGAGCCGTCGGTGCTGGCCCGCAGGTAGGCGTGGTCGTAGGCGGGCTGCTCGACGTTCAGGTGACGACGGAAGCGCAGCGAGACGGCCTGCAGTTCGCCGCAGTCGATGGCGCCGGTGGTCAGGCTGTGCTCGGGCAGGTCGTTCTCGTAGTCGCCGTCGAGGGCATACCCCAGCACGTTCGGCCCGTCGAACCCGCTGATGGGGTCCGGGTTGCCGTACTGGCCGCCGGCGCCGGCGGGCTCGCCGAAGGCCCACGCGCCCTCGCGGTCCCAGCCCGGATCGCTGTCCATGGACCAGCTCAGGACCGTCTGGACCGAGCCGACCTGCAGGTCGACCGGACGGACGGTGTCGCCCTCGCCGGTGGTCTGGTTGACGAACGAGACCGTGCCCGAGTAGAGGCCGACGGGCAGGCTCGCGGCCGACCCGGCGAGCGAGACGGTGACCGTCGCGGTGGCGCCCGGATCGAGGTTCCCGCCGCCCGCGCTCACGTCGATCCAGGGCTGGTCGGCGGTCACCTGGTAGTAGATCGGCGCCTCGCCGCGATTGATCAGGGTGTAGGCGAGGCTCGACGGGGCGAACGGGCCGCCGGGCTCGCCCTGGGCCTCGAGGCCGGCGAAGGGCTCGACGCCCAGGCCGGTGGCGTTCGGGTCGAACAGGTCGAGGGTCTGCGGGGCGAGCCCGAGGGGGTCGAGCCAGTCGCTCAGGCGCGAGCTGCCGGTGCCGCCGCCGTTCCAGCTCACCGAGACGCGGCCATACCAGTCGGCGAGATCGTTGCCGCACGCCGCGTAGCCTCCGTGCAGCTGGCCGACGATGTGACCGTCCGGGCTGTAGAGCGGCGAGCCGCTGCTGCCGGGCTCGGTGGTGCCGTCGTCCCAGTCGGCGACGCGGATGTGGGTGCCGTTGCCGGGCGAGCTCGTGCCCAGGTAGCTGGTGGTGGTCGTCGGGTCGTCCTCGAAGCTGATGGCCTTCTCG
>WJIQ01000003.1 GCA_014730255.1 bacterium | reverse complement strand
GGCGTACCCGGTGCGGTACGTTGACCGAGCCAGACCGAGAAGGCGTGTTCTGGCAGCCGTTTGGCCGGCCGCAGCAGGCACTTCGTGAATGATCCGGGCTAGCGATTCACCCCGCTGAGACGAGGCTTGCTCTTGTCCGGATACGCCGGCACCTCCGGGATGCGCCAGCGATCCGGATGGGCCGCGAGCTCGCCCAGCAGATGTTCGATCGCCGCCCGCAGCTGGGGATCGCGACCGGCCAGGACGTCGGCCGGCGGGTTGGCGACCACCTGATCGGGCTCGACGCCCCAGCCCTCGATGAGCCAGTCGCCCGTCCGCGCCCCGTACAGGCCGAACTGCGGCGGCGTGGTCACGCCACCGTCGACCAGGTCCTGGTGGGGCTCGATGCCGATCGATCCGCCCCAGGTGCGCAGACCGATCACGTGGGCGAGGTCCTTCTCCTTGATGGCCTGGGCGAAGAACTCGCCGTTGCTGCCGGTCTCCTCGTTGATGAGCACGGCGAGCGGGCCGTGGAAGACGCGCTCGGGGTTGCGGCCGGCCTTGCCCTCGCGCGGGATGGTGATCGACCAGAGCTCGCGCTCGAGGCGGTCGATGATCATGTCGCCGACGAAGCCGCCGCCGTTCCAGCGCTCGTCGATGATCATCGCCTCCATGCCGCTCTGCGGGTACCAGTAGGCGGCGAACTCCACGAGGCCCGGCTGCATCATGTTGGGCAGGTGCAGGTAGCCGATGCGGCCGTCGGACGCCTCGCGCACCCGGTCGCGGTTGGCCTCGACCCAGGCGCGGTACCGCAGCCCGAATTCGCTGCGGGTGGCCTGGACCTCGACCGTGCGATCGGCCTCGCGGCCGTCGTCGCTGATCGACAGCGCGACCACCTCGCCGGCGCGGTCGACCAGCGCCGCGTACGGGTTGGTGCCGACGGTCAGCTGGCGCCCGTCGATGGCCATGAGATAGTCGCCCTCGGCGACGTCCACGCCCGGGGCGGCGAGCGGGGAGATCATGCGCTCGCTCCAGTTCCAGCCCGGCAGGATCCGCGTGATGCGGTACCGCTCGCGATCGGGGTCGAGCTCGAGGTCGCAGCCGAGCAAGCCGGTGTCGATGCGGGTCGGACCACCCTGGACGTCGCCTCCGTAGACGTAGGTGTGGCCGATGTTCAGCTCGCCGATCATCTCGCCGATCAGGTACCGCAGGTCGTCGCGGTGGCCGCACCACGGCAGCAGCGCGGCGTACTTCTCGCGGACGGCCTCCCAGTCCTCGCCGTGCATGCCCGGGTCGTAGAACCAGTCGCGCTGGATACGCCAGGCCTCGTCGAAGATCTGCCGGTACTCCTCGTCGCGCACCACGGTCAGGCGGACGTCGGAGAGGTCGACCCGGTGACCGTCCTGCACGGGCGTGCCGACGTCGACCACGGTGTAGTCGCCACCGGAGCGGACGACGACCGTCCCGCCGCCGGGCGCCAGGTGATAGTTGGTGATCCCGTCGCCGAGGTCGGTGGTCGCCTCGTCGGCCAGGTCGTAGTGCACGAGCGTGAGGTCGCGATCGGTCGTGCGGTCATCGACGTTCTGGTACTTCAGGAAGACCGGCTCGTCGCGGCGCAGCAGGAGGCAGCCGTCGTCGGTGGCCTCGAGGCGGAACCAGTTCGCCGCCTCCGCGCCGGTGGCGGCCACGATGCGGTCGGCGAGGCCGTCGAGGTCGACGGTCACGGCGACGTCGTCGCCGTCCTCGTCGCCGGCGGCGCCCTCGTCGTCGGTCGCGGACGCGGGGTCGAACGGCGAGCGCACGCCGTCCTGCAGCAGCACGAGATACGGCCGCGCGCAGTCCAGGAACACGTGGTTCTGGTCGAGGCGCCCCATGATCGGCTCGTACGTCCGGTTGCTCAGGAACCAGAGGTACCGCCCCTGGGGATCGAAGCTCGGCGACCAGCTGGTGAACATGGGATCGGTCAGGCGGTGGCTGGTCCGGTCCTCGACGTCGTGAAGCAGGATCACCTCGTGCATGTTGGACGTGTTCCTGGTGTAGGCGATCCAGCGCGAATCGGGCGACCAGACGTAGTCGAGGATCCCCCAGCGCTCCCAGGCGTCGTCGTACTCGCCCTGGTCGACCACGCGCACGTCGCCGCCCTCGGCGGGCACGAGGTTCAGGCGCATGAACTTGTCGCCGAACGCCAGCCACTCGCCGTCGGGAGACCACACCGGCGGCAGGATCATGCCGAACTCGCCGTCGGTCAGCTGCCGCCACTCGCCGCCACCGGCCGGCATGGTGTAGAGCTGCTCGTTCCCGGTGCGGTCGCTCACGAAGGCGATGGTCCCGCCGTCGGGCGACCAGGCGGCGTTCTTCTCGCGGCTGCCGGACGATCCGGTCAGGTCGTGCCAGCGGCCGTCCTTCACCGGCACGTCCACCAGCTCGCCGCGGGCCTCGAGCAGCAGGCGATCGCCGGCGGGATCCAGGCCGAAGCTGCCCGAGCGCGGATCGATGGTCACCAGCTCCGGGCGCATGGGCACCCGATCGCTGCGCAGGTCGATGACCACGGGCCGGACCTCGCGCGTGGTGACGTCCAGGACGTGCAGCTGCTCGCGGTACTGGAAGACGATGCCGTCGGGGCCGGCCGAGGGGTACTTCACGTCCCAGTCCGTGTAGCTGGTGTACGCCTCCACGCGTGAGGGATCGTCCGGGTCGAGGGCGTGCAGGTTGAGCGTGCCGGCCTCGCGGTCGCTGTTGAAGAAGACGCGGTCGCCGATCCACATCGGGTAGTTGTCGGTCCCGGTGAAGTCGGTCGCCTGCACGAAGGTCCCGGCCTCGAGATCGGCCAGCCAGACGTCCTGGGCCATGCCGCCCTCGTAGCGCTTCCAGGTCCGGTTCTCGCGCGGGATGCGGTTGTACGCCAGGCGCGTGCCGTCGGGCGAGAAGCTGCCCAGCGCCCCGCGATCGGTGGCCACCGGTTCGGGCAGGCCGCCGTGGACGTCGACCAGGAAGAACTCCGGACGACCGAGCGGATGGTGACGGCCGGACCGCAGCAGGATCCGGCGCCCATCGGGGTGCCAGTCGATCACCTCGTCGCGGCCGGGATGGAAGGTCAGGCGCGTCGGCTCGCCGCCGAGGGCCGGCATGACGTAGACGTCATCGCGGCCGTCGTACTGGCCCGTGAACGCGAGCCAGCGACCGTCGGGCGAGAACCTGGCGCCGGACTCGGTCCCGTGGCCGACGGTCAGACGCCGCGGGATGCCCCCGTCGCGGTCGACCAGCCAGAGGTCCCCCTCGTAGGTGAACACGATGTGGTCGGCGCTGAGATCGGCCTGCCGCAGCAGCCGCGCCGGCCCGGGATCGTTCATGGATGCGTGGGGATCGTCCAGGGCGAGGGCGGTCGGCGAGGTCGAAGCGACCAGCGCGACCAGCGCGAGCAGCACCGGCGACGCGGCGAGGAGTCGGATCACGGCGGGGCCTCCTGGCTGGATGGATGTCCGGGGACGAGCGGTGATACGCACGGAATGAACACGGGTTTCCGGCCGTCGTCAACCCGACCACGAACGCCCCCGGGCCTCAAGAAGCCCGCCATCCGGTCGAAGATCGAGAAGTGCGGATCAGCCTGTCCCTCGGAGGAGGAAGACCGTGAG
>WJIQ01000380.1 GCA_014730255.1 bacterium | reverse complement strand
TGCCGACGGTCTATCCCATCGGCCTCGACTTCGAGGCCACCATCTTCCAGCCCGAGTTCGTCGACCAGAAGATCGGCGACTTCGTCGAGAACCTCGGCCAGGCCATCGGGATCGTGCTGCTGGTCATGGTGCTCACGCTCGGCCTGCGCACCGGTCTGGTGGTCGCCTCCCTGATCCCGACCACCATGCTCGTCACCCTGCTGCTGATGAACGTGTTCGGCGTCGGTCTCGACCAGATCTCCATCGCCGCGCTGATCATCGCCCTGGGCATGCTCGTCGACAACGCCATCGTCATGAGCGAGTCGATCCTCGTGCGCCTGCAGCAGGGCATGGAGCGTCGGGCGGCGGCGATCGAGTCGGCACGCGAGCTCACGATCCCGCTCCTGACCTCCTCGCTGACCACCTCGGCCGCGTTCATGCCGATGTACTTCTCGCCCTCGGACATGGGCGAGTACACGGGCTCGCTGTGGCAGGTGATCACCCTGAGCCTGTTGACGAGCTGGGCGCTCTCGCTGGTGATGATGCCCCTGCTGTGCATGCTGTTCCTGAAGGTCAAGCAGCGGCCGACCGGCGGCGCGACCGACGCGACCGGGAACGGGGCCGCCGCCGTCGAGGGGGCGGTCGAGCGGACCTACCGCGGCCTGCTGGTGGCGTTCCTGCGCTCGCGGGCGGTGAGCCTGGTCGGAGTGATCGGCGTGTTCATGCTGGCGATCTGGGGCCTCGGCTTCGTGCCCAAGGAGTACATGCCCGAGAGCGACTCGGGCCGTCTGCTGGCCGCGTTCGATCTGCCGCTGGGGACGTCCATCGAGACCACCGAGGCGGCGCTGGCCAGCATCGAGGGCTTCCTGTCCGCGCGCCTGGCCGCCGACGCCGATGACGGCGAGGGCGTCCTGGACTGGACCGCGTACGTCGGGTCCTCGGGCGGGCCGCGCTACCGGCTGGCCTACTCGCCGGCCAACGAGGGCAGCGAGCACATCTCGCTCATCCTCGATGCGACCGGTCCGAAGGTGCTGCAGGGGATCATGAGGGAGCTCGACGCGTTCTGCACCCGCGAGTTCCCCGACATGACGGTCAACATGGAGATGGAGGCGATGGGCCCCGGGGGCGGCGACCCCGTCGAGTTCCGGCTGTACGGCCGCGATCCCGTCGCGCTGTTCGAGCGGGTCGGCGCGCTCGAGCGGCACCTCGAGGGCATGCCCGGCACCTTCAACGTGACCAACGACTGGGGCCCGTGGACCAAGAAGCTGGTGGTGGACATCGACCAGGCGCGCGCCCGGCGCGCCGGCGTCACCAGCCAGGACGTCGCGGTCTCGCTGCAGGCGGGCATGAGCGGCATCGAGGTGACCGAGTACCGCGAGGGCGACAAGGTGATCCCGGTGACGCTCCGCTCGTCGGCCGCCGACCGCCAGGACGTCGGCAAGCTCGAGTCGCTCAACGTCTACGCCCAGGCCACCGGCCGCTCGGTTCCCCTGAAGCAGATCGCCGACGTCGACCTCGCGTGGGAGCCGTCGAAGATCCTGCGCCGCGGCGGCCTGAAGATGGTCACCGTCTCGAGCAATCTCGACCGGGGCGTCAATGCCTTCGCCACCACCAATGCCGCGATGGTCTGGCTCGACGAGCAGCAGGCCTCCTGGCCCACCGGCGCCTACTACGAGGTCGGCGGCGAGCTCGAGAGCAGCAACGAGGCCAACGAGGCCCTCTTCTCCCTGGTGCCCGTGGTCCTGGCGGTGATGGTCATCCTGCTGGTGATGCAGTTCAACAGCATGCGCCGCATGGCGATCATCATGCTCACCATCCCGCTGGGGATCATCGGGACCACCATCGGACTGCTGGTCTCGGGCTATCCGTTCAGCTTCTTCGCGATCCTCGGCGTCTATTCGCTGGCGGGCATCATCATCAACAACGCCATCGTGCTCATCGATCGCATCCGCATCGAGATCGAGGACAACGGCCTCGATCCGGACCGCGCCGTGATCGCCGCCGCGCAGGCCCGGCTGCGCCCGATCCTGCTGACGACCACGACCACGGTCGGTGGCCTGCTGCCGCTGTGGGCGTTCGGCGGGCCGCTGTGGGCGCCCATGGCCGTGGCCATCATCTTCGGCCTGCTGTTCGCCACGCTGCTGACGCTCGGCGTGGTGCCGCTGCTCTACTCGCTGTTCTTCCGCGTGTCGTTCAGGGGGTTCCGCTGGTGAGGGCGGCGATCAGCGCGTCGAACTCGCCGGCCTCGAGCGCCCCCTCGGCCAGCACCGCCTCGCGCAGGGTGATCCCCTCGCGGTGGGCGCGCGCGGCGATGGCGGCGGCGCGGTCGTAGCCCAGCCGGGGCACCAGCGCCGTGACCAGCATGAGCGAGCGCTCGCGCAGCTCGCGGGTCCGCTCGCGATCGACGTCCAGGCCGGCGAGGCAGCGCGCATCGAACGAGGCGACACCCTCGGCGAGCAGGTCGATGCTCCGCAGCAGGTTGACCGCCAGCAGCGGCCGCGCGGTGTTCAGCTGCAGGTGCCCGGCGCGGGCGGCCAGCGCGCACGCCTGATCGTTGGCCATCACCTGCAGCGCGATCATCACCATCGCCTCGCACTGCGTCGGGTTGACCTTGCCGGGCATGGCCGAGCTGCCCGGCTCGTTGGCCGGCAGGATCAGCTCGCCCAGGCCGCAGCGTGGCCCCGAGCCCAGCAGCCGGACATCCTCGGCGATGGTGTGCAGGCCGGTGGCGAGGTCGCGCAGGGCGCCGCTCAGGCCCAGCGGCGCCGCGTGCGCCGCCTGCCGACCGAGGGGCAGCGCGGCGGGCATCAGTTCACGCTCGATGACGGCCGCCAGCTCGCCGATCGCCCGGTCCTTGAATCCGTCGGGCGTGCCGGCTCCGGTGCCCACGGCCGCCCCGCCCAGCGGCACGGTGCGCAGCGGCTCGAGGCTGGCCTCGATGTGCGCGCGCGCGCCGGTGGCCAGCTCGCGCCAGGCGGTCAGCTGGTGGCCGAGCGTGATCGGCAGGGCGTCCATGAGGTGCGTGCGGCCGACGGTCTCGACGTCGCCGATCGCGGCGCGGCGCTCGTCCAGGGTCTCGATCAGCGCCGCCAGGGCGGGCAGGAGCCGCTGCTCCGTGCTCGCGATGGCGGCCACGTGCAGGGCGGTGGGCACCACGTCGTTGCTCGACTGCGAGCGATTGACGTGGTCGTTGGGATGCACCGGCTCGCGGCCGCCGCGCCCGCGTCCGGCCAGCTCGTTGGCGCGGCCGGCGATGACCTCGTTGACGTTCATGTTGAGCTGCGTGCCGCTGCCGCTGTGCCAGACCGGGACGACGATCGCCCCGTCGAGCCCGCCCCGGGCGACCTCGCCGGCGGCCTCCTCGACGAGCGCGGCCAGGGACGCCGGCAGCACGTCGACCGCCGCGTTGGCCCGGGCGCACGCCAGCTTGACCGCGCCGAACGCGTGGACGAGCGCGTCGGGGAACCGGTCGTCGCCGCGGGGGAAGTTGGCCCGCGCCCGCTCGGTCTGGGCGCCCCAGTACGCGTCGGCCGGCACCTCGACCGCACCGAGGCTGTCGTGCTCGGTGCGCGTCTCGCCGCCGCGGGTCACGCCTGGCCCTTCATGGCGCGGTCCTGCTCGCGTCGCCGCACCACGTTGATCATGCCGCCGAGCAGGATCGCCTCGCGCTCGCGGGGCGAGAGCTCCAGCCGGCAGGTCACCGTCCGGTCCCGCGTGCGATCGTGGACCTCGACGCGGCCGGAGGCGACGGCGTCGTGCAGGCCGCTC
>WJIQ01000379.1 GCA_014730255.1 bacterium | reverse complement strand
GGAGATCCCGGCCCTGCAGGCGGACGGGGTCCGGTTCGTGACGGTGTCCGAGCTGCTGGCGCTGCTGGACGAACGCGGCCGAGCGGTCGTCGAACCGACCGGCTAGTCGAACTGGCACGGCCCGCGGTCGTGTGTTATCATGGCATCCGGCTTTTTCGGCGCGTCCCGGCTCTCGCGGCCGGGAATCCGCCTTCTCGGCGGACGACCCGCGCGCCGGGACGTTTTTTTTTGCCTCCGGGACGGCCGCCCTCATGGGGCCCGTGACGGAGGTCCCGGGAGACACGACATGAATCGATCCCTGCAGATCAGGGGGGCGATCTGCCTCATCGTCCTGTTGCTTTCGGTCTACCTCCTGCTGCCGACGTTCAAGGCGGCGTCGTTCTCGGAGGAGGAGCGGGAGGCGGCCAAGACCGATCCCGAGCTGCGCGCCGAGATCGAGGCGGCCGAGGCCAACGCGATCCGCCGGGGCCTCGACCTCCAGGGCGGCATGTACCTGGTGCTCGAGGTGGACATCGAGGGCATGAGCCCCGAGCAGGCGACCGACGCCATGGCGCGCGTCCGCGAGATCCTCACCAACCGTGTCGACCAGTTCGGCGTCAGCGAGCCGGTGATCCAGACCGTCGGCAACAGCCGCATCATCGTGCAGCTGCCGGGCCTGCAGAATCCCCAGCGCGCCAAGAACCTGATCGGCTCGACGGCGCGGCTCGAGTTCCGCCTCCTCGTCGATCAGCAGACCGCCATGTCGGCGGTCGAGCGGCTCGACGAGACCTTCCGCACCGAGATCGTCGAGCCCGGCGACGAGGAGATTCCCGGCGGGGACGAGACCGGGGACGCGGTGGCCGACACTTCCGACGCCATGGCCGAGGCCGACGGCGACACCGCCAGCCCCTTCGATACCCTGCCCGATCTCGACGAGCTGGACGCGGCCGACACCGCGGCGCGGGACGAGATGCTGGCCGAGGCCCCGTTCTCGGGCCGCCTGATCCCGACGCCCTATCCGTACTTCATGGTCCTCGAGGACGACGTCGACGCGATCCTCGAGATGCTCGAATCGCCCGAGGGACGCGTGGCCACGCGGGGCGTGGAGTTCCAGCTGGGCATGGACACGATGCCGCTGGAGGACGGCTCGCTCGCGCGGGCGCTCTACCCCGTGAGCCCCTCGGTCGCCCTGACCGGCGATCGCCTCACCGGTGCCCGCGAGCGTCCCGACCAGGACATCCCGGGCAACTGGACGGTCTCCTTCAGCCTCGACCGCAAGGGCGCGCGCCAGTTCGCCAAGGTCACCGGCGAGAACGTGGGCGAGTACCTGACCATCTCGCTCGACGGCCGGGTCAAGAGCGCGCCGACCATCAACAGCCGCATCCCCGGCGGCGAGGGCGTGATCCAGGGCCAGTTCACCAGCGCGCAGGCGAGCGATCTGGCGCTGCTGCTGCGTGCCGGCGCCCTGCCCGCCGACGTGACCATCGCCGAGGAGCGCACCGTCGGACCGAGCCTGGGTTCGGACTCGATCCGGCAGGGCATCCAGGCCGCGCTCTGGGGCTCGGTCCTGGTCGCGCTGTTCATGCTCGTCTACTACCGCGGCTCGGGCGTGATCACCGACATCGCGCTCGTCAGCAACATCCTGATCCTCATGGCCGTGCTGGCCCAGTTCGGCCTGGTGCTCACCCTGCCGGGCATCGCCGGCGTGATCCTGACCGTGGGCATGGCCGTCGACGCCAACGTGCTGATCAACGAGCGCGTGCGCGAGGAGCTGCGCAAGGCCAAGACCGTGCGCGCGGCCATCCAGTCGGGCTATCAGAACGCCACGCGCACGATCCTCGACGCCAACATCACCACCCTGATCGTCGGCCTGGTGCTCTGGAACTTCGGCACCGGCCCGGTCAAGGGATTCGCGGTGACGCTGTGCATCGGCATCGTCACCAGCATGTTCACCGCGCTGGTGATGACGCGCGTCATCATGGAGTGGCTGCACCGGAACAAGGGCCAGACGAAGATCAGCATCTGATCGACGGGGTCACGATCATCGGGGTCGACGACCCCCTGGAAAGGCAGATCCGACCATGGAATTCTTCCGGAATCCGAAGATCAACTTCGTGGGGGCCATGCGGCCGGCCTTCACCGTCTCGGTCATCCTGCTGATCGCGGCGGCCATCTCGCTGGTGATCCAGGGCGGGCCGCATCTGAGCATCGACTTCACCGGCGGGTCGATCCTGCAGGTCGTCATCGACCCGGTGCCGGACATCACCCGGATCCGCACCGCCCTGGAGTCGAGCGGGGTCGAGGGCGCCCAGGTGCAGGAGTTCGGCGCGGAGAACGAGTTCCTGATCACCTACCCGCGCCTCGACGCCGACATCCTCGATTCCGGCGCCGGTCTGCTGAGCAAGCTGCGCGACGGGTTGAGCGGCCACGAGATCGAGCTGCGGCGCGAGGAGTCGGTCGGTCCGAAGATCGGCGGCGAGCTGCGCTCGGCGGCGGCCAACGCCATCGCACTGGCGCTGCTGCTGATCGTGATCTACATCTGGTTCCGCTTCGTCTTCCGGTACGGCATCGCGGCCATCGTCGCCCTGGTGCACGATGTCACGCTCACGCTCGGGGTCTTCTCGTTGCTGGACTTCGAGGTCTCGCTCTCGGTCATCGCGGCCTTCCTGACGATCATCGGCTACTCGCTGAACGACACGATCGTGGTGTTCGACCGCATCCGGGAGAACATGAAGCTGCGCCGCAAGGAGAGCTACAGCGAGGTCATCAACCGTTCGATCAACGAGTGCCTGAGCCGGACGGTGCTCACCTCGGTGACCACGTTCTTCGTCTCGCTCACGCTCTACGTGTTCGGCGGGCCGGTGATCCACGACTTCGCCTTCGCGCTGTGCTTCGGCGTGCTCATCGGCACCTACTCGTCGATGTTCATCGCCAGTCCGGTGCTGGTGTTCTGGTACGAGCACTTCATCGCCGACAAGAAGCGCGCCGGCGCCGAGATGTAGGCCCTGGTCCGACGGACTTCCGGCGAGCCCCCGTGCGACGGCGCGGGGGCTCGCTGTCTTCTGGAGGGGCCAGGCTGCCGCCGGAACCGGACACGCGGGTTCGGCATGCGGGGTGGTCCTGGCTTTCGATCGGCGCTAGAATGCGACCAGGCCCCCGGCCTCGCTGGCACGAAGGTTGCGCCAGCGACGAGGCGCCCGCGCCGGGCGCAGGAGGACCGACCGTGACGACGCGCCCCGACATCCGCCCGATCACCCGCCGGACTCCCGGTCCGGTGCCCGCGCGCGTGTCGGCCGCCGCCCTGGCCCTGAGCCTGGTGATCGCGGCCGTGGGGCCGGCTCCGGCGCGCGTGGTCATCGAGGACGACGCCGTGCCCGCCGCGGCCCAGGGGGTGCTCGAGCGGATCGCCGACGCCTTCGTCGCGAGCGACCACGGGGCGCTCGGCGACCTGGTGCATCCGGACGGCGTCCGCCTGGGCCTCGGCCCGGAGGCCGATCGCATCAGCGAGCTGACGCCGGCGCAGGCGTTCTACTACTTCAAGGCGCTCTTCAAGTCCGGCCGGACCGAGCAGTTCGACTACCTGCGGGAACGCGTCACCCGGGATGATCGCGTGCTGGCGGTGGCGACCTGGCGGCGCGTGCCGTCCGGGCACGGCGGCGTGGAGATGCGCCGCGTGCTGGTGACGATCACGCGCCACGCCCGTGGCTGGCGCATCACCGGGATGACCGCCTTGAGCGGCGGTTGAGCCGGTGTCGCGCCCCGCTAGCGAACGCCGCCGGTCGCCGTCGATCCGCGACGTGCCGCTCGCCCTGGCGCTGCTGGCCCTGACGATCCTGATCCACCTCGCGACGACGACCGACCTCGCGCTCGGGTGGCTCGCCATTCCGGCGATCGCGGCCGCCGTGACCGCGGCCCGGGCCGGTGGCGCGCGCCGGTGGCTTCTGGTCGGCCTGCTCGCCGCGCAGGCCGCCCTGGCGGTCTGGCCGCTGCTCGCCGACCGGGAATCGGACGAGCAATGGCAGGCGCGGCAGGAGGACCTCGCCCGCGACCGGCTGGATGCCGAGGTCCGCACGCTGCACGCCCAGCGCGCGGCGCTCGAGCGGTTCATCGACGATCAGACCGCCGACCTGGACGCCGACTCGCTGGCCCGGCGCGACCCGTTCGTGCTCTGCGCGGAATGGCAGCGGCGCTGGCGCCAGCTGCGGGGGACCGCGGCGCAGCGGGACCTGGCCGTCGTCATCTGGCGCGGCGATCAGCGCCTCGGCTGGGCGGGGCCCCTGATCCCGGGCGACCATGCCCCGGATCCAGACGCATCCGAGCTGATCCACGACTCGCGCGCGTGGGCGCGGCGCGCCCTGTCCCGGCCCGATGCGGCCGGCGGGTACCTGATCGAATGCCAGCTCTGGCTGGCGTCGGTCGGACGCGACGGTGACGACGCCGGTGAGCGGTCCGGCCGGGTCGAGCGCCGGATCGTGCACGACGCGCGCGCCCCCGGTGCGCGGACCTGGGGCGACGCCGAGCGGGGCCTGCGCCTGGCCGAGGACGTGGTGCTCGGGGCGCCGGACCGCCATGGCGTGCGACCGCGCCTGCGGCTGAGCATCGACGTGCCGCCGCGCCAGCTCCAGTCCGGACGCCAGCGTGCCGGCCTGATCCTGTCGCAGGTCCTGCTCGTGGGCGTGGCCTGGCTGCTGGCCGTCGGCGATCGTCGGGGGCTCGGCGGGCTCGTGGCCACGGCCTGGCCGGTCCGCGCCTGGTGGGCGTCGGTGGACGTGGTGCGCCTGCTGGCGGTCGCCCTGCCGTCCGAGCGCCTGCCGGCCGACCCCGCGTCGCCGGCGAGCCTGCTCGACCCGGCGTACTTCGCGACCACGCTGGGCGGCGGCTGGTTCGCCTCCGGCGCGGACGCCCTGCTGACCGCCGCGCTCATCGGCGGCGCGGCCGTCTGGGCCTGGCGTCGTCATGGCCCCGTCCGCCGCGAGATCCGGCCCCGCTTGACCCGTGGACTGCTGGCGATCCCGCTGGCGATCGGTGCGTTCGTCCTGCTGCGGTGGCTGTGGTCCGACCTCGCGGCGAACGCCAACGCGCGCCTGATCGGCCTGCAGGTGCCGTTGACGGCGTGGACGTTCTGGGCGCTGCACGCGGTGATCCTCGCGATCTCGCTGGCCCTGGCCGCGATGGTCGTCCTGGTCGCGCTCCGGCTCCTGGGCACCGTGCCGCCGCGGTTGCGGGGGCCGGCGCGACCGGCCTGGCTCGTGGCCGGGCTGCTGGTGATCGTCGGGGTCAACTACGCGGCGTTGGCGACGGCGTACGGGGCGGCCGAACGCGACTGGCTGCGCCGCAAGGCCGACCAGATCGTCCAGCCCCAGGACGAGCTGGTGGCGTTCCTGATCGACGACGTCCTGACCGAGATGCGTGCCCACGACACCGGCATCGAGGACCCCGCCCAGGTCGGGCCCGGCCG
>WJIQ01000378.1 GCA_014730255.1 bacterium | reverse complement strand
CGTGACGACCGCGGCCGTCAGCTGGCCGACGGTCTCTACTTCTACCGGCTCGAGCAGGCGGATCGCCGTCTGACCCGTAAACTCCTGCTGGTCCGATGATCACCCGATCACGACCGGACGCTCCTGCGAGCGTCCGGTCGCTGTGTGCGCACGACATGAAACTGATCGTTCTGCTTCTCTTGGTCCTGATCTCCCTCGGCGTGTGGGAGATGGCGCGGCACCGCTGGTACCTGCGCCGGATCCCCGTGCGCGTGCACGTCAACGGGAGCCGGGGCAAGAGCTCGGTCGCACGCCTGATCGCCGCCGGTCTGCGTGGCGGCGACCGGCGCGTGGTCGTCAAGACCACGGGTTCGGCGGCGGCCGTCATCCACACCGACGGCCGCGAGACGCCGGTCCCCCGTCGTGGAGGGCCCAACATCCGCGAGCAGCTGAAGGTGATCCGCGACGCCGCGCGCGAGGGATGCGACGCCCTGGTGATCGAGTGCATGGCCGTCCGCCCGGACCTGCAGCGCACCTGCGAGCACGCCATCGTCCACGCCACGCACGGCGTCATCACCAACGTGCGTCCGGATCATCTCGAGGTCATGGGGCCGACCCTCGCCGACGTCGCCGTCAGCCTCGCCGGCACGGTCCCCCATCGCAGCCACCTGTTCCATGCCGAGAGCCGCTTCGCCGGTTACTTCGCCGAGCGCGCCCGCAAGGCGGACTCGCGCTGCACCGAGGCGACGGCGGACGAGGTGCCGCCCGAGGTCATGGACGGCTTCCGTTACGTCGAGTTCCCCGAGAACGTCGCGCTCGCGCTGTCGGTCTGCGACGCCGTCGGCGTCGGGCGCGACCGGGCCCTGCCGGCCATGTTCGACGTCTCGCCGGACGTGGGCGCCATGACCCTCTGGCATCTGGACACCGACCGCGGGCCCATCACCTTCGTCAACGGCTTCGCCGCCAACGACCCCGACAGCTACGTGCGCATCTGGGATCGCCTGAAGCTGACCGAGCGGGCCGACGAGGTGGTCCTGCTGTTCAACAACCGCGAGGATCGCATGCGGCGCGCCAAGGACCTGTTGCCGATGTTCGGCCGCGAGATGCCCGCCGGCCGCTACGTCCTGATCGGCGAGCAGACGCGCACGCTCATCGACATGCTGCGGCGGCAGCGGCTGCCGATGGACCGGGTCGAGGATCTGGCCGGCCGACCGGCGGCCGAGCTGTGGGCCAAGCTCGCCGATCTCTGCCCGACCGGCGGGTTGATCATCGGCATCGGCAACATCAAGGGGATCGGCAACGAGCTCCTCGCCTACCTCCGCGGCCGGCTCCCCCAGGAGGTCGCGTGATGCTCTACCAGGCGATCGGGCTGGGGCTCGTGGTCAGCCTCGTGTTCACCGAGATCCTCGGCCTGGCTGCCGGCGGACTCGTGGTCCCCGGCTACATCGCCCTCTACCTGGACCAGCCGCTGCGGATCCTCAGCACCGTCCTGGCCGCCCTGGTGACCTACGCGACGGTCAATCTGCTCGGCCGGGTGATCCTCCTCTACGGGCGACGCACGATGGTGTTCTGCGTGCTCGCCGGCTATCTGTTCGGCTACCTGACGCGTTACCTGCTGGTGTTCAATGCCGCGACCGATCTCGGGGTCGAGGCGGCCCTGCTGCAATCGATCGGCTACATCATCCCCGGCCTGATCGCCTACTGGATGATGCGTCAGGGCGTCGTCGAGACCCTCTGCACCATGTTCATGGCCGCGTTCATCGTCCGGCTCGGACTCGTCGTCGCCCATGGAGGTAGGCTCGTTGAGCTGGCGATTGGATAATCGTCGCAAGTGGATCCTGTTCGGGCTGGCCGCCCTGGCCCTGCTCCTGCAGGCCGTGCTCGACGCGACCCGCGCGCCGACGCGCCAGCGCGACTACGAGCTGAAGCTCGCCGCCGCCGAGCTGGCCGCCGAGGCGTACGACGTCCTGCGCGAGCATCGCCGCCTCGACGAGGGCGAGGTCGACCTCCTCAACGACCCGGCCAGCACCGGGCTGATCGGGCCCGAGTTCAGCATCATCACCAATGCCCAGGGCAACCTCGAGTCCAAGCTCACCTGCCTGAACCCCAACTGGGCCGCGGTGATGGTCGAGTATTTCCGCCAGATCGGCCTCGGGCCCGGCGACCCGGTGGCGTGCGCCATGTCCGGCTCGTTCCCCGGCATGAACATCGCCCTCTACGCCGCCATGGAGGCCATGCGGCTACGGCCGGTGGTCGCCACGTCGGTCGGTGCATCGATGTGGGGCGCCAACGATCCCGGATTCACGTGGCTGGACATGGAACGGGCGCTCTTCGACGCGGGCGTCTTCACCACCCGCACCCGCCTGGCGAGCCACGGCGGCGGCGACGACATGGGCCGCGGCCTGAGTCCCAGCGGCCGCCGGGCCATCGTCGACGCCGCCCGGCGCAACGACGTCCCCATGCTCACGAGCGAGAACATCGAGCAGGCCATCGAACGGCGCATGGATTTCTTCGTCGAGCAGGCCGACGGACGCCCCTACCGGTGCTACATCAACGTCGGCGGCGGCGTCGCGAGCCTCGGCAGCAGCAACAACAAGCCCGCCCTGCCATCCGGCCTCACCTTCGACCTCGGCGCCCACAACTGGTCGCGCAAGGGCACGCTGATCCGCTTCGCCGAGCGCGGCGTGCCCGTGATCCACCTGCTGAGGATCCAGACCCTGGCGCGCCGGCACGGGCTGCCCATCGCGCCGGACTACCTGCCCGTTCCCGGCGAGGGCGAGATCTTCGTCAAGACCATGTACCGGTTCGAGGTGGCGCTGGCCATGCTCATCCTCTATGGCGGCCTGTGCGTTCTGGTCCTGGCGCCGGAGGTCAGCCGCGGCCTGTTCGACCGCCTGCCGCGACGGATCCCGCCGACGAAGGAGGAGTCGTCATGAGGCCCGCGGTCCGTCGGTGCGCCTGGCTCGTCCTGACCCTGACCGCCACGCTGGCGAGCAATGCGGCCGCCACCTGGGTCTCCATCGACGGCCTCGAGGGAGGGCGCTCGCTGTGCCTGGAGAGCGATGGCCGACCCTTCACCTACACCGTGGTCTCCGACGGCGGCGAGGCGCGCTGCACGCTGAACGGCCCCCGCCGGCTCAAGTTCATCTCGCGGTATCTGTTCACCGCGGACGATCCCGAGCGCGTCCGCTACAGCGTGACGATGCTCGTCGACGGGCGCGAGGTCCTGGACAAGAAGCTCACCGGCAAGCCATTCGACGGGGTCGCCCGTTGCCGCGGCGACGGGCGCGTGGCCTCGTTGCGGCGCGGGTACATCGATCTGCCCTCCGGCCGTCACGAGGTCGCCCTGCGCGTGGAGACCGAGGGCGAGGGCGCGGTCGGCGTGCGGCTCTTCCGCCAGGTCAAGCGCGTCCGCAAGACGTGGATGCCGCTGACACCCGCCCGGTACGGCGAGGTGCGCGAGCTCGAGTTCGAGAGCGGCAACCGGTCGTCGTACTACCACTTCGACACGACGACGCCACTCGGCTTCGAGGTCGGCGGGCCGACCACGATGCGCGTCCGCACCCGGCTCGATTTCGACCACACCATGAACGGCAGCCAGACCTACACGCTGGAGGTGTGCATCGACGGCGAGACGTGGCGCACCTTCCACTTCGACGTCGAGGCGCTCAGCTCCGCCATGTGGCTGGGACGCCCGGACATCCTGCCCGGCAAGCGCGAGGAGCTGAGGATCCCCGTCCCCCGTGGACAGCACGAGGTGACGATCCACTGCGTCCGCCCCGATGACTGCGGCGTCGCCGCCATGGTGCACATCCCCAAGCGAGACCTCGACCCCTAGGAGATCGACGACCGATGCATGTGCAACGAGGATCCATCGGAGGTCGCGCCGGACGCGACGGCATCGCGCGGGCGATGCTGACCGTCCTGTTCCTGGCCGCGGCGATGGGGGCGGACGCCCGCACGTTCACGCCCGAGCCGTCCTCCGACCACACCATCGTCCCCATCGGCGGCAAGGACTACGTGCAGCTCGCCGCCGACCCCGTCGCGGTGCCGCTGGTCGGCCCCGGGCGCTTCTACGGCTACATGCGGGTCGACTTCGCGCCCGGAGAATCGGGCACCAAGTCGGGCACGATCACCGTCGCGGGCATCGACGGCCGCGTCATGCGCATGCCCCTGGACTTCGAGCCCAGCCCGGTCACCACGTACGACGACGGCCGGACCGGCACGCCCAGCGGGGGGCGCAAGTTCGAGTTCTACGTGCCCCGGGGCGAGTGGACCGCCCTGCTGACGGCGAGCGTCGAGGGCGGCGGCCTCCGTGCCGCGGTCCTCTACTACGACGGTCCGTCCCAGGATGCCGACCCCGATCGCAAGCGGAGCCCCTGGCGTTTCCGCAACAGCTTCTCGACCGAGTTCATCTACGACGACAACATCTACACCCTGCACGACGAGTCCATCGAGGCCTTCAACGTCGGCGAGCCCTTCGATCTGCCGCGCCTGAAGACCCCCGACGACTTCATCTTCGCTCCGGCGCTCGACCTGGCGGCCGAGCGGCGCTTCTTCGACGTGGGCAAGACCCGCTTCCGCTTCAAGGTCAAGCGCTGGATGTACGCCGCCAATCCGATCAAGACCAACACCGATTTCGACTTCTACCTGCGTCAGTGGTTCCCCGGCGGCAAGAGCCTCGAGCTGTACCTCCACCACGCCCCCGAGCAATACATCCGCCAGCTCGGCGACCGTGAACCGTTCGGGACCGGCTCGCGCGACAAGGAGTTCCGCTTCGCGCGCAACGTCGCCAACCTCACCTGGCGGCACTACGTCACGCGCGAGTTCAGCTACAAGCTCATCGCCGAGACCAACCGGCGCTACTACAACAAGCCGTTCATGGAGAACGACATCGAGGCCTGGGAGATCCGTGGTTCGGTGGCCTACCGCTTCTTCAACCGCGACCTGCGCGTGACCGTGGACTACAGCTACGAGCACGCCACCGGTCGCGCGCACGACACCGTCGGCGAGACCCACGACGTCAGCGACGACAGCGATCCCAGCTACCGTCGCGACCTCTATCGCCTCGGCCTGGATCTGGACACGCCCTGGCTCGAACCCCTGGTGGACGACATCGGCGTCGCCTACCTGTTCATGGATTACTACTACCCCACCGACCGGCCGCTGTTCGCCGACCCGTACCACACGGGGCGACGGGACAAGTGGTCCAAGGCCTTCATCAAGCTCGACCGCCGGTTGACCGACGACGTCGACCTCGAGTTCGACTTCGTCTACTCCGAGCGCGAGGTGGAGTCGCCGTGGTACGGCGACATCACCATCGACAAGGACTACATCGCGCACCGCTACGCGCTGTCGCTGACCTACGACTTCTAGAGGAGTGGCCATGCACGCGAACCGGATCACCCATCACCCGACCCGCCTGGCGATCGCGGGCCTCGCCCTCGGCCTCCTGCTGACCGGTTGCGGCAAGCAGGATCTCTACGATCCGCCGGGATCACCCTACGAGATCGTCGGCCACCTGCGACTGCCCTCGGCCAACGAGGGCCTGGACGTCATCGGGAGGACGGTCTACGTGGCCGGTGGCGAGGCGGGCCTGCACACCATCGACTGGAGCGACCCGGCCAACCCGGTCCTGCTGGCGACCATCAACACCACCAAGTTCGCCGAGGACGTGCAGGTGGTGCGGACGTTCGACGGCGGGGTCCTCCGCGACATCGCGCACGTGGTCGAGGGCACCGAGGGCGTGACCAGCTTCGACGTGACCGATCCCGCCAATCCCGTGGACTACAACACCGGCACCACCGCGGTGGTCGGCCGCACCATCTTCATCGAGCAGGACGACGACCCGGGCGAGCCCTACCGCGTCTACCTGGCCGAGGACTGGAAGGGCGTCCGCATTTTCGAGTCGGTGATCGGCGACCCCGGGATCCTGGCCTACAACGGCGTGTTCGTCGGCACCAACGGCAACGCCTACGGCATCGTCGTCCGCGACGGCTGGGGCTACACGGCCGACAACGAGATGGGCCTCTGCGTGCTCGACCTGCGTGTGCTCGACCTCAACGCCGTCACCCTGAGCAGCTGGGCCGACACGCCCGGTTCGGCCCGTTTCGTGGCCCTGCAGGACGATTACGCCCTCGTCGCCGACGGCGTCGAGGGCATGGCCGCCTTCCGCATCGACGGCGGCGAGACCCCCGTGAAGGTCGCCCAGTACGACCTCTCCGGCTTCAGCGAGTCCATCGCGCTGCGGGATGGCCTGATGGCCCTGGCCGGCAACCTTGGTGGTGTGCACTTCATGGACGTCAGCGATCCCGAGGATCCGATCTACGTCGGCTCGACCGAGACCCCCAACGCCACGGACGTCGTCTTCACCGAGGACGGTTTCTGCCTGGTCATGGACGAGGAGGCGGGATTCTACGTGCTCGCCGGCCACGGCCCCTTCACCGACATCGCCGACCCCGCGCCGGTCACCGACCTGGACGCCGATCCGGTGGGCGTCGGGAGCATCGACCTGCTGTGGACCATGACCGGCGACGACCGATTCGAGGGCCGGGCCGAGGGCCTGGAGATCCGCTGGTCGCCCGACGCGATCGAGACCGAGGACGACTGGGACGCCGCCGCGCCGATCCCGAACACCCCGCCCGCCGACGAGCCCGGCACCAGCATGCGATTCACCGTCGACGGCCTGGAGCGCGCGTCGAGCTATCACTTCGCCGTGCGCACGATCGACGAGGCCGGCCGGATGTCTCCGCTCGCCGATGATGTCGAGGCCACGACGCTCGACGGCATGGTCCTGCGCGACGGCGGCGTGAACATCGAGGGTGGCAGCGTGGACGATCTCTACGTCTTCTCGGTGGAGCTGCTCTGGGGCCTGCCCGTGACCACGGCCGAGGTCGTGATCGATGGCGAGCCCCATGCGATGTCCAGTGACGACGGTCGCCACTACACCTACGAGACGAACCTCGAGCCGGGCATCCACGACTACCTGTTCCGCTTCGAGGCCGCCAGCTCCGACCCCGTGCAGTATCCCGCCAGCGGCGAGCCCGTGGTCGGGCCGGCCGTGGGCGCGGTCTTCACCATGGGCAGCCCGCCCACCGAGGTCGGCCGTGACGACGACGAGGTCCAGCACCTGGTCGCGCTCTCGCGCTTCGTGGTCGCCGAGCCGTACGAGGTCACCCAGGCCGAGTGGGACGCGGTGATGCCGGCGGACTCGAATCCGTCGCAGCACGTCGGGGCCGACCGTCCGGTCGACAGCGTGACCTGGTTCGAGGCCGTCACCTACTGCAACGCCCGCTCGGACGCCGACGGCTACACGCCCGTCTACACCATCGACGGCACCAGCGTGACGGCCGATCCCCTGGCCGACGGCTGGCGGCTGCCGACCGAGGCCGAGTGGGAGTACCTCTGCCGGGCCGGCACCGAGAGCGCGCATCCGACCGGCGAGCTGGTCGAGCTGAACTGCCGCCTCGACCCCACGCTCGCCGCGCAGGCCTGGTACTGCGCCAACGCAGCGACCGGACCGGAGGTCGGTGGCCAGAAGGATCCGAACCCCGACGGCCTCTACGACATGCTCGGCAACCTGCGCGAGTGGTGCTGGGACTGGTACGGCCCGCTGGGCGAGGACGTGGTCGTCGACCCGACCGGACCGGCGAGCGGCGAGCAGCGCGTCGTGCGCGGCGGCAGCTGGTACAACATCGCCCAGGAATGCCGCAGCGCGGCGCGGGAAGCCCTGCCGCCGGACAGCCGGGACGACACGATGGGTCTGCGCGTCGTGCGCACCGATTTCTCCGAATGATGCACGCTGGCCGGGACGGCTGGTCCCGGCCGGAAAGGACACCATGGCCAGCAGGTCCAGGCAGACCACCGGCTCGGCGCGGAAGACCGGAACCGGTCGCACGGCCGCCGCCGACACCATCGACAAGGAGAGCCGGCCGCCGTTGCCCGAATCGTCGCCGAAGCCCGAGGGCAAGAAGCTGCGTTTCACCTACATCGACGAGTTCCGTGGCCTGGTCGGCGTGATGATGGCGCTCGGACACGCGCAGTACTACATGAACAGCGCCTGGCTGAGCTTCGATCCCATCGACCCCTTCTTCGACAACCTGGCCCAGTTCGCCATCCGCTACATGGGCTACCTGTGCGCCCCCGGATTCCTGGTGATGAACGGGGCGATGACCTACTGGGCCTTCGTCCGCCGCCGCAAGAAGGGCATGTCCCGCGGCCGGGCGGTCTGGGACTTCGTCCAGCGCGGCCTGTTCCTGGTGGTCGTCCAGTGGATCTGGGTCAACTCGTCGTGGGGCGGATTCACGCGTCTGCGCCTGGACCACATGGGCATCATCGCCACCATCGGCCTGAGCATGATCCTGGTCGCGGTCATCGCCCACTGGAAGTGGTGGCAGCGCGCGGCCGTGGCCCTCGGGTGCTTCCTGGCGCATCCGCTGCTCCTGCGCATCCCCTACGACCACGACCACTGGCTGCACTACCCCATGCAGTTCTTCGTCGACGCCGGCGACTTCACCAAGTACCCGCTCATCCCCTGGTTCGCCCTCGCGTGCGTGGGTTCGGTGATGGCCCACTTCTGGTTCACGGTGTGGACCGACCGACGCCGTCCCGACGAGCGCGCGTTCAAGAGCATGGCGATCGGCCTGGTCCTGGTCCTGATCGCCTTCGGG
>WJIQ01000086.1 GCA_014730255.1 bacterium | reverse complement strand
GTCGCTGCTGCGGTACACGGAGTCCGGGCTCAATCCCTACCTGAGCGTGCGCTTCGAGAGCCAGTTCATCGATCAGACCGACCCGCGCAAGGATTTCACGCTCAACCCGCTCCAGTTCCGCGAGTCGGTGGGTATCAGCCGCACGCTGGTCAAGAACGACGAGCGCGAGTGGATCGTCCGTCTCGGCTTCGCCCTCAACCAGAGCCTGCGCGACTTCTACATCTACGACGGGACCGCCGACCCGATCGTCGACATGGTCGAGAGCGAGACGGCCACCAGCGGCGGTATCGAGCTGATCTTCGACTACACGAGTCAGTACTTCGATGATCGCGTCGACTACGTCGGGCAGCTCCGCCTCTACCAGCCGCTGATCGACTCGAACAAGAGCGACATCGAGGACCTCGACGCGGCCACGCTGATCGCCGCCGGTCTGGACGAGGATCTGGCCGACTACACCACCGAGCTCGACATCGACTTCAAGAACACGTTCACCACGAGCATCACCAGCGCGCTGAACGTCGAGGTCGTCGTGCACTGGGTCTACGACAAGTACGACAGCACCGTGCCGGTGCTGGTCGACGACGAGGGCGTCATCGAGAACCCGGAGGCGGCGCAGATCGCGATCCGCAAGAAGGGCCAGCTCAAGCAGACCATGTCGATCGGCCTGGCGCACCGGTTCTAGCCGGACGCCGGGACGGGTGTGGCAAGCCATCGAACGGGGCCACGCGCCGAGCGTGGCCCCGTCTGCATGGATCGGCGCGATCAGTCTCGCATCCCCAGCGCCCGGCGCACCTCCCACCACAGCTCCAGGACCGCCAGCGCCCCGGCCGACTGCGGCGCGAAGCGTGTGACCGGCTCGCGGCCGAGGCCCATGCGCTCGATGTCGCTGCTGACGGGGATCGGCGAGCGGCAGAACGCGACCTTGCTGCGTCGCGGCAGGTCCTCGAGCATGTCCCGGTGCAGGCGCTTGCGCCGGTCCACGAGCGAGAAGAACGCCCGGAGCCTCTCGCGCGGCAGGCCCTGCTCCTTGAATTCGCGCCGCAGCATGTCGAGCGTGCGCTCGCTCAGCGTGGTCGGCACCACGGGTACCAGCACCAGGTCGGCCGCCCGGAAGACCGCCTCGGCGACGAGCGTGAGCGTCGGCGGGCAGTCGATCACCACGAGGTCGTACTCGCGACGCTGGGGCTTGAGCATGCGGGCCAGGCGCGAGCGCGACTTCTTGACCGCGTCGAGGGCCCGCTCGAGCCGGCGGAAGCTCTCGTGCGCGGGCAGGATGTCCAGGTGCTCGTAGTCGGTGGCACGGATCGCCCGCTGCACGCGATCGCGGTCCTCGAGCAGCCGGTCGACGGTCGACTTCCTGCGCGCGCGGACGCGGAAGTAGAACGACGCCGCGCCCTGGGCGTCGAGGTCGAGCAGCAGGGTCCGCACGCCTTCCTCGGCGGCCGTGTGGGCGAGGTTGACCGCCGCGGCCGTCTTGCCGACGCCGCCCTTGATGCTGTACAGCGCGAGGACCTTCACGACCCGGTGGCCTCCTTGCCGCAGAGCGTGGCGAAGTGCCGGGTGACGGCCGGGTCGGCGAAGTCGGCGAATGCGGCGGCGAACTCGTCGCGGACCTCGTGATGCCGGGCGTGCAGGGCCGTGAGCAGGCCGCCGAGGGCCGCCGCCTCCTGCACGCGTGCCTGGCCCCGACCGGACGGCGACGCGAGGGCGGAGCGCAGGTCGGCGCGCTGCACGCTCAGGTCGTTGAACTCGCCCAGGTTGTCCTGCAGACCCTTGAGATGGCTGATCAGGTCGTCGACCTCGCCCGCCGGGAAGACCGATGCGGTGAACTCCAGCAGATACCGCAGCTTCTTGCACTGGATGCGCAGGCGGTGCAGCGCCTCGTCCGGACTGTCCGGGCCGATGGCCCGGCCGTCGCGCAGGACCCGCGCGTGACGCTTGCGCAGCCGCTTGCGCGCGAGGTCCAGGATCGAGATCGCGGCGAGCCCGCCTGGTGGCGGGTCGGCCAGGAAGTCCGACCAGCCCCGCATCAGGTCGCGGTACTCCGCCGAGCCGAGGGTGCGTCGCAACTGCGCCAGCTCGCGGCCGCGCTCAGCGGCCAGGCGCTCGAACCGCGGCTCGAGGCCGTCCCGCAGCTCCGCGGGGATCAGCGACCGGTAGCGCTCGCGGTCCAGCAGGTAGACGTCGAGATCGCGCAGCGGACCGGTCCGGCGGCCGAGGTCGGCCAGGCGCTCGGCGTAGGGGGCGAGCGCGGCGGGGTCGACGACCCCGCGGAAGTGGTTGAACGCCGACCGCTGACGGCGGATCGCGACGCGGAAGTCGTGCAGGAACTCCGTGTCGATGTCCGCCCGCAGGCCCGACTCGTTCTGGCGGATGGTGTGCAGCAGGTGGCGCCCGATCACGGCGAACGCCTCGATCGCCGAGAGGGTCGGCGCCATGTCGACGCGGAACTTCGAGGTGTAGCCGCGCGGCTCCAGCCCCACGGTGACCAGCAGCTCGTCGAGCAGGGAGCCGGTCATCGGGGCGAGGCCGAGGCGGGTGGCCGCCTCGTCGGCGAGGCGGGCGGGCCGCTCGTAGCCGCGCAGGGGATGGATCTCGAGCACGCGCAGCCGGGTGTCGACCGCCGGCTTCTCCGGTGTGAATCCGGTCAACGCCAGGCGCAGGATGATCTTCGCGTCCCGGTTGCGCACGACCCATCGTTCCCGGACGCATCCGGCGGTGACCAGGTGCAGCAGGGCCCGCATCTTCATCAGCTTGCCCAGGGGGCGGCGCAGCTCGCCGTCCGGGTCGAGATCCCAGGCGAAGCGCGGCCAGGGACCCGGCCGGGCGGGGTCCTCGGCGACGACCGCATCACGGTCGAGGTCGATCAGCTGCCACGAGCCGTCGTGCCGTTGCAGCGTGCGGCCGGCCCGGTGCAGGCGCCAGTCGAACGTGTCGAAGAAGCGCACGCGGTATTCCCGGGAGGGCTCGGCCTCCAGGGTCTCGTCGCCGGCCAGCGCGGCGGCGACCGATTCGCCATCGAGGTCGCTGGGGACGAGGAACGTGGTCTGCGGCAAATCGACGGTCCTTTCGATCGGTCGCGGGCCCCGGTCGGGACAGGTTAACACAATCGCGCGCGACCCGGTGCTTTTCCTCGGGGGCCGACGCTGCTAGAATGCCCGGAGTCCGGCGCGACGGTGCTCGCCCGCCAGTGTGCCGACGGGAGGTATGGATGACCCCGTTCGAGTCCCAGTCGCGCTGCATCGGCGTGCTGACGTCCGGCGGCGACTGCCCCGGCCTGAACTCCGCGCTGCGCGGCATCACCAAGGCGGCGATCCAGGACTACAACATGAAGGTGGTGGGGATCCTCGACGGCTTCCGCGGCCTGGTCGAGAACCGCACCGTCCCGCTGGACTTCGACTCCACGAGCGGCGTGCTCACCCGGGGCGGGACGCTGCTCGGGACCTCGCGCGACAAGCCACGCAAGATGCAGATGGGCGGCAAGGTCATGGACATGACCCAGGCCGCGGTGGACAACGCGCGCAAGCACGACTTCGACTGCGTGGTCTGCCTCGGCGGCGGCGGCACGCAGAAGAACGCCTGGCACCTGCACCGGACCGGCGGCCTGGATGTCATGACCCTGCCGAAGACCATCGACAACGACGTGGCCGGCACCGACGTCACCTTCGGCTTCGACACCGCCGTGCAGATCTGCACCGAGGCGATCGATCGCCTGCACACCACCGCCACCAGCCATGACCGGATCATCGTCGTCGAGGTGATGGGCCACAACACGGGCTGGCTCGCCCTCGCGGCGGGGATCGCCGGGGGCGCCGACGTCATCCTCATCCCGGAGATCCCCTACGAGGTGGAGGCGGTGGTCGACTACCTCAAGGAACGCCAGCGCCGGTACGGCAAGCGGTTCTCGATCGTCTGCGTGGCCGAGGGCGCGATGTCCGCCGAGGAGGCCGCCGCCCGGGCCGAGTCGGCCGCGCGCAAGAAGGCCGACCGGAAGGACGAGAACGGCGCCGCGGCCGCCCCCGACGGCGCGCCGCACGGCTATCGCCTGGTGAAGGAGAGCCTGGCCAGCCGCGTCGCCCGCGACCTGCAGCAGCTGACCCGGACCGAGGCGCGCGTGACCAGCCTCGGCCACGTCCAGCGGGGCGGGGTGCCGTCGGCCGCCGATCGCCTGCTCACGACGCGGCTCGGGACCACGGCCGTCGAGCTGCTCGCGGCCGGCACCTACAACGTCATGGTCGCCGTCCGCGACGGCCAGTGCGTGCCCGTGCCGCTCGGCGACGTCGCCGGCAAGAAGAAGCTCGTTCCGATCGATCACGACTGGATCGACAGTGCTCGTCGCGTCGGGACCTGCCTCGGGGTCACCGACGATCAGTTGCTCGAACTCATGCATCCGTGACGGAAGGTCCCATGGGAAAGACCAAGACCGACCCCGACAACACCCTCCCCGCGCGCTTCGCCGATCGCCACAAGCTCTACCAGTGGTCCGTGCAGGTGCCGGATTTCGAGGTCAAGTTCATGACCCGGCAGTTCAAGAAGTTCCGTGGCCGGCCCGCCAGGCTGATGCGCGAGGACTTCTGCGGCACGGGGATCCTCGCCTGCGAGTGGGTCCAGGCCCACCGGAAGAACCGGGCCATCGGTCTGGACCTCGATCAGTCGACGCTCGACTGGGGTGTCGCGCACAACGTCGCGCGCCTGGGCAAGGGCGCCGACCGCGTCGATCTCCGCTGTGCCGACGTGCGGACCGTGACCGACCCGCCGGCGGACATCGTGTGCGCGTACAACTTCTCCTGGTTCCTGATCCATCCCCTGGACGCGCTCGTCGACTACTTCGCGGCGGTGCGCCGGAGCCTCGCGGACGACGGCCTGATGTTCCTCGACTGCTACGGAGGCTGGGAGGCCCAGCAGGTGATCGAGGAGCCGCGTCTGGTCGAGACCCCGGAGGGCATGTTCACGTACACCTGGGAACAGGCCGATTTCGACCCGATCACCAACGTGGCGTCCTGCCACATCCACTTCGAGCTGAACGGCAAGCGCCTGCGCAAGGCGTTCACCTATCAGTGGCGGCTCTACTCGCCCGCCGAGGCGCGTGATGCCCTCCTGGCCGCCGGATTCAGGGACGTCGTGGTGTACTGGGATCGGTCGAAGGATCCGGACTACGACGACTACCGCCCGGCGACCCGGGCCGCCAACCAGCCCGGCTGGCTGGCCTACATCGTCGGCGTGGTGTGACCCGGAGGACACGCGTGCGGGTGGCCTTCGTCTGTGACGTGCACGGCAATCTGCCGGCTCTCGAGGCCGTGCTCGCCGATGCGCGCGCGCAGGGTGTCGACGCGATCTGGGACGGTGGCGACGCGGTCGGCTACCACCCCTGGCCGTCGGAGTGCGTGCAGCGGCTGGACGAGGTCTGCGACCTCGCGGTCCAGGGGAACTACGACCGCAAGGTGCTGCGCACGCCCCGTCGCCGGCAGCGCTGGCTGCGTCGCAAGGATCCGCTCAAGGCCGCCACGCTGATCTGGGCCTGGGAGCAGCTGGACGAGCGCAGCCGTCGGGTCCTCGCCGCACGTCCCTCGTTCTGGCGGATCCACGCGCCCTGCGGCGAGGTGCTGCTCCTGCACGCCTCGCCGCTCTCGCGCAAGGAACCCCTGAGCTCGACGACCGAGCCGGCGCGCTGGGCCGAACAGGCGACCGCCGCCGCCGGCGCGGTGCTCGTCCTGCACGGCCACGTGCACATCGGACACGCGCACCGGGAGGAAAGGCTGCTGTTCCTGACGCCCGGGTCGGTGGGGCGTCCGGAGGACGGCGACCCGCGTGCGGCCTATGCGATCGTCGACCTTGGGGGCGAGGCACCGACCTACACGGTGCGCCGGGTGGCCTACGACGTCGACCCCGTGCTGCACGAGATCGAGGTCCGCCGGCTGCCGCGCGAGTTCGCCGTGATGGCCGCCCGCGGTTTCAGCCTGGCCGATGCGCGGCGGTGGCTCGAAGTCAATCCTGGGTGATCAGCACGCGCGGCTGCAGGAGCCAGACCAGCCGTCCTCGCTGCTGCTGGCCCGGCGTCAGGTCGACCCGGGCGAGCGCTCCCTTGCGCACGACGACCGCCCCGCCGGTGAGCTCGCCGATGACCTCGCTGAAGCTCGGCTCGTGACCGACGAGCAGGATCCGGCGGCGGTCGTTCTTCAGACCGGCGAGGATCGCGGCGAGCGCCTGCACGTCGAAGTCCAGGCCGAGGCGCTCGTCGGTGATCAGCCGCTCCTGCAGGCCGAGGCGGTTGGCCACGATCTCGGCCGTCTCCGCCGCGCGGACGAGCGGGCTGGTGACGACGGTGTCGATCTTCTGGTCGAGGCGCGCGATGACCTCGGCGATCGCACGCATGCGCTGCCGGCCGCGCTCGACCAGGGGTCGCAGATCGTCGTCATCCCCGTCGAACTGGTCGCGGTCGGCCGGTCCGTGGCGCAGGAAGAACAACCGCATGCCGTCCGCCATCAGTCGCCCTCCTTGCGAGCCTGCTCGAGGAACCACGCCTGGCAGTCGATGGCCGGATCGCCGTCGGCCTGCCGGGCGCGCGTGTAGCTGCCGTCCGGGTTCATCAGGCGCGCCTTCTGGTTGTCGCGGAGGTAGGTGGCCAGGATGTCGTCGCCGACGCGGCGCTGGTGCTCGGGGTCGTCCACGGGGAAGAGCACCTCGACGCGCCGGTCGAGGTTGCGGTACATCAGGTCGGCGCTGCCGAGGTAGACCTCCGGGGTGCCGTCGTTGGCGAACCAGTAGATCCGGCTGTGCTCGAGGAACCGCCCGACGATGCTGCGCACCCGGATGTTCTCGCTCAGGCCCGGCACGCCGGGCCGCAGCGAGCAGATGCCGCGGATGACGAGGTCGATCTCGACGCCGGCCTGCGACGCGTCGTAGAGGGCGCGGATGATCGCGTCGTCGACCAGGGAGTTGCACTTGAGAACCATCGCGCCGCCGCGACCCTCGCGGGCGTGCTGCGTCTCGCGCTCGATCATCTCGGCCAGCCGGCGGCGCATGTTGATCGGCGCGACGAGCAGCCGACGGAAGTCCTGGATCGCCGAGTAGCCGGTGAGGTAGTTGAACAGGTCGCTGACGTCGGCGCCGATCTCGTCGTCGCAGGTGAACATGCCCAGGTCCTCGTACAGGCGGGCGGTGTTCGCGTTGTAGTTGCCCGTGCCCAGGTGCATGTAGCGTCGCACGCGGTCCTGGTCGCGGCGGACGATCAGCAGCGACTTGGCGTGGGTCTTCAGGCCGATCATGCCGTAGATCACGTGCACGCCCTCGCGCTCGAGCATGCGCGCCCAGCCGATGTTGCTCTCCTCGTCGAAGCGGGCCTTCAGCTCCACGAGCACGGTGACCTGCTTGCGGTATTCGCGGCGGGCCTCGAGCAGCGCACGGACGACCGGCGAGTTGCGACCGACCCGGTAGAGGGTCTGCTTGATGGCCAGCACGCGCTTGTCCCGGGCCGCGGCGCGGATCAGCTCGATCACCGGATCGAAGCTCTCGTAGGGGTGGTGCAGCAGCACGTTGCCCTGCCGGATGACGTTGAACACGCTCTGGCCGTCCCGGGACTCGGGCCGCAGCCGCCGCGGGACCACCGGGGCGGTGACCGTCTCCTTGAGGTCGTGCCGCTCGATGCCGTGCAGCTGCCACAGGCCGCCGAGGTCGAGGGGGCCGTCGAGGGCGATCTCGTCGTTGGGGTCGAGTTCGAGGTTGGCCACCAGCAGACGCCGGGACTCGTCGTCCATGCCGGCTGCGGTCTCGAGGCGGACCGCATCGCCGAACTGACGCTCGTAGACGCGCTCGCTCATGGTCTCGAGCAGGTCGCCGGCCTCGAGCTCCTGGATCTCGATGTCCGCGTCGCGGATCACCCGGAAGGGGGCGACGGCGAGGATCGTCATGCCCGGGAACAGGTGCTGGACGTTGGCGGCCACGAGCTGGTCGATCCACACGAACCAGTGGTGCCGCGGGACGGTGCCGTCCCGGCGTTCACCGCCCGAGGAGCGCTTCAGCGGCACCAGCGACGGCAGCAGCGACGGGATCTTCAGGCGGGCGAAGTGCTCCTCGCCCACCTGGTCGCGGATCCGCACGGCCAGGTTCAGACTCCGGTTGGAGATGTGGGGGAACGGGTGACCGGGGTCGAACCCCTGCGGCGTCAGGACCGGGAAGATCTCCTCGAGGAAGACGCGCTCGGCCTGTCCGCGCTGCTTCTCCGAGAGGTCGTCGTGGTCCAGGACGTGGATGCCCGCGTCGTCGAGGGCCGGCAGGATGCGCTCACGCCACTCCACGTGGGCGCGGTGCTGCAGGGAGGCGATCTCGCGGCGGATCTCGGCCAGCTGCTCGGCGGGCGGGCGGCCGTCGAGGGCCACCTTGCTGATGCCGGCCCGCTTCTGGGCGATCAGGCCGGCCACGCGCACCATGATCATCTCGTCGAGGTTCGAGGCCAGGATGGCCAGGAACTTCGCACGTTCCAGGAGCGGCGTCTGCTCGTCGCAGGCCTCCTCGAGCACTCGCGCCTGGAACTGCAGCAGGCTCAGCTCGCGGTTCAGGAACAGCTCCTCCCGCGGGCGCGACGTCGGCGACCCGGGCTCGGGCGTGCCGGTCTCCTCGATGTCCCTGGTCTTGCGGCGGTCGGTGGCCACGAGCCGTCCTCCTCTTCACGGCGCCGTGCACAGGATACGGGGGCGGATTCTCCCCTCGCATCTTAAATATTGGTCAATATATCGCCAATATCCGGGCCCGACCTGGGAGGAACACGTGGCCGACAAGCTCAAGGAACTCTGCAAGTGGAAGACCGATGTCTACGCGAAGGAGTTCGCGACCCTTGCCGAGGCGGTCGCCAAACCGCGATTCGTCTGCCTCAAGTGCGGGCGCGCGGCCCGGCGCAAGAAGTGGCTCTGCAAGCCCGAGAAGCTGCCCGCCGCCCCGGCGGGGAAGTGATCTCTCACCCGGCGTTCCGACCGCGCGCGTGATCGGGGCTCAATTTCCAGCCGATCCGGCCGATGAATACGGACGATGGGCACGGCCGCCGCGTTCGCCGCGGGTCTGCGCCGCGCAACCCACCGCTGGAAGCCTCCGAGGGGAGTCCCGGTGAACGTCGTCGTCGAGGTCGATCGGCTGGAACTGAGGGAGGCGCTGGGCGCCACCGAACTCTGCGAGGGGCTCGCCGTGTCCGAGCTCGATCGCCTCGCCGATCTGGGCGAGGTCCACGAGCTCTCGCGCGGGGACGTGCTGTTCAGCACGAACGAGCCGGCCGAGTGCATCTATCTGCTGCTGGAGGGCGCGATCGAGATCGTGCGGCCCACCGACGAGAGCGCACGGCCGGTGCCGGTGGCCTACATCACGCCCGGTGAGATGATCGGCGACATGGCGCTCCTGACCGGCACGCCCCGGCGCTCGGACGCCCGGGTCCCCGAATCGGCGCTCATCTGGAAGCTGTCGCGCGAGCGCTTCGAGCAGTTCACCATGGAACTGCCGCGCTACGGCATCCAGCTCGCCCGGATGTACGCCCGCCGGTTGCAGGACCTGATCACCCACATGCGGCGTCAGGCCCGGCGCAAGGAGCTCTCGGGCAAGCTGCGCTACTTCGACATGCCGACCGTGGTGCAGACCCTGCTGACCACCGGCCAGACCGGCATCCTCACCTTCACCTGCGAATCGGGCGAGGTCTTCGCCGAGGTCGTCCTGGGCAAGGGGTTCGTCGACCGTGCCCGGTGCGGCCGGATCGAGGGCGAGGAGGCCTTCCACGAGATCTTCCTGCGCCGCGACGAGGGGGAGTTCTCGTTCCGCAGCGCCCTCGGCACCGTCGCCGACGCCGTGAGCACCCGGCCGATCAACGTGCCGGCCATGCACCTGATGATGGAGGCCATCCGCCGCGCCGACGAGATCGAGAGCATGCGCCACCAGCTCGGCGCGACGGATCGCGAGTATCGAGCCCTCACCGAGACGCTTCAGCACGACCGGACGGCGAACGTCGAGGTCGCCCGGGCCCTGCACCGGGCCCTGCGCGAGCCCGGCCGCCTCGAGGGCATCCGACCCGACATCGATTGCACGACATACGAGTTCTATACCACGGCCGCGATCCTGGTCGCGACCGACCAGATCGGATAGATCACGGCGCCCGCCGGGCGTCGCCATATCGCAGACCATATATCGCTCCGGAGGTTCAGGGTGGAACTGGACTCCAGATTGCTGCCGCATGTCGACGAGGACCTCGATCGGGTCGACCCCAGGGCCCTCGCCGACCTGATGCCCGCGCTGGAACGGCTGCTGCGCGTGGGGGTCTACTACCCGCGCGGGCACAGCTTCTGCGACCACGCCGCCGAGGACGTCCGGGAGGCGCTCGGGCGCGTCGGTGGCCGCTCGCCCGCGGTCGAGTTCGAGATCCAGCGCGGCGTCCTCATGGTCCAGGGTGTCGACATGGACCCCGAGCTGCGGGGCGTCGACACGTTCGGCGACCTGCTCGACGACGCCGGCATCGTGCAGCTGGCCGTCGACGTGGACATCTCGACCGAGGACCTGCACCGCTTCGTGACGCGCCTGCTCCGGCTACGCCAGGAGATGCGTGGCACGCGCGAGTTCCGCCAGATCGAGATCACCGGCCTGCCGCGGTCGGTGCGCACGCGCGACCGGGAATTCCTGGCCCGCAACCGGGACCAGACCGAGGCGGCCGCCGACGAGACCCGCGGCGACGGCCCGGGTCTCGAGACGCTGATGACCGCGCTGGAAGGGCGCGGCCTCGACCGTCGCCAGCTCCTGCTCTGCCAGCAGTTCCTGACCGCCCTGCCGGAGCAGCTGGAGAACCAGCGGCTCAGCGGCGCCGAGCTGCCCCAGACGACCTGGAAGGACGTCGAGAACCTGCTGGTACGGGCGGTGCGTCACCGCTCGTTCGAGAAGGCGGCGGCCGTCGCGCAGCGCATGGCCATCGAGAAGGACCTCGGCGACCTGATGTCCGTGTTCGAGGAGATCGTCGACGACCAGGTCGAGCACCGGAACTGGCGCGAGGCGCTGGACCTCCTGCTGGCGCTGAATCGCCGCACGGTCAGCCGAGAGGTCGATGCCGAGGTGGTCGAGGCCAGCAACGGCGTGCGGCCCTTCGCCGGCGACCAGCCGTCGATCGCCCGGCTCTGCGAGGCCGTGTCCGAGATCGCCGGTACGCCGCCACCGTCACCGTCGGCGATCCTGCCCGACGACCACCGGGAGGAGCTCGCGCTGCTCCTGCAGATGCTGCAGTTCGCGCCGTCGCTGCCGGCCCAGTCGCGCCTGCAGCGCCGGCTGGACGAGATCGTCGGCAGCGGGCTGGATCAGGACCGGGTCGCGATGATCGCCCGGGGCGTGGCCTCACTGGTCGCGATGCCGGCGATCGAGCACCGCGACGCCGCCATCGGCCTCGTGCTCGAGACCATCCGCCGTCGCCGCCGCGGCGCGGTGGCGGCCCTCGTCGTCGAGGTCGGTCGGCTCACCTCCGCCGACGACATGGCGAATCTCTGGCCTCACGTGGTGAACGAGCTGCTGATGGCCGGCCCGGAGGTCGGCGATCCGGTGCTCGAGCAGCTCGCCGCGCTGGTCCGCCGCTGGCCCGGACGCGAGTACGGCCCCGACGCGCGAGCACTGGCGTACGCCGAGCAGGCCACCCGCCTGGCCGGCCTGGAGGCGATGCACGAGGGCCGCCTGGTGCAGACGGCGGCGACGCGCGTCCCGACCGATCTGCGCCCGGTGTTCGGCCACGTGCTGGCGGCCGTCGAGTCCAGGGCCCTCGGTGCCTGGCTACTGGAGCACCTGCGGGCCGATCCGGGCGACGGCCCGGGGCGCTGGACATTGCCGCTGCTGGGCGGCTTCCGGTCGCGGGATCACGGCAGCCTCGTGGAGCTGCTGCTGGACGCGGGGGAGGGGGCGCCGTCGGTCTCGCTGCGGGAATGGGGTGCGGCCGTGGCCACGACCGAGCTGCCGAAGCTGCCCGCCCGGCGGCGTGGCGAGGCGTGGGTCCCGGAGGCCGTGGCGGGGCTGGCCCACCACGTGGGCGGGGCGGCCGATCAGGTCCTCGACGCGATCGTCGCCGAGCGGCGCCTGTGGGTCCTGCCGGCGTGGCCGGCGGCCTGCCGCCGGGCGGCGCGCGAGGCCATGGCCCGGCGGCCCGGCGACGGGAGAGACGACCATGGCCGGTAGACTGGATCAGATCCTGATCACGCTCGGTCGCGGGATCTCGCGCCGGAGGCTGTACTTCGCCGATCATCCGACCGTGCGCGAGCTCGGCGACCGGGTGGTCGATCAGCTCGAGAGCTACCTCGTCGAGACCGGCGAGCGGTCGTTCTTCCTCGGCGTCGTCGAGGGCAAGCTCGTGCACCAGGGCCGCGCCCTGCACGGTCCGAGCATCATGGCCGCGCCGCTCATCCGGTTCGTCGAGGCGTGCCACGCGGGAGGGCTGGTCTTCGGCGGGGAGACGACCCCGCAGGAGGTGCGCGACTTCGTGGCCATCGCGGCCACCCTGAAGGACCCGCCGGCGAGCCTGGCCGAGGCGCGCGCCATGCTCGCCCGCGAGGACATCCGCAGCATCGGCCTGGCGTCCGAGTACACCGACCCCCTCCTGCTCGAATCGGAGGAGGACCGCCAGGTCTGGCGTGGCCGCGACGAGGGCGACCACGATCTGCCCTCGCCGGTGCTCGTCTACCAGGCCCTGTTCGACGTCGTGACCGCCGCCAACTCCTGCGCCACGACCGGCCGCACCCTGGACATCGACAGCGCCCGCGCCGCCTGCGAGCACCTGATCCGGTGCACGCGGTCGAACTTCACCGACATGATGCAGCTCATGCAGTACCCCGACTACGACAGCTACACGGTCGGGCACTCGGTGCGCGTGGCCGCGCTGGCGGTCTACGTCGGCGGACGCCTCGGCATGGAGAACAACGAGCTGCTGTCGCTGGGCACGGCCGCGCTCCTGCACGACGTGGGCAAGAGCCGCATCCCCGAGGAGGTCCTCTTCAAGCCCGGCAAGCTCGATCCGCAGGAGTACGCGGTGATGCAGAGCCACGCGCGGCTCGGCGCCGAGGTCCTCCTCGAGCACCGCAACGCCACGCCCATCGACGTGGCGGCGGCCTGGGGCCACCACCTGCGCCACGACGGCGGGGGGTATCCGACCATGCCGGACTGGGCGGTGCGCTCGCCGGCGGTCGGGCTCGTGCAGGTCTGCGACGTGTACGAGGCGCTCACCGCGATCCGCCCCTACAAGGCCCCGATGTCGCCGCCCGGGTCGTTCGAGCGCATGATCGGCGATCCGGGCGCGTTCGATCCCGGCCTGCTGGCGGCCTTCGTCGGCAGCCTCGGCCTCTACCCGCCCGGCAGCCAGGTGCGGCTGAATGACGGCCGGCTCGGCACGGTCACCGCACCGGGCGAGGATGTCGTCCTGCCGTCGGTCCGCATCACGCACCGGCCGGACGGGGAGCTGCTGCCGCTGGACGAGCAGGAACACCTCGACCTCGCGCAGCAGGAGGCGGACGCCCTGGCGATCGAGGAGATCATCGCCGAGATCGAGGCGATCGGCTCGAAGCCGGAATCGGAATGAAACACTCCGGCCTGAAACCCCGTTGCTCCCGGTGGGGCAGTGCGCTAATCTGCCCGCCATTGCTGGCCCTCGTCCGGGAGTTCTCGCCATGGCCTCCAAGCACGGTTGTCTCAAGTCCACGCTCTTCGGCTGCCTCGGCATCATCGCCCTGCTGGTGATCGTCGTCGGCGTCTCCCTGGTGATGGCGCTGCAGGGGGTCGAGGGGGAGCAGGTCGCCGATCGCGAACTGACCGCCACGGAGACCGGTGGCGAGGCGGTTCAGCCCACGCTGGTGCAACGTCCGGGGCGCGTCGAGCTCGACCTCAATCAGGGCGAGTTCCGCATCCGGCCGGGACAGCCGGGCACGGGCGTCGCGGTGAAGGCGCGTTTCGACCAGAACTCCTACGAGCTGATCGACGAGCTCGAGGTGCTGCCCGATTCGACCTGGGTCTACCGGGTCGAGTACCATCGGACCATCGGCACGCTCCAGGCGATCCTGCGCTCGATCGTCGGTGGTGGCAGCGAATCGCGGGTCGACGTCTACCTGCCGCCCGACGTGCCCATCACCCTCGCGCTCGACGTCGCCCAGGGGGGCGGCGAGGTCGAGCTGGGGGGCCTCTGGCTGATCGACGCCGAGATCGACTACAACCAGGGGGGCTTCGAGCTGGCGGTGAGCGAGCCGCTGCGCGAACCGCTGGGGACCCTGGCGATCCGTGGCAGCATGGGTGGATTCGAGGCCACCGGCCTGGGCAATGCCAGCCCGTCGATCCTGCGCATCGACTGCAGCATGGGCGGCGGCGAGGTCGACCTCTCCGGCGCCTGGCTCCAGGACGCCGCGGTCGACATCTCGGTCAACATGGGCGGGATGGCCGTTATCGTGCCGGCCGACCTCGTGGTCGAGGGAACGGCGGTCAAGGGCGCGAGCCCGGATCTCCAGCCGGCCGATCCGGAGGTCCCGGTCCCCACCTTGCGGATGACCATCGACCAGAGCATGGGCGAGGTCGAGGTGGTGCGACGCTGATGGTGCGCGGCGGCGCCCCGCGAGGATCCCAACGAGCCCGATGGACGACGACGGCCCCCACCGAGATGGTGGGGGCCGTTCCGGCACGGTCGGGGTGTTGGAGGACCACCGTGCCCGGACGTCGGAAGACCGATCAGTCGAACAGGCCCTTGATGCTCGACCAGTCGCTGGCCTCGTTGGCGACGCCGCCGCAGAGCGCGACGTTGTCGCTGGTCATGACCGAGTAGGTGCCGTACTGGCCCTCCCAGTAGCTGCAGATCACGAACCAGTACTCGTTGCCGGGCTGGAGCGTGACGTTGTCGCTGAGCTGGATCGCGCTCTGCAGGCCGTCGCCGTCGTCATCGTCGAAGATCACGGCGTTCTCGGTCGGCAGCGCGGGATCGAACGGGTCGCAGTAGATGTAGACGACCGTGTCGAACTCGGCATCGTCGACGACGAACTCCACCGGCTCGGTGTCGCTCACCTCGAAGCAGTAGAAGTCGTAGGCCGGGTCGACGCTGTACTCGTACTCCATGGGCAGCATGCAGTCGACGCTCACGGCCTGGTAGTCGTTCGGACGCCAGCGATGCCAGATCGGGGAGTCCTCGCTGAGCGCGCCGGTGAGCTGGATGCGGCTGGGCGTGTCGAAGGTGTAATCCACCGGGTCGGTCTGCTTGATGGGGTCACCGGCGAGGGCGCCGGTGGCCAGGGCGACGAGTGCGAGGATGACGATCACCTGTTTCATGGTCTACCCCCTGAGAGTATCAGTTGTGAAGAACGACGATGGGTGAAATGAACACCGCCTGTCGAGAGGTTATCACGATATCGCAATAGTGGTCAAGGGACCACGGCGTGAGCGCGATCCTGGCTGCCCGGGACGACGCCCGTTGCGACCATGCGGGTGACAATGGAATATCAACGGTGGCCGACCATCTCGATCCTCGCCCTCCCGACGATGGGCAGTTCCACCTCGATGAGCGCCGGCCGCCGGGCGCCGCCGACCTCGCGATGGATGACCAGGCGGGCGTCCTCGCCCGCCCGGGCCACCCGGTCGACGGCCGGGTAGAGTGGCAGGCAGTCGAATTCGCCCGCCGGCACGCGGATCCGCCGCGGGTCGCCGACGCGGACCACGAGCGAGGCGACGCGACCACCGAGCAGGGTCGGCAGGGCGACCGTGTCGCCCGGCGCCATCGCGATGGATCGCAGCCTCCAGAGGGCCGAGAGCACGTCGTGCACGCCCTCGGGAACGGGGACCACCTTACCCGCGCGATCCCGGGCCTCGCCGCGCGCGTGGTCGATCGTCCAGGTATCGGCGAGCCGGCGTCGCCCCTCGCGGATCCGGCGCGTCGCCGTCAGGCAGCGCAGATCGTCCAGGGCGGCGACGCTGGTCAACCGGTCGCGGATGGGGTAGAGCGCCGAGAGCATGCGTCCCGAGCGGGCCGTCAGCTCGATGGCGAGCGCCGGGCCGGCGACCGGATGCTCCTCGCGCCTGGCCGCGATGACGACCTCGCCCGCGGTCCACGGTCCGACCCGGATCCGGTACGACAGGGTCTCGTCGCCGGGCGCGGGGCCGGCGGCGACCCCGGGGGGGACGGTGAGCGCCAGTCCGGACATGACGAGGGCGTGGAGCGTCAACGCGCGGGGACGGTGGCGGGGCATGATGCGACCTCCGGGGACGGCGGTGATCCGAGTTCACGGGTCGTCGCCCGATGGTTGCCAGGGGCGTGCCCGGCCCCGCGATCACGGGTCCGACGGGGCACGTAAGTCTTTGACTCGGAAACGTTCGCGTTCTACGTTTCCCGGGTCCATTCAACTTCGCGTCCGGCCCCAATTTAGGAGCTACCCGGTATGGCATTGCGGACCTTCCGGGGCGGTGTGCACCCCCATGAGTACAAGGAACTCAGCGAGAACCAGCCCCTCGAGGTGATGCCGCCGCCGGCGGAGCTGTACGTGCCCTTCGGGCAGCATCTCGGCAAGCCGGCCGACCCCCTGGTCAAGAAGGGGACCTACGTGCGGCAGGGGCAGGTCCTGGCCGAGAGCTCGGGCTTCATCTCCGCCCCCGTGCACGCGCCGGTCTCGGGCACCATCAAGAAGCAGGTCAAGGGCCCGGTGGTCGGCGGGACGACGGCCGACATGCTGCTGCTCGTGCCGGGCGATCCGGCCCCGCCCAAGGAGGGCGAGGAGGCCGAGCCCGTCGACACCACGCCGATCCTGCTGCCCTCCCTGCCGTTCGACTCCCTGACCTCCGAGCAGATCATCGAGCGCGTGCGCGAGGCCGGCATCGTCGGCCAGGGCGGCGCCGCGTTCCCCACCGCGGTCAAGCTCTCGCCGCCACCGGACAAGCCCATCGACTGGATGATCATCAACGGGGCCGAGTGCGAGCCCTACCTGACGCGGGACGAGCGGCTGATGCTCGAGCGGACGGCCGACCTGGTCGAGGGCATCCGGATCATCGGCAAGGCCCTCGGCGAGGGCGTGAACCTGGGCATCGGCATCGAGGAGAACAAGCCCGAGGCCATCGCCGCCCTGCGCCGGGCGATCGCCGACGCCGGGGTGGCGATCGAGGTCTTCGAGCTGAAGACCAAGTACCCCCAGGGTGGCGAGAAGATGCTCATCGACGCCGCGCTCGGCCGCCAGGTGCCGCCCGGGGCGCTGCCCATGGAGGTGGGCTGCGTGATCCAGAACGTGGGCACGGCGCTGGCGATCCGCGACGCGGTGCTCGCGGGCGAGGTCCCGCGCATGGCCACGCTGACGGTCAGCGGCCTCGGCATCCAGCAGCCGAAGAACCTGCAGGTGCTCATCGGCACCCCCCTGAAGGACGTGATCGCCTTCTGCGGCGGCGTCAAGGACACCGCCCGCCGGATCGTGGTCGGCGGTCCGATGATGGGGTTCGCGACCTACAGCCTCGACGCGCCCGTGGTCAAGGCCACCAGCGGCATCCTCGTGCTGACCGAGGAGGAGGCGACGCCGGCCGAGGAGCAGGCCTGCATCAACTGCGGCAAGTGCATCTCCGCCTGTCCGGTCAACCTGCTGCCCACGCGCCTGGTCAAGCTCGCGAAGCTGCAGCGCTGGGAAGAGACGCGCGATCTCGGCATCGAGGTCTGCATGGAGTGCGGAACCTGCGCCTTCACCTGCCCCGCCCACATCCCCCTCGTCCAGTACCTGCGTCTGGCGAAGAAGAACGTGCGCAACCTGCCCCGGAAGGAACAGTGATCCATGGCCACCGAGAGCAGCAAGACGTCCGTGCTCGGGGGTGTCGACGAGGGGCACCTCGATCTGGTGACCTCGCCGCACTCGCACTTCGGGTGGAGCACGGGCCGGATCATGTGGACCGTCTCCGCGGCGCTGGTGCCCTGCGTGGCGACCGCCGTCTGGTTCTTCGGGTTCGGCGTGCTGGCGACGATCGCCGGGGCGATCCTGGGCGCGGCGGGCACCGAGTGGCTGGTCGGCCGGCTGAACCGTCGCGCCGAGACCATCCCCGACGGCAGCGCGATCCTGACCGGCCTTTTGCTCGGTCTGGTCGTCCCGCCCGGGTTCTCGCCGTTCATGGCCTTCATCGGCGGCGTGGTGGCCGTGGGCATCGGCAAGATCGCCTTCGGTGGCCTGGGTGACAACATCTTCAACCCCGCGCTGGTGGGGCGGGCGTTCCTTCAGGCCAGCTTCCCGGCGCAGATGACCGACTGGTCGCACGCCACGAGCCGGGTCGACGCCATCAGCCAGGCCACGCCCCTCGGACTCTACAAGTTCGGCGACCCGAGCCAGTTCGCCGGCGACATCGCCACGCAGAAGCTCCTGCTCGGCGAGGTCGGCGGCTGCATCGGCGCGACCAGCTCGACGGCGATCCTGATCGGTGCGGCGATCCTGCTGATCACCCGCATCGCGCACTGGCAGATCATGGCGTCGATGATCCTCGGGGGCCTGGTCTTCGGCGGGATCTTCCACGTGTCCGGCATCGGACCGAGCCCGCTGTTCCACGTCCTGGCCGGCGGCTTCCTCTTCGGCGCCGTGTTCATGGCGACCGACTACGTCACCAGCCCGAACACGCCGGTGGGCATGTGGATCTACGGCGGCGGCATCGCGCTCCTGACCATCCTGATCCGCCTGTTCGGCGGTCTGCCGGAGGGCGTGATGTACGCGATCCTGCTGATGAACGCCACCGTGCCGCTCATCAACCGTCACACCCGACCCGCCCTCTTTGGAGCGAAGTGATGAAGATCACGCTGCACATGCTCGCGACGCTCATCGTGGTGGGGATGCTCTCCGGCGGTGGGCTGTCACTGGTCAACGACTGGGCCGAGCCCTTCATCGAGGAGAACCAGCGCCGCGTCCGCGACGAGGCCATCGGTTTCCTGGTTCCCGGCGGTGCGCCCGAGCAGGCCGTCGATCAGGACGGCCTGACCGCCTGGCGCGTGCGCGGCGAGGACGGCACGCTGAAGGGCTGGGTCGTGCGGTACGCCGGCACCGGCTTCCAGGACACCATCGATCTGATGGTCGCGCTCGATCCCGATCGCCAGGAGATCCGCGGCCTGAAGGTCCTCGACGACAGCGAGACACCCGGGCTGGGCACCTGGATCCGGCTGAGCCCCGACCACCAGGCCGCGCTCGCCGGCGCGTCCGATCGTTACCTCGAGGACGCGGTCGGCGATGCCAAGAACTTCCCGCTGCAGTTCTTCGCCTACGACGAGGGCGAGCACCTCTCGGCCGAGGGCGACCTGAAGGTCGTCAAGGGCAAGCCGCGGGAACAGCTGGGGCCGACGGAGGTCCAGTCGATCACCGCGGCGACCATCAGCTCGGTCGCCGTGGTCGACATCGTCAACGAGGCCGTCCTGAAGCTGGACACCATCCTGGCCGAGCAGGGAGGCGCCTGATGGCCAAGAAGCAAGTCTCCATCGGCAACGAGTTCGTCAAGGGTCTCTGGGATCAGAATCCCGTGCTGCGGGCCCTGCTCGGGTTGTGCCCCGTCCTGGCGGTCACGACCTCGGCGGTCAACGGCCTGGGCATGGGCCTGGCCACGACCTTCGTGCTGGTCTGCGCGAGCCTGATCATCTCGCTGGCGCGCAAGCTCATCCCGGCGCAGGTGCGGATCGCGAGCTTCATCGTGGTGATCGCGACCTTCGTGACCATCGTCGACCTGACGATGAAGGCGAAGTTCCCGGCGCTCTCCAAGAGCCTCGGCGCGTTCATCCCGCTGATCGTGGTCAACTGCCTGATCCTCGGCCGGCAGGAGGCCTTCGCCAGCAAGAACAACCCCTTCCGCAGCCTCGTCGACGCGCTGGGCATGGGCGCGGGCTTCGCCGCCACGCTCACCGTCCTGGGCGGCATCCGCGAGCTGCTCGGCAACCGCACGGTGTTCGGGGTGCAGATCCTGCCGGACGTCTGGGAGCCGTGGATCGTGATGATCCTTCCGGCCGGCGCCTTCCTCACCCTGGGCCTGATGCTCGGGGCGGCCAACCTCATCAGCCGGCGACGCGAGCGCATCGCCGTGCGCATGGCGCGGGCGGCCGCTCTGAACGAGAGGACGGTCTAGGTCATGGAACTGTTCGGGATCTTCATCGCGGCGGCGGTGATCAACAACTTCGTGCTGATCCAGTTCCTGGGCATCTGCCCGTTCGTGGGCGTGTCGGGCAAGCTCAGCTCCGCAGTGAGCATGGGCATGGCCGTCACCTTCGTGATGACCATGGCCTCGATGGTCACCTTCCTGATCCAGCACTACATCCTCATCCCGGCGGGCATCGGGTTCCTGCAGACGGTCGCCTTCATCCTGGTGATCGCCTCGCTGGTCCAGTTCGTCGAGATGGTGATCAAGAAGGTGTCGACCGGCCTCTATCGCGCCCTCGGCATCTTCCTGCCCCTGATCACGACCAACTGCGCGATCATGGGCCTCTGCCTCTTCGCGGTCATGAAGGACTACTCCTTCATCCAGACCCTCATCTTCGCCATCGGCGCCGGTGCGGGCTTCACCCTGGCGCTCGTGCTCATGGCCGGCATCCGCGAGGAGCTGGAGCTGGCCGACGTGCCGGAGACCCTGCAGGGCGCCGGCATCACCATGATCGTGGCCGGCATCCTCGCCCTGGGGTTCATGGGCTTCGCCGGCATGAAGTTCTAGTTCCGCCGAGGCCGCGTTTCGCGAGCAAAGGAGAGTCGAGATGACGACCCGTCGAACCTTCCTGAAGACCGCCATCCTGGGCGGCGCCGCCTTCACCGCCGGCCTCGAGCTGGGAGGCGGACTCGACGCGCGCGGGATGGAGCGGGTGACCCTGCACGGCTTCCTGCCGGCCGACGGTCGGGAGCTCGATCGCCTGCTCACGACGTTCCTGGCCGGCCGGCCCGGCGCCCTGCCCGCGCCCGCGGTCGACGCGCCCCGGCAGTTGCGTGCCCAGGTGGCGGGCGCACTGCGGCAGGCGGCCGATCGGTACGTGCGCACCGGCGACCACGCGTTCGACGTCCAGGTGACCACGCTCGAGGCGCCGCTGCCGGCGGACGTCATGCTGCAGCAGGACACCCGCGTGGTCGATCCCCGGTCGGGCTTCGGTCGCGACCTCGTCGCCCTGCGGGAGCGGCTCCGTGGCCGCCAGGCGCAGCTCGCGGTGACCTGCCGCCTCGCGCCGCGACCCCAGGCCACGGCCGCTGGCCGCGTGCTGGTGGTCGAGAACGAGCGGGGCGTGCAGGAGCGGATCGCGCTGGCCGGGGCCGACCGCCGGCTCGAGCTCGCCGGCCCGGTGGGCGCGACGTCCGTCGTGTTCGGGGCCGACGGCGCCGAGGTCGCCGGGGCCAGCTGCCGCCACCGCACCTGCCAGCGCCAGGGACGCATCGGCCAGCCGGGCGAGATGGTGGCCTGCGCGCCGAACCGTCTCGTGCTCCGGGTGGAGATGGCGTAGACGGTGGCCGAGGGGCACGTCGACAACCGGCTGGACTCCTGGCGCACGGGCATCCTGGTCCTCGTGGTGGCCCTGGTCGCCGGGTTCGTGACCGCGCGCTGGTTCGGCGCCGGCGACGACGGGCCCGAGCCGGTGAGCGTGTCGCGTCCCCTGATGGGGACCATCGTCACGGTCACGGTGCCCGGGGCGGACGATCCCTCGGTCCGGGCCGAGGCCGCCGAGCACGTGGCTGCCGCCCTGGACGAGATGGCTCGCGTCGATTCGCTGTTCTCGTGGCGACTGCCGCCGCCGGTGAGCATGCCCCGGTCCGAGCAGCTCGCCCAGCGACGCGACCTGCTGGAGATGGCGGTCGCGGTGCAGCGGGCCTCCGGGGGCGCGTTCGACCCGCGGGTGCTGCCGCTGGTGCAGGCGTGGGGGTTCGACGGGGGCGAGCCCACCGTGCCGGCCGACACGGTGCTCGCGCGGCTGGTGGCCGGGCTGCGCGAGGCCGGGCTGCCCCGCGATGCGGTCGAGCTTGAATCTCGGCCCGATGCGATCCATTTTGGAGCCTGGGCCAAGGGCCACGCGGTCGACCGGGCGCTCGCGGTGCTCGAGCGGCGTGGCCAGACCGCGGCGCTGGTCAACGCGGGCGGCGAGGTGCGCGGCTACGGCCGCCGGTGGACGGTGGGCGTCCAGCACCCCCGGTTGCCCGGCGCCCTGATCGCCCGGCTGGAGCCCGGCGAGATGGCCGTGGCGACCAGCGGCGACTACGAGCAGTACTTCGAGCAGGACGGCGTGCGCTATCACCACCTGCTCGACCCTCGCACCGGCCGCCCCGCGCGGGGCTGCCGCAGCGTGACGGTGCTGGCGCGCACCTGCGCCCGCGCCGACGCCCTGGCCACGGCCGCCTTCGTGCTCGGGCCGGATGCGGGCATGGACCTGATCGGGAGCCTCGCGAATGTCGAGGCGCTGATCATCGACGCCGACGGCGATCGGCACGACAGCTCGGGACTGGCCGCGTACCTGTCCCGGGATTGAGACGGGACCACAGGAGGACCGCACATGACCGCCCTCGCAGCCTCGATCCTCGCCATGGGAGGCCTCGGCGCCTTCTTCGCCGCCGCGCTCGCGATCGCCGACAAGAAGCTCCGCGTGGAGGAGGATCCGCGCATCACCCTCGTGAACGACGCCCTGCCCGGCGCCAACTGCGGCGCCTGCGGCTACGCCGGCTGCGCGGCGTTCGCCGAGGGCGTGGTCCAGGGCAAGGCGCCGGTCAACGGCTGCCCCGTCGGCGGCCAGGACTGCGCCGAGGATCTCGCGCGGATCATGGGCGTCGACGCCGGCGAGTCGGTGCGCCACGTGGCGCGCCTGATGTGCCGCGGGGCGGTCGGCGTCGCGCGCGACAAGGCCGATTACGTCGGGCCGAGCCAGTGCGCGGTGCAGGACCTGGTCTCCGGCGGCAGCAAGGCCTGCGAGTACGGCTGCCTCGGTGGCGGCGACTGCGTCGAGGTCTGTAACTTCGGGGCCCTGGAGATGGGCGAGGACGGTCTGCCGCACGTCTACGACGACCTGTGCACCGCCTGCGCGGCCTGCGTCACGGCCTGTCCGCGCGACCTCTTCGAGCTCCACCCGGTCGACCGCGAGTTCTTCGTCTTCTGCAAGAGCCACGACGATCCCAAGACCTCCAGGGCCGCCTGCGACGCCGCGTGCACCGGCTGCGGCATCTGCGCCCGCAAGAGCGAGGGCGCGATCGTGGTCCAGGACGGCCTGGCGGTGATCGACTACGACAAGCTGGATCCCAGCCTGATCCCGCTGGAGAAGTGCAAGACGAACGCGATCGGCTGGCTGCATCCCGAGAAGGTGCCGCAGCCGGTCGAGGCCGGCGCGTCGCCCGCGCCGGACGGCAAGGCGTCGAGCTAGGCCCGCCGCGTTCGCTGGCAAGACCGCGGCGACAGGAGGTCGCCGCCAGACGGAGGAACCGGATGTCCCGAGCCCCTCGCGAGATCCTGCTGGAAGAAGGCGTGGTCATGCATTGCGACCGCGCCGCCGCGGGCGACCAGCCGGCCCGCGTGCGCGTGCGCCTGCTGGCGGGCGATCACTGCGAGGGCTGCCCGGCGAGCGGCCTCTGCAAGCCCGACGACAACGAGCGGCGCGTCCTCGACGTGCTCGACCCCGTCGGCGTGGCCGAGGGAGACCGGGTGCGCGTGGCCGTACCGGGTGGCGCGGTCCTGCGCGCGTCGTTCCTGATCTACGGTCTGCCGCTGATCCTGCTCGTGATCGGCGTCGTGATCGGCACGAAGCTCTGGCCCGACCACGGCATGCGCGACCTGTGGAGCTTCCTGCTCGGGGCCGGCCTGGCCGCGGCGGCGGTCCCGTTCGTGGCCCGTCTCGCGCGCGAGGCCGAGACCGCGGGCGGTGCGCTGCTCGAGCCGCACGTGACCGAGAAGCTGCCCGACGTGGTGACCGCGGCGGCGAGCCACTGAGCGTCCGGCGCCATTTGCCCCCCCTCGTCCGACATACCATATTGGAGCGCGTCCGGCGGCGACGCGTCCGGCCGCCGGGGTCCGCCTTCCCGACCGGTCACCGTCGCAAAGCTGGTCTCGTATGTTGAACAATCTCATCGTCGCCACGCTGCCGCTGGTTCCCAAGCCGATCATCCGCCAGATCTCCCGCCGTTACATCGCCGGCGATACGCTCGACGACGCGATCGCGACCGCGAGGACCCTGCTCGACGAGGAGGGCGCCCGCAGCACGATCGACGTGCTCGGCGAGTTCGTCGACACGCGCGAGCGGGCCCTGGTCGACAAGGAGGACAGCAGCGCGGTCCTCGATGCGATCGATGCGCACGGGCTGAAGGCCACGGCGGGCCTGTCCATCAAGCCCACCAGCCTCGGGCTCGGCATCGACGAGGAGTTCGCGTACGGGAACATCCGCGACCTGGCGGTCAAGGCCCGCGATCTGGGCATCTTCATGCGCATCGACATGGAGAACACGCCGTACACCGACGCCACGCTGGCCACGTACCGGCGCCTGCGCGACGAGGGCATCGACAACGTGGGAATCGTGCTGCAGTCGATGCTGCGGCGCACCGAGCAGGACATCCGCGACCTCGTCGCGTACCGGCCATCGATCCGCCTGTGCAAGGGCATCTATCGCGAGGAGCGCGACGTGGCGTTCCAGGATCGCGAGGAGGTGCGCGACTGTTTCCGGCGCTGCCTGCGGCTGATGGTCGAGAACGGCATGTACGCCGCCATCGCCACCCACGACGACGCGCTGCTCGAGGACGCCTACGAGGTGATCGCCGCGCACGGCCTCGGCCCCGACCAGTACGAGTTCCAGATGCTGCTCGGCGTGAAGGAACGCACCCGTCGCGAGATCCTCTCGGCCGGCCACAACCTGCGCGTCTACGTACCGTTCGGCGAGGACTGGTACGGGTACTCGTCGCGCCGGCTCAAGGAGAACCCGGCCATGGCGGGCATGATCGCCAAGGCGGTGCTGCTGAGGCAGTAGGGCGGGGTCACGTGCGCGGGGTCCAGGTGACCTTCTTCTTCCCCTGCAGGAACTGGACGAAGGCCAGGCCGCTGGCCAGGTTCACCACGTTCAGGTAGTAGACCGCGGTGACCAGGCCGGGTAGTTCCTGGTCGCGCTGGCCGTGGGCCACGAGCGCCGTCGTGTAGAACGCGATCTGCGCGGCGAACAGGTAACCCCAGAGGCCTCCGCTCGCCGACAGCACGAGATTCGCGACCAGCGCACCCAGCTGGAAGAACGGCGCCAGGTAGCGCAGGACCTTGTGCGACCAGAGCTGCCAGGCGAAGACGCCGAATCGCACCGGGCCGAGCAGCGTCGACTTGTCCCTGATCGCCCACCAGGCGCGCAGGCTCACGCGTACACGCATGCGGAACTCGTCGTCGGTATCGGCGAGGGCGTCCTCGTAGAGCCTGGCCGTGGGCTGGTAGACCACCCGGTAGCCCTTCTCCCGGACGGTGAGCGGCTCGACGAAATCCGGCAGCTGGTCCGGTCGCATCGGCTCCCAGATCTCCCGACGCATGGCGTCCACGCCGCCGTCGACGCCGACGATCGAACCGAGTGCCGTCTCCCAGGCCCGCAACTGGTTCTCGTAGCGCATGTACGTGCTGCAACCCTCGCCGGAGGCCGAGCCGTCGGGCGCGCGGTAGAGCATGCGCCCGGTCACGTAACCCACCTCCGGGTCGGCGAGGGGCTTGACCAGCTCGCCGATGGTATCGGGCGCGTAGAACGAGTTGGCGTCGCTGAAGACGATGACCTCGCCGGTGGCGCGAGGCGCGATGAGGTTCAGGCCGCTGGTCTTGCCCTGTCGCGGCTGCTGGCGCACCACCTCGACGCGCGGGTCGTCGATCCCGCGCACGATCTCGTCGGTGCCGTCGTCGCTCTCGTCGGAGACCACGATCACGTTCAGCTTCTCGGCGGGGTAGTCCTGCTCGAGCTTGTTGCGGACGGTGCGCTCGATGCTCGCGGCCTCGTTGTAGGCGGCGATCAGGACCGTCACCGTGGGCTGGTGGCTGGCGTCGGCACGGACCGGCCGCGGTCTCACCGCCGCCAGGATGCGGACCAGGGCCGGATAGCCGACGTAGACGTAGACCAGCAGGGCGAGCGAGATCCAGAACAGTGCTTCCACGGGACCAGCCTCGGGCCAGGGTGAGGGGAGAGCCGTGACCAGGGTAAGCGCACGGACGGCGGCCCGCCAAGCCTCGATGGCCGGTCCTGACGGTCGGATCCCGACCCCCGGGCTAGAAGCACCGACTGACCTGGAGCTGCACGAGCAGCGCCTCGAGCCCGAACTCGCTGTCCTCGCCCTCGTTCCAGGGCATCTCGTACGATCGTTCGTCCGAGATGAAGGCGAGCACCCGCAGACCGGCGAACCAGTCCCGGGTCGCCTGCCAGTCGGCCCCTCCTCCGAGCTGGAACACGAGGTGCGTGGCGCTGGCGCTCTGCTCGAACCCCTCCTCGTACTGATCCTGGTCGTTGACGTTGATCGACCGGCCCTCGACGCTCGCCAGCCCCAGGGCGCCGAATGCGTAGGGTAGCCACGAGCCCACGGACCTGCCGAGACGACCTCCGATCAGCGCGGCCAGCTGGTAGTCCGCCTCGTAGGTCACGGGGGGATCCGCATCGGGGAACCAGAAGATGTCCTCGGCCGAGCCGGTCTGGATGTAGAGCGGCAGGACGAACTCGCCACCATACACCCAGCCGCGTTCGGTCTGCTTCAGGAGGCCGGCGTGGAGGCCCGCCAGCGGGCTGTCGTCGTCGAAGTTGCCCGTGGTCTCGAGGTGGGTCGGGTCATTGGCGGTGAGCTTGCCGTCGAGGTAGCCGCCGAAGATGCCGACGTACCAGCCGGACCAGTCGGGGGTCGTCGCGGCCGAGGTCGTGGTCGCCAGGATCATCAGCAGGATCGCCGGTAAAAGACGAGAACGCATGAGAGCCCCCTTGGCAGGGGCGCCGGCGGCCACGCTCGCCGCCGGTGCCGGGCGAGATCGCGGTACGCCACGGGCGGAGGCAGGGCGGGATGTGGGGTCCCGGACGAGTGGAGTGCGGGCGAGCTTAGCCGTTCCGGCGGACGGAATCAAGCGGCTGACGGCAAGGGCGCTACTCGCATCAACCGAAGAACAGGTAGCTCACCAGGATCGCCGCGATGATCCCTGCCACGTCGGCCGCCAGGCCGCAGCCCAGCGCATGCCGCGTGTGGCGGATCTTGACGGCGCCGAAGTAGACCGCCAGCACGTAGAACGTGGTCTCGGTCGAGCCCTGCACGACCGAGGCGAGGCGGCCGGCGAAGCTGTCGGCACCGTGGGCGTTCATGGTCTCGATGAGCAGCCCGCGGGCGCCGCTGCCCGACAGCGGCTTCATCAGGGCGGTCGGAAGCCCGTCGACCCAGCGGGTGTCCAGGCCGGCCGAGGCCACCGCCCAGCGGACGCCGTCGAGGGCGAGGTCCAGGGCACCGCTGGCCCGCAGGACCCCGATCGCCACGAGCATCGCGATGAGGTAGGGGATGATGGTCACCGCGGTCGTGAACCCGTCCTTCGCGCCCTCGACGAAGGCCTCGTAGAGGTTGACCCGCCGGCGGACCGCGAGGCCGAAGAAGACGATCACCACCGAGAAGATGAGCAGGTTGGCCAGCAGGGTCGACTGGGTCTCCATCGCCTCCTGAGGCAGCTGGGCGAAGTAGACGACGGTCCCGGCGATCAGCGCGGTCAGCCCACCGAGATAGGCCAGGACGACCGGCTCGAACAGCCGCAGGCGCTGCACGGCCGCGGTCACGATCAACCCGGCGAGGGTCGAGAAGAACGTCGCGATCAGGAGCGGCAGGAACACGTCGGTGGGATCGGCGGCGCCGAGCTGGGCGCGATAGGTGAAGATGGTCACCGGCAGGACGGTCACGGCCGAGGTGTTGATCACCAGGAAGAGGACCTGATCGTTGCTGGCCGTGTCGTCGGACGGGTTCAGGTCCTGGAGCTCGCGCATGGCCTTCAGGCCCAGCGGCGTCGCCGCGTTGTCCAGGCCCAGCATGTTGGCGGCCATGTTCATGACGATCGCGCCCTCGGCCGCGTGCCCGGCCGGCACGCCGGGGAAGAGCCGTCGGAAGAGCGGGCCGAACGCCCGGGCCAGGAGATCGACCGCGCCGCCGCGCTCGCCCACGCGCATGATGCCGAGCCAGAGGGCCATGACGCCGGTCAGGCCGAGCGCGATCTCGAAACCCACCTTCGCCATGTCGAAGAGGCTGGCGACCAGCTCCTGCCACACGTCGCCGTCGCCGCCGATGAGCCAGCGGCCGAGGCCGGCCAGGAAGGCGACGAAGAAGAACGCGGTCCAGATGCGGTTGAGCATGCGGATCCTTTCTCTGGCGACCGAGGGTAGGGGACGACCGGCGCGGTGTCATGGGGTTTGTGGGCGCGGAACGAGCCGTTTCAAACCTCCGCGGCCCGGGCGACGTCTCACCATCGACAGACCACGTGACCCCGACATCTTCCCGGAGGAGACCCATGCGACCCATCCTGACCGTCACC
>WJIQ01000377.1 GCA_014730255.1 bacterium | reverse complement strand
CGGAGGGGCAGTGGCTCGAGGAGGCGGCGCAGTCGTCGCGGCGCGAGCTGGAGACCAAGGTGAAGAGGACGCGGGAGAAGGCGCGGCGACGGCGGGCGGCGCGTGCGGGGCAGGGGGAGCTATTGCCGGCTAAGGAGACCGCCGAGCCCGCGTCCGGGATCGTCGACGCCGTGCCGACCAGCGTCTCGATCCGCATGACCAGCGAGCAGCGGGCGCGGTACGACGCGCTATGGGAGACGCTCGGCCGGGCGCCCAACGCCGAGGACCTGCTGGAGGCGCTGGCGGCGCTGGCCGGACCACGGAATGGCGCAAACGCAAGTGATCAAGCCAGTTCTGCTACCGTCTCCCCCCGGGGGAACATGGCGCCGCCGGTCCAGGTCCACGTCCATCGGTGCCCCGGGTGCGGCGCCACCGAGTCCGGCGGCCGACCGCTCGACCGGCCCGACCGCGAGCGGGTCGAGTGCGACGCGGCGATCGCCGAGCCAGGCCGCCGCAACACGACCACCATCCCGCCACGCACGCGGCGCGAGGTGCTCGCGCGCGACCGGCACCGGTGCCGCGCGCCGGGCTGTGATCACCGGGGGTTCCTGGAGGTCCACCACGTGAATCCGCGATCCAGGGGCGGGACCAACGCTCCCGACAACCTGATCACGCTCTGCAGCGCCTGTCATCGCCTCTGGCACGAACGGGGCCGGCCGGGGTGGTATGCACGCGAGCGAGAAGGAGCGGTCGCGGTGGTCTGACCACGACCAGCACCGCCGACCGTCACGACACCCGCCCGGCGCCGGTCGCCTCGCTGCGCCCTGGCCCGAGCCGCATCGCCATCGGCACCGCCACCGCGTTGACCACCAGCTGGAAGACCCAGAGCGCGACCACGTTGGAGAACGCCGTCCGGTACCCCTCGAGCAGCAAATGGAGCGGCACGAACACCACCGCCGACCACACCAGCGCGAGCCCGTAGACCCACACCGCGTCGCGCCCCGTCCGCAGCCGCGACCACGCCGGCCTGCGCCGGCCGACCAGCGCGGCCCATGCGGCGAACCCGCCGATCGAGACCACCACCGCCACCGGCATCTGCACGGCGAGCTGGTTCGTGGTGCTGGCGAGCGCGAAGGCGACGAACCCGAGCCAGATCCCGGCCAGGTTCGCGAGCGCCAGGACGGCGGCGTGGAGGATGGTGCGGAACGGCATGGACTGGCTCCTCTGTTCCGGGACGAACCGCGCGTGGCGAAGCGACGGTCTAGTCCCTGATATCTCGCACGATCGACGCGACGGCCGCACGGGTCCCCGGCGTGAATCGCTCGAGCTCGTCCGGATGCAGCAGATCGAGGGCGACGATCGTGGACAGGCGCAGCGTCATCGTCGACCGGCGCAGGTCGCCGAACGCGGCCGTCATCTCGGTGTCGCGCTCCTCCAGCCACTGCTGGAGCCCGATCCAGCGGTCGTGGCAGGATCCCGCATCGTCCACTCGCAACCGATCGAGGGACTCGAACGCACGGCGACAAAACCGCTCCCTCGCGACCTCCCGCAGCTCGCGAAAGACCCTCCAGTCGGCCTCCGGTACGTCACGCGTCATGACCGCGATCCCTCCCTTCGTCCAGCCGAGCCGAGGTCGCCCACGCCCTCCCCCTCACGCCCCCATCTAGAGCGTCGGATCCAGCTCGAGGACCGTCTCGCCCATCATCATGTAGTTCCGGGCCTTGCCCGCGCGGTCCAGGCGCTCACCGGCCTCGTGGATGCACCGCGTGCGCTCGCGATCCTCGGCATGCCACTGGTACTTGTTGAGGACCGTCAGGCGAAAGGCGCCCGACCGGCCCCAGATGGGACGCCAGGCGACGATGAAGCCTCCGAGCGCGTACTGCCAGTCGATCTGCGTCTGCGTGCGGGCCTGGTAGTGCCGCTGCTTGATCTCGATCCGCCCATGGGTCTGCTTCCGGCGGTGGGCGGCGCGGACCTCCGCGACGATCCGGTCCTTGACCGCGGGCACGTCGCGGAGCAGGCCCTCGAGATCGAAGGTCAGGTTCTTGCCCGTTCCTTCCAGGAAGTGGGCGAGGTGCTGGTGCGCCCGGCCGAACATGCCCGCCTTCCTGATGATGTAGAGCCGGGCGAAGACGTCCATGGTCGTCTCGTCCGAGAACGTCCGGCACACACGCTCGATCTGGGCCCGGCTCGGTCGGTCGACGGACATGTCCCTTCACCTCCGGCGTTGTCACCAGCGACCGCTGGCGTCCACTCACCAGGCCCGCGATCTGACGGGCCGGACCGCACGCCACGAACCACCCCTATCCCACCCTCAGAACCTTCGCCCCCCGGATCCTCCGCGACTTCAGCTCCATCAGCGCCTCGTTCGCCGCGCCGAGCTCGTACTCCTCGACCTCCGGCCAGATCCCCGCCTCCGCGGCCGCGACCAGGAACTCGCTCACGTCGCGGCGCGCCACGTTGGCCACGCTCTTGATCTCCTTCTCCTGCCAGAGGTGGGTCGGCCAGTCGAGCCGCAGCAGCTCGGCCTTGTCGACGTCCTCCTTGCCGATGGCGTTGATCACCAGGCGACCGCCGCGCTCGAGGTTGCGCAGGGCCTCGACCACGGGTTTCCAGACGGGCGTCGTGTCGATGATCGCATCCAGGCGCGCCGGCGCGGTGGCCGCGGTGTCGCCCGCCCACGCGGCGCCCAGCTCGCGCGCGAACAGACGCTCGCGCTCGCTCCGGGCGAACACGAACACGTCGCTCGACGGGTACAGGTGCCGCGCCAGCTTCAGCACCAGGTGCCCCGACGCCCCGAACCCGGTCAGGCCCAGAGTCTGGCCGTCGGACAGACCGCACAGCCGCAGCGACCGGTACCCGATGGCGCCGGCGCACAGCAGCGGCGCGGCGGTCGCGTCATCGTACACATCGGGGATCGGATAGGCGTAGGCCTCGGGCACGACCATCTGCTCGGCGTAGCCACCGTGGGCGTCGCGGCCGGTGGCGCGGAACTCGCGGCAGAGGTTCTCGTCGCCGCGCCGACAGAACGGGCACTCGCCGCAGGCGGACCAGATCCAGGCCACGCCCACGCGGTCGCCGACCGTGAACCGCGAGGCGCCGTCGCCGCGCGCCACGACCCGCCCGACGACCTGATGCCCCGGCACCAGCGGCAGCACCGGCGGCGGCGTGCGGCCCTCGATCTCGTCGATCTCGGTGTGGCAGACGCCGCACACCGACACGCTAAGCAAGACCTCCCCACGCCCGGGGGCGGGCACGGGGAGGTCGACGAGCTGCAGCGGCTCGGGCTGATCGGCCAGCCGCACGATCTCGCGCAGGATCATGGCCCTCACGGCGGCACCACCTTTCCGGCCGCGCGCCTCGCACACGGGCCCCGGACCGGCGGGTCCCGCTACTTCACCACCAGCCCGACCAGCTTACCAGGTACGAAGACCGTCTTCACCAGCGACTTGCCCTCGAGCCACTTCTGGACCTTCTCGCTGGCGAGGGCCGCCTCGCGAACCTGGTCCTCGCGCGCGTCGGCGGGCAGCTCGAGCTTGTCGCGGACCTTGCCGTTGACCTGCACGACGTAGGTGACGAGGTCCTCGACCAGGTAGCGCTCGTCCAGCTCGGGCCACGCCTCGTGGGTCAGCGACCCGTCGTGACCCAGCTTGCGCCACAGCTCCTCCGCCAGGTGCGGCGCGTAGGGCGCGAGCATGATCACGAACGGCTCGAGCACGGCGCGCGGGCGCTCCGGGAGCTGGTTCATCTCGTTGACGAAGACCATCATCGAGCTGATCGCCGTGTTGAAGAGCAGGTTCTCGGTCCGGTCGGTGACCTCGGCG
>WJIQ01000376.1 GCA_014730255.1 bacterium | reverse complement strand
GCCCGCTATCGCCGGACGAGGTCCGTATCGAGCACCGCGGCTTCGGGGACCCGTCGCGCCTGACCCGTCGTCTGAGCGACGAGGGGGCGATCCTCGACATCTACCGGCAGGTGCGCGACGGCATCCGGAGCTGGATCGAGGGGCTGCAGGTCGACCCGTGATGGGAGAGGCCGCCGCGGGGCAGGGTCATCGCGCGCGCGACGTCGCGTATCGCTCGACCCAGTGCCGCGTCCGCTCGAGGTACCAGCCAGGGTCCAGCGGCTCGTAATCGCGGTACTCGAACCCCTCGATGGCCATGGGGACGGCCGGCTCGATCTGCGTGCCCTCGTGCCACTCGTTGAACGAGGTGATGGCGATGGCACCGGGCCGGACGGCCACGGCCGCGGCGAACTGCCGGTCGTAGTAGGCGCCCTGCTCCCGGTCGCGGGTGGTGGTGGCGTTCCAGGGCCGGATGCGCGTGTCGCAGTACCCCGGTCCGACGCAGGGGACGAAAAGCAGGTCGTGCGCCCGGGCGAACGCGGCCAGGTTCGGCCAGCTCGCGCGCGACGATCCGAAGGTGAAGCCGTCGGCCGCGAAATAGGTGTAGTAGCCGTCGAAGCCGGCAGCGAGCAGCTCGCGGCCGTCGTCCACGTCGACCCACAGGCCGATCATCACGCAGTCGAGGGCGGTGCCGCGGATCGAGATCTCCCCGTCCGGCACGAGCAGGCGCGCCCAGTCGCCCGCCGGCGTGAGGTACGAGTCGTAGACGTAGACGACCGGACGCTCGCCCCACGCCTCGGGACGGTGACAGGCGGGATGGTCGCCGTACGTCTCGATCAGGTAGGCCAGCGCCTCGCGGCTCCGTTCGGCGTCGCGCCCGGGCAGCGGCTCGAGATGGAAGGCGACCTCGACGCCGGCCTCCGCGGCGGCGTCCAGCAGGGCGGGCAGCTGGCGGTCCTCGAAGGAGCCGGCCCCCCACCAGCTGGCCACGATCACGCCGATGCCCGCGCCAGCGATCTGGCCCACGTGCGTGGCGATCACCTCCGGGTCGTGCGAGCTGTAGGGGCCGAGCGCCGGATAGAAGTCGGCGCCGATGTCGCGGCCACCCGGGTAGGCGCCTCCGTCCTCGACCCCGAGCACCTCGTGGTTCCAGTGCGCCTGGTGGCCATCGACGGCCTCGGTGGCGTACCAGCCGTAGTAGAAGGTGTGGACACGGGGCTCGACGCGGGGTTCGTCGGCCGCCGAGGCCACGGCGGCGAGCAGAAGGGCGATGATCAGGACGGGCGCGATCACAGGACGTGGCACGAGGACCCCCCGGATACGAGTGAAGGCGTCGCCACGATCGTAGTGGGCACCGGCCCCTCGGTCCACCGCGACTCCGGCTAGAGATACTCCTGCAACACGCTGCCGATGGCCTCGGCCACGCCGGTGATGCTCTCGCCGGCGACGATGCCGGCGCAGGCGGTCACCAGGAAGCGCTGGCTCCAGGTGCGGGCCACGCGGGTGACGATCACCGCGAGCAGGCCGCCGAGGAACATGTTGACCGAGTAGCTCGCCGGGATGATCAGGGCCAGGCCGATGCTCGACGCGCTCGGCACCAGCAGCTCGAGGCGCCTGGGCACGATCTGCTCCAGCACGGGCAGCGTGATGCCCACGATCAGGGCGATCAGCATCGCCAGCAGCGCCCCCTCCGGAAGCGCCGCGAAACCGATCTGGAACAGCTCGGCCACCGCCTTCCAGGCCGCGACGGCGGGCGCGGGCCACTCGGTGGTCAGGAGCTGCTCGGCCGGCGCGGGGATCATCAGCAGGTAGATGGCCGAGCCGGCGATCGCCCCGGAGAACGCGCCGAAGATCTGCGCGACCATCTGCCAGCGCGCCTGCGCGCCGAGCAGCCAGCCGCACTTGAGGTCGTGCAGCAGATCGGCGCACTGGCTGGCCGCGCCGCCGGTGACGTTGGCGGTCATCAGGTTCGCCGCGGCATTGCCGGGGACGAGCGCGCCGAACACCAGCTGCGAGACCTTGCCCATGGCCCCGACCGGAGTGATGGCGGTCTCGCCGGAGACCCGCGCGGCGACCACCGCCAGCAGGAACGAGATCAGCACGGCGAGGACCGCGACGCCCAGACCGATCTGGAAGAGCGTGGATTGAAGCGCCGCCGAGAGCACCATCGCGAGCGAGACCGCCAGCAGGAACCAGCGCATGCCGACCTCGCCGGGGCCGGCCCCGACGGCGATGGTCGGCGGGGCCTCGTCGGCCTCGTCCGTGCCGGACTCGGCCGCCGCGCGCCGCTGGCGTCGTGCGCGCAGCAGCGCGCCGATCGAGAAGCCGAAGGAGACGAACGACGCGACGACCATCAGCATCACCCCGGGCCACAGCAGCCACTGGTTGAGGTCGCCGAACGACGGCGCGACGGGCGTCAACGCCGCGCCGGCCAGCAGATCGTCGATCGTCTGGCGGAAATCGGGATCGTCCGAGAGGGCGCGCAGCCGGGTCCGCTCGTCCGCGGTCGGCACGCCGGCGAGGGTCAGCGTATGGGTGGCCGCGTCGTAGGACAGCAGGCCGGCGAGGTCCACCGGCAGTCGCGGAAGGTCGTCCGGCAGGTAGCGGCCGGTCGCGCGCTCGTGGAGACGATCGACGGCCGCGTGGAGCGCAGTGGTGGCCTCGCTGGCGCCGTACCGCCGCTCGTGCTCACCGATCGCGGCGTGGATGTCGGCCCGGGCGTGGTCGGTCACGTTGCCGATGGCCACGAGCCGGTCGCGATCCCGGTCGACGTGGATCAGGTCCTCCCAGGCCACCGGCATGACGAACCCGCGCGGATACCCGGCCAGCGGCGTGGAGATCTGCACGTCGCGCGTCGTCGACACCCCGAGTTCCCTGGCCAGCTCGGCCCGCCGGTCGGCGGGCATCCCGATCCGGGAGCGCAGGTAGAGCTTGTCGATCGCCTCGCGGTACCGCGGATCGCGTGACAGGGCCTGCAGGGAATCGTGTTCGGCGCGGGTCATCTCGCCGCGCCACTCGAGCCGGTGGCGGGCCGGGTTGAAGCGGGGATTGGCATCCGGCGTCGCCGCCAGCTCGACGTCGGCCGGCAGGGCGTGCAGCGCCTCGTACGTCGTCAGCTCGATGCTGCCGCGGTGGACCAGCGGCGGGGCGATCAGCAGGTAGCCGAGCCCCGCGCCGAGGATCAGCGAGAGGCAGGCGCGGAAGCCGATCAACCCGCCGATGCCGACCATCAGGAGCGTGGGGTTCAGCGCCACGGTCCATGATCCCAGCGAGAACCCCCGGATCGCGACGGCCGGCGCGAGCGGCTTGAGCCCGAAGCCGTCGGCGGCGAGCTTGACCACGGACGCCAGGGCGCCGAAGGAGGCCAGCATGGTCAGCCGCGCGGTGGCCTCGCTGCCGCGGGCGTACATCTCGCGCAGCGTCTCGGCCGCGGCGAGCCCGAAGGCGAACGGCAGGCGATCGCGGACGATCAGCTGCTTGCGCAGCACGACGGCGATGCTGATGCCGACCATGCAGACGCTGAAGACCCAGAGCGCGAGCCAGAACCAGGACAGCGTCAGGCCGGTGATCATCGCCAGGGCGGGGATCGGCGCCACCAGACCGGCCGACGAGACGCTGGCCGCCGACGAGCAGGCGGTCTGGTTGATGTTGTTCTCGAGGATCCCCCAGTGACGCGTCCGCCCGCCGGTGGCCCGGTGCAGGCCGTTCCAGATGCCGTACCCCAGCAGGGCGGCGGTGACCGACATGTTCAGTCCCCAGCCGATCTTCAGGCCGGTGTAGATGTTGCAGGCCGAGAGGATGCCCCCGAGCACCATGCCGGTGGCGACGGCGCGGATGGTCAGCTGCGGCGACGTGAGGTCGACGGGCGGGGCGGCGTGGGCGTCCTGGGTCGTCATGAGTGGCGGCCTCGGGCGTCTCGTGGAATGCCGTCTCGCCCGCAGGGGCCGGCGGCCCGTCGAGCGAATGTTGATTTGTATGGTCCTATATTATCGTCGAAGTTCCCGCCGCGGCCAGCCCCGACCCGCTCGCCTCAGGTGTCGGCGTGCACGAGGATGCGCGCGAGGATGGTGAAGTGGTAGATCATCAGCGCCCCGTAGACGACCACCAGCAGCGCGAGAGCCGCCTTGACCCAGCCGAAGTAGCGATGCACCGAGAGCAGGGTGAAGGCGAGGGGCAGGGGGCCGAGCTTGACCAGCAGGAACCAGCCCACGCCGCGCTCGAGGGTGTTGGCCATGACCGGATTGGCCTCGGTTCCCCCGCGATCGATGATCCACAGGGTCGACGCCGCGTCGAGGCTCACGAAGAGCATCAGGAGCACGATCAGGATCAGGTGGCGCCCCGTGCTGCGGTCGACGTACCGACCGCGCAGCAGGTCGGTGTCCCGCCGGATCCGGGTCCGCCGTCCGCGCAGCGAGTACGCCGACAGCATCGGGGTCGGCATCAGGCGGCGGTCGCCGCCGGTGCGCCGGCTCACCGTTCGCGGCGGGTCGGTCCTGGTCGAGTTCACGGGGTGCGGCCTCCGGACAGCCGGGCGAAGGGGTTTGACAGCGCTGGTCGACGCGTTCACATTGAAGTCGTCAAGGCTGGATCAAGCAAGAAGCGAGCCGGAGAGACGAGATGTCGGGCAACGAGGCCTTCAAGCTCACAAAATTCGCCAAGAGCGCGGGCTGAGCGGCCAAGCTGAGTCCAGGGGACCTGGACGGCCTGCTCGCCCCCATCAAGGGTCACGATCCCGCCGACCTGCTCGTGGGCATCGAGACGTCGGACGACGCCGGCGTGTACCGCCTGGACGACGAGCGCGCCATCGTCGTGACCGCCGACTTCATCACGCCGGTGGTCGACGATCCGCGGACCTTCGGCCGCGTGGCCGCCGCCAACTCGCTCTCCGACGTGTACGCCATGGGCGGCCGGCCGCTGACCGCCCTGAACCTCGCCGGCTACCCGCAGGGCCAGGTGCCGCCGGCCGTGATCGCCGATGTCTTCGCCGGCGCCGGCGAGGTCTGCGCCGAGGCGGGCTGCGCGCTCGCCGGCGGGCACACCGTGCGCGACGACGAGGTCAAGTTCGGCCTGTCGGTCACCGGGATCGTCCATCCCGACCGCATCCTGCGCAACAGCACCGCCCGGGTTGGCGACCGCCTCGTGCTGACCAAGCCCCTGGGCACCGGAGCCCTGATCGCCGCGAATCGCGCCGGCCAGCTCACGCCGGCCGAGTACGAGGCGCTGGTCACCTGCATGACGACCCTCAACCGGATCGGCGCGGACCTCCACGCGCTCGGCGCTCACGCCGCCACCGACATCACCGGCTTCGGCCTGACCGGCCACGGTCTGGAGATGGCCGCCGGCTCGGGCGTCCAGCTGGTGATCGACACCGGGGCGATCCCCCAGCTGCCACGGGCGGCCGAGCTCTGCGGCATCGGCTTCACCTGCGGTGGCACCAAGGCCAACGCCTCGTTCACCGGCGAGGCCATCGGCCTGCCCGACGACCTCGACCCGGGCATGGTCGGCCTGCTGCACGATCCCCAGACCAGCGGCGGCCTGCTGGTGTCCGTGGCCGCCGACCGGTGCGACGAGCTGTGCGCGGCGATCCGCGAGCAAGGCGCCCTCGCCGCGGCCGTCATCGGCGAGGTCCGGCCCGCGGTGACCGGCAGCCCCTACCTCCTCTTCCTCGGCTGATTTCACCCTCAAGCCCTCCTGGCGCGCGCCGATCAAGGGTCCAGAGAATCCATGGACCCGTTCTGGAGGCTCATCGTGCCTGCTACGACCCAGCAGAAGTCCCTGATGGACATCCATCCGCGCGAGCTAAAGTCGTTCGTGGGCGATCTGCCGACGCTCCCGATCGTCTTCCAGGAGCTGTTCACGCGCATGCAGGACCCCAATGCCCAGGTGAGCGAGCTCGCGGAGATCATCGCCAAGGACCCGGCGCTGACCACCAAGATCCTCAAGCTGGTCAACAGCGCCTTCTACGGGCAGGCCTCCCAGATCACGACCATCAGTCGCGCAGTGATCATCATGGGTTTCCAGGCGGTCCGTTCGGCCGCCCTCGGCGTCTCGGTGATGGAGCAGTTCAAGAACCTCGAGTCGGCGAGCGAGGAATTCGACATACCGTCCTTCTGGCGGCACTCGATCGGCGTCTCCTGCCTCGCGAAGCAGCTCTCGATCGTGCTGAGCGTGAACGAGCCGGAGGACGCCTTCGTCGCCGGCCTGCTCCACGACGTGGGCAAGCTGATCATGCTCCAGCACTTCGCCGAGGACGTCGACGACCTCACCCGCGCCGCCGCCGAGCAGCAGCTCACGTGGCGGGCGTGCGAGGAGGTGCTCTTCCCGACCAACCACGCCAGCATCGCACGGGCGCTGTTCCGGGCCTGGAGCTTCCCCGCCAACGTGGTCGAGGCCGTGAGCTGCCACCACAACCCGGAGGCCGCCAGCCGGCACGCCACCCTCGCCTCGCTGGTGCACGTGGCCGACTTCCTGAGCTACCACATGGAGTGCCCCTGCCCGGGCGCCGTGCCGCCGCGCACGCACGCCAAGGACGCGGCCAAGCTCATCGACCTGACCCCGGACCTTGCCCGCGAAGCCCTCGAGCGCGCCACCGACGAGCTGGACGAGGCCCTGGAGATCCTCAAGCTGCTGGATTGACGGCGGAGGGGGATCGGGTGGGGCGGTGGCCCTCGACCGGGGTCGCCGCCCTTTACGTATCCAGGGCCGCGCGGCATACTCCCGGGAGCCAAACGGGAGAGGTGCCTTGCCCACACGTCTGCTCGCCATCGGCGACATCCACCTCGGCCGCACCACGAACCGGCTCCCCGACGGGGTCGATCCGGCACGGGTCGGGCCGGAGACCGCGCTGCGCCAGGCCGTGCGAACGGCCCGGCGGCTGCAGGTCTCGGCCGTCCTGCTGGCCGGCGACGTGGCCGACCAGGAGCACGACCTCTACCACGCCCACGGGATCCTGACCGAGATCCTCGGCGAACTCGGCACCGCCGGCATCCCCGTCCTCGCCGTCGCGGGCAATCACGATCACGAGACCCTGCCCCGGCTCGCCCGGGCGTTGCCCGCCCTGCAGATCCTCGGACGCAATGGCACCTGGGAGACCGCGACCGTCACCGGCGAGGGCGGTCCGGTCGACGTGCTCGGCTGGTCGTTCCCGGGTCCTCATCATGCGGCGAGCCCCGCGGCCGACCTGCCGCGCCGCGCGGGCTCGGCGCCGACCGTCGGCCTGCTCCATGCCGACCTCGACGCGACCGGGAGCCGGTACGCGCCGGTCTCGCGGCACGAACTGGCCGCCGCCGGGACGGTGCGCTGGCTCCTCGGGCACATCCACCAGCCGTCGCTGTCGCCGGCGGACGAGCGCCCCGGCTACCTGGGCTCGCTGGTGGGCCTGCACCCGGGCGAGACCGGGCCGCGCGGGCCGTGGCTCGTGGAGGTCGACGGGGCGACGATCACGCTGCGTCACCTCGTGCAGGCCCCCTTGCGATGGCAGACGCTCGACGTGCCGGTCGACGCCATCGCCGAACCGGACGAGGAGCTGGCCGCCCACGTGGCCGAGGCGCTGCGCGACCTCGCCGCGCGCGAGGCGGCGGACCTGGCCGAGGCCGAGGTGGTCGGCGTCCGGGTGCGACTCGTGGGCCGGACGGCCGGGTACGCGGCGCTGGCCCGGGCGGCGTCCGGGCTCGGGCAGGCCAGGTTCCCGGTCGTGTGCGACGAGCAGACCCTGTTCGTCGACGCCATCGCCAACGACAGCGAGCCCCTGCACGATCTGGATCAGCTGGCCCGCGGGGACGACCTGCCTGGCCTGCTCGCCCGTGAGCTGGTGGCCGTCCGCGACGGCCGGGCGGCCGACCTGGTGACCGACCTGCGCGCCACCCTCGGCCGGGTCGACCTCCAGCAAGCGTTCGTGGCGCTGGGATCGCCCATCGAGGACCACGACGACGATGGGATCCGGGCCCGGACGCTGCGAGCCGGGTACCGGCTGCTCGACGACCTGCTCGCCAGCCGGGAGGTCCCCCGTGGACCTGCGTGAGCTGCGCGTCCAGCGCATGCCGGGCGTCGAGGCCGGGTTCACGGTCCGCGGCGAGCCCGGCCTGAACCTGGTGATCGGGCCCAACGGCTCGGGCAAGACCACGCTGGTGCGCGCGGCGCTGGGCCTGCTGTGGCCCGACCGCCACCCGCCCGGGTTCGTCGAGGCCGTCTGGGACGTCGGCGAAACGGCATGGCACAGCGAGCGCGCCGGAGGCGCGACGGTCGCCTGGCAACGAGCGGGCGTGCCGGCGTCGGCCCCCGACCTCCCCCCGGTCTCGCAGGCGGCCGCCTTCCACCTCGGCGTCCTGGATCTGCTCAAGCCCGACGCCGACGAGGACGACCACGCCCTCTCCCGCGCGGTCCGGCGCCAGCTCGCCGGGGGCTTCGACGTCCAGCGGCTGCTCGAGACCCTGACCGTGACCGGACGGGAGGGACTGGCCGAGCGGCGCAGGCTCGACACGGCCGAGGGCGAGATCCGGCGCCGGCGCCAGGAGCAGCACGATCTCGCCGACCAGGAGAGCCGCCTCGAGGGCCTGCGCGCGCGGCGGCAGGCCGCCCGTGACGCCGGGGACCGTGCCCGGGCGCTGCGCACCGCGCTCGCCCTGACCGAGGCCCGCGACGCCGCCGCGATCGCGTCCACGCAGCTCCAGGAGCGCTGGCCCGCGTGCATGGCCACCCTCAAGCCGGGCGACTGGTCGCGGCTGTCCGGTCTGCGCGAGCGCCTGTCCGGACTGCGCGAGACGCTGAGGTCGGTGGCCGACGAGGAGGCGAGCGCCCTCGCGGACCTCGATGCGACGCGGCTCGGAGACGACCCGCCGCTGGCCGAGGTGGTCGACCTCGCGCGCGATCGGATCGGGCAGGCCCGGCAGCTCGACGAACGGCTGCAGCATGTCCGCGAGGAGCGCCGCGGGGCCGAGGCGGCGCTGGCCGCCGCGCGGGAGGCGCTCGCGCCGTGGGGCATCCCCACGGACGACGCCCCGGCCGACCCCGGCGAGCTGCGGGCCGCCGCCGCCCGGGCCTCCGAGCGTCTGCGCCTCGCCGCCGAGGAGTCCGGTCTGCAGGCGCTCCTCGTGCGGGAGGAGTTCCGCGACGACGCCGACCCGGCCGATGATCCCGACCGGCTGGCGGCCGCCCGCCGCGCCGCGCTGCAGTGGCTCGACGCCGGCGGCGAACGGCAGTGGCCGTGGCCGGCGCTCGTGGCCGGCGTGTCGCTGATCGCGACCGGCCTGATCGGCGACGCGTGGCCCGAGCCCTGGATCGGCTGGGTCGCCACCGGCCTCGGCGCCGCGGTGGTGCTGTGGTCGATCGGCTGGTTCGTCGCGCGCCCGGCCAGCCGGCGCGCGCGTGCCGACCTCCTGGCCACCGGCCTCGACCCGGGCGAGGCCTGGAAGCCCGCCCCGATGCGGTCCTTCGTCGATCACCTGAATCAGCGCGCGATCGCCCACGCGGTCCGCGACCTGCGCCACCGCCTTCGCGAGCGTCTCATCGACGAGCAGGAGCAGCTGCAGCGCCGCGCGAGCGAGCTGGCCGGCGACGGCCCGGACGCGCTGACCGAGCTCGACCTCGCCGAGCGGCTGCACCGCGGCGCGGCCCACGGGCAGGCCCGTCAGCGGCTGTACGAGCTGACCGCACGGTGCGAGGATCTGGAGGCCCGGCTCGACGATCTGCGCACGCACGTCGTCGACGCCCTGGACGGCTGGCTGCCCGACCAGGCCACCGGCGACGTGACGGCGCTCGCCGCCGCCGTCGAGGATCTGCACCGGCGGCGCCAGGCCCACGCCGAGGCGCACCGCGACCTCGCCGATGCCCGGCGGCGCCATCGAGAAACCGGGGAGCGCATCGCCGAGGTCTCCGGCGAGATCGAGGAGCTGCTCTCCAGCCAGGATCTCGGTCCGGACGACGACCACGAGCTGCGTCGGCGGGTCGAGGCGCTCCCGGAGTACGAGCGCCTCGCGGCCGCCGCCCGCGAGACGGCGGCCGAGGTGCGGGTGCGCGAGGCCGAGTTCGAGCGGCTCGAGCCCCATCTCCGTGACGCGGTCCGCACGACCGCCGCCCGCGGCGTCACCGCCCTGCGGGAGGAGCTGGACGAGGCGTCGGCGATCGCTGCCGGATTGACCGACCTGGACCACGAGATCGTGGCCATCGAGACCCGCCTGGCCAGGGCCGAGAGCGAGGTGGCGTTCGACCGGGCCATCGAGGCCCGCGACGCCGTCCGCGACGAGCTCACGGAGCTGCGAGAGCAGGTGCGCGACGTCGCGATCCGACGCCGCCTGCTCGAGCTGGTCGAACGCCGACACCGGACCGTGGCCGAGCCCCCCGTCCTCGCCCGCGCCCGCGGCCTGCTGCGCGAGTTCACCCATGGCCGCCACGAGCTGACGCTCACCGGCGACGACCACGGTTTCCGCGCGCTCGACACCCGGACCGGGCAGGGTCTGCCGCTGACGGCGCTGAGCGACGGCACGCGTGCGCAGCTCCTGCTGGCTGCGCGCCTGGCCTACATCGCCGAGGCCGAGCGCGGATCGCGCGTGCCGCTGTTCCTGGACGAGTCGCTCACCGCCGCCGACCCGGCCCGCTTCGCGGCCGTGGCGGGCGCCGTGCTCGACCTGGTCGATCGCGAGGAACGGCAGGTCTTCTACCTGACCTGCGATCCGGCAGACGTGATGGCGTGGCAGCGGCTGCGCGAGACGCGCGGCCTCGGTCCGGCGCCGGTGACCGACCTCGCCGAGCTCCGTGCGCTGGATGCCGCGGCATCGCCGGCACGCGTCCGGCCACCGCGCCCCGCGCCGTCGCCGCCGGCGGACGGCGAGGACCCCGCCGCGTACGCCCGTCGCCTGCACGTGCCGCCCCTGGCGGCGGCCGCGCCCATGGGCACGGTCCACCTCTATCACGTCCTGCACCACGACCTGCCCCTGCTGCACGCGCTGGTCGGGCGCGGGGCCGAGACGGTGGGCCAGTTCCAGGCCCTCGCCGACACCCTCGAGGCCGCCGGCGTGATCGACGGGCCGACCCGCGCCGGTCTCGAGGCCCGGATCCGGGCGCTCGCCGCGTTCGTGGACGCGTTCGGGGTGGGTCGGGGACGGGCGGTGCCGCGCGGCGAGCTGGTGCGCGAGAAGGCGATCAGCAGCAGCAAGCTGCCGGAGGTCGATGCGCTGCTCGACGAGCTGGGCGGAGACGCGGCCCGGCTCCTCGACGCGCTCCAGGAGGGGCGCATCAGCCGGTTCCGAGAGGACAAGCAGGACGAGCTGGAGGTCTGGCTGCGGGGCCAGGGCTACCTCGATCCACGACCGACCCGAGACCGCGACGAGGTCAAGACGCTGGTCCTGCAGTCGGCCCGGGACGACGTTGGTCGACGGTGGCTGGACATGGCGGAGCTGGCGCGCCTCTGCGACGCGTGGTGGGAGTCGGCGAGCGGCGGCTAGCGGCGCTTCATCAGCGCCATCTGATCCTCGAGATTCTCGACCAGGATCTGGCGCGTGAGCGAGCACGCCTCGCTGATCCGTTCCGAGCGCAGGCTGTAGAAGACGTTGATCCCGTCGCGACGGGTGGTCACGACGCCGGCCTGGCGCAGCACCGCCAGGTGCTGGCTGGTGTTGGCCTTGGGGATCTCCAGCTTTTCGGCCAGCGCGTTGACGGTGATCTCCCCGTGACTCTTGAGAATGTCGAGGATCTCCAGCCGTTTCGGGTTGGAGAGCGTCTTGCATAGCTGCGCCTGCATCTCGTAGAGCTTGCGATCCATGCGATGGTCCTTCCGGATGCTGAGGGGCACGGGCCGTGTTCCGGGCACGTGGCGTGATGGGCCCGCCCATTCAAGATAGCCGGAGGACTTAGGAGTGTCAAAGCTGCAAAGCTTTTTAACTATCAAACTGCAACGACGACGCGCCCGGATCACTCGAACGCCGTGAGTTCCCGGGGCATCTTGAACTTCACGTTCTCCTCGACGCCGTCGGTCTCGCGCGGCCGCCAGCCGGCCGCCTCGAGACGGGCGGTCACCGCCTCCACCAGGTCCTCCGGCGCCGAGGCCCCGGCGGTCAGGCCGATGACGTCGTGGTCGGCGAACGCGTCGATGTCGACCTCGTCCGGCCCGTCGACCAGCGTCGCGTCGGCGCCCCGATCACGCGCGACCTCGCAGAGCCGCACGCTGTTGCTGCTGTTGCGCGACCCGACCACGAGCACGTGCGTCGCGCCCTCCTCGACCAGCGCCTTGACCGCCGTCTGCCGGTTGGTGGTGGCGTAGCAGATGTCGTCCTTGCCGGGACGTCGCAGGTTCGGATACCGTGCGGCGAGGGCCTCGATGATCGCCGCGGTCTCGTCCACGCCCAGGGTGGTCTGGGTGACGTAGGCCAGGTCGGTGTCCTCGGACAGCGGGAGCTCGGCGACATCCTCGACCGTCTCCACCAGGTAGGTCTGGTCGGGCGCCTCGCCCATGGTCCCGGCCACCTCGTCGTGTCCGGCGTGACCGATCAGGACGATGGGCCGCCCCGCCTCGGCATGCTTGACGACGCTGCGGTGGACCCGGGTCACGAGGGGGCAGGTCGCGTCGACGACCCGCAGGCCGCGCGCCTCGGCCTCGGCACGGACGGACGGCGAGACCCCGTGGGCGCTGAAGACGACCAGGGCGCCGTCGGGAGCCTCGTCCAGCTCCTCGATGAAATTGACACCGCGTTTGCGGAAGCCATCCACCACGGCTTGGTTGTGGACGATCTCCTTTCGCACGTACAGAGGGGTGCCATGGGCCTCGAGCAGGTGATCGACCACACCGATGGCTCGCTCGACACCGGCGCAGAACCCGCGGGGACGCGCGATGAGCAGCTCGCGACGCGGTGTCCGATCCGTCTCTCTCTGGCTGGATATCACGCCGACTCCTTCCCGGTCGTTGATCACGTGGCGTGTCGCCAAGAAAAGCATACCGCATCGGTCGCACAAGGTGGCTCGTGTCCGGAGGAAGAATCCCCTTGCGAACCCCCCACGAAAGATTATAATATCTTTCGTTTAGAAACTTCGAAACTGCAACCACTGCCTCGGGAGGATCGACCATGACCGTCAATCGCTGGCTGCGAGCCATCGCCGGGTTCTTCGTGATGCTGAGCGTCGTACTCGGCATGACCGTCAGTCCCAACTGGTACTGGTTCACGGCGTTCGTGGGCCTCAACCTGTTCCAGAGCGCGTTCACGGACTGGTGCCCCATGATCACGTTCCTGCGCAAGCTGGGCGTCCCGGAGACGGTCGTCAGCGGCCACCAGAGCTGAGGAGGCTCCATCATGGAACGACGCCACCTCCGCCGTGCCCTTCTGCCCGGGCTGCTCGCGACCGGCCTCCTGATCGCCGGCGCGCCCGCCGACGTCGAGCCGACACGGCTGGGCGACGTGCAGGGCGACACGCTCCACGTGGACCTCGACCGGTTCGTCTCGCTGGCCCTCGAGCACAACGAGCGGCTGCGCGCCGGCGGCGCGATGGCCGACGCGGCACGGGCCGAGGCCGCCGGCGCCTGGTCCGGCTTCCTGCCCCGGCTCACGGTCAGCGAGTCGTTCATGCGCACCGACGACGCGCTGAAGTCGTTCGGGTTCAAGCTCAATCGTCGCGCCGCGACCCAGGCCGACTTCGACCCCGTCGTGCTGAACGACCCCGGCGAGTCGAACCTCTGGGTCACGCGCATCGAGCTGATGCAACCGATCTTCAACGGCGGCATGGCCTGGTACGGCAAGTCGGCGGCGAACGCCGCGGCCCGCGCCGCCGAGTTCGAGCATGCCCGCGCCGAGGAGACCGTCACCCTCCAGTGCATCCAGGCGTACGAGGGGCTGGCGCTGGCGCTGGCCTACCATGACGTCGTGCAGGCGTCGATCACGAGCGCCGAGGCCCACGTCCGCCAGGCGCGATCGATGCTCGAGGCCGAGATGGCGACCGAGGCCGACCTGCTCCAGGCGCAGGTCTTCCTCAGCGGCCTGCAGCAGCAGCTGATCACCGTCGACAACCACGTCAGCAAGGCCGGCGAGATGATCCGTCTGTTGACGACCGTCGAGACGCCCCTCGTGCTCGCGGCCAGTCCGCAGCCGATCGCACCGACCACCGTCGCCGCACCCGACAGCGGCGAGGTCCTCGCGCGCAACGATCTGCAGGCGCACGCCGAGCGGGCAGCCGCGGCCGAGAAGATGGTCGGGGTGGCGCGAGGCGCGCTCCTGCCGCACCTGAACCTGGGTCTGACGCGCGACTGGTTCAGCGAGGAGGACGCCTTCGGTGGCGACGCCGACAGCTGGTCCCTGGGCGTGTACGCGACCTGGGACGTTTTCCAGGGTCTGGAGACGATCTCCGACCTGCGCCGGTCGCGCGCCGAGCGCCGTGCCGCCGCGCATCTCTACGACTTCGAGGTCCGCCGGGCGCGCCACGAGGCCCTGCAGACCTGGCGCGACGCCCGGGCCTCCGCCGCACGCGTCGAGGTCGCCGCCAGCGCGGTGGACGCCGCGCGCGAGTCGCTCCGCATCGTGACCAACCAGTACCGCGAGGGCCTGGCCAGCATGGTCGATCTGCTCGACGTGCAGGCGGCCGCCACCAAGGCCGAGGGCGATCTCGTCCAGGCTCGACACGACCACCGGGTCGACCTGGCCCGTCTGGCCCACGCCGCCGGTCGCGGCGTCCATCAGGGAGGGAACCAGTGAACATCCAGCAGCGCATGCCCGGCGGCCGGCTCGCGGCCGCCGTCTCCGCCATCCTGTTCGTGACCGCGGTCGCCGGATGCGGCGGCGGCGACGAACCGGCGCGTTACGAGCCCAAGGAGGTCCGGGTCGAGCTGGTCGAGGCCGCGCGGACGGTCGTCCCCCGCACGGTCATGGCCACCGGCACGATCGAGGCCGAGAACTCGGTCGAGGTCTCCACGCGGCTGATGGGCCACGTCAAGGAGGTCCTCGTGCGCGAGGGCCAGCGCGTCGAGGCCGGCGAGGTGCTCGTCCGGATCGACGAGACCGACATGCTCGCCCGCAAGCGCCAGGTCGAGGCGGCACTCGCCGAGGCCCAGGCCGTGCTCGACAACGCCGAGACCAACTTCGAGCGTTTCCGGCGGCTGTATGCCGACAACTCCATCTCCAAGTCGCGGCTCGACGACGCCCGCACCGGTCGCGACCGCGCCCTGGCCGGCGTCCAGCAGGCGCAGGCCCGGCTCGCCGAGGTCGAGGTCCAGCTCGATTACCTGCGCATCGAGGCGCCCACCGATGGCACGGTCACGCGCCGGCTCGTCGACCCCGGCGACATGGCCAACCCCGGTGCGCCGCTGGTCATGCTCGAGGAGGTGGGCGTGATGAAGGTCCGGGCGGGCCTGGCCGAGAGCGACGTCGACCTCGTCGACGTCGGCGCGGAGGTCAAGGTCAAGGTGACCTCGCTGGATCAGGCCACCTACACGGTGCCCATCGCGCGCATCATCCCCACCGCCAGCGGCATGAGCCGGACCTTCGACCTCCAGGCCTATCTCCCGAACGACGACGGCCGGCTGAAGAGCGGCATGTTCGCGCGGGTCGAGGTGCCGGTCGGCTCGCGCGAGGCCGTGCTCGTACCGGCCGAGGCGCTGCACGAGCGTGGCCAGCTGACCGGCGTCTGGATCGTCGACGATTCGGGCACGGCCCACCTGCGCTGGATCCGCGTCGGTCGCACGCATGGCGACGAGGTCGAGGTGATCTCCGGTCTGCAGGGGGGCGAGCGCGTCGTCCTGCGGGCGGACCTGCCCCTGGTCGAGGGCGACAAGGTGGTGAGCTGACATGAGCGACTACACCCCCGCCCCCGGCGGCGCCGACCTGCCGCCCAATCCGGGCCCCATGACCCGGCTGGCCCACACGTTCATCGGCTCGAAGCTGACGCCGCTGCTGGCGCTGGCCATGCTGCTCATCGGCCTGTTCTCGATCTCCCTGACGCCGCGCGAGGAGGAGCCGCAGATCGTCGTGCCCATGATCGACGTGATGGTCATGCTGCCCGGCGCGAGCCCGGCCGAGATCGAGAACATCGTCACCAAGCCGCTCGAGCAGAAGGTCTGGGAGGTCGAGGACGTCGAGTACGTCTACAGCGCCTCGTACCCGGACATGGCCCTGGTGACCGCCCGCTACACCGTCGGCACGGACATGGAGGAGGCCATCACGCGCCTCTGGAACAAGATCCTCGGCAACATGGACCTCGCGCCGATGGGCATCATGCAGCCCATCATCAAGGTCCGCTCCATCGACGACGTTCCCATCCAGACGCTCACGCTCTGGAGCGATCGGTACGACCTCTACGACCTGCGGCAGCTGGCCGGCGAGCTGCGGGCCGAGGTGGCCGCGATCGAGGACGTATCGGTCGTCGAGATCCACGGCGGTCGCGAGCGCAAGGTCCGCGTCGAGCTCGATCCGCAGCGCATGGCCGCGTTCGGCGTGACCACCCTGTCGGTCCTGCCGGCGGTCGAGATGCAGAACGAGGATCTGCCGGCCGGTTCGTTCAGCCTGGCCGGCGAGGAATTCGCCGTCGAGACCAGCGCCTTCCTGCGCGACGCCGAGGACGTGCGCAGCCTGGTGGTGGGTGTCCACGAGGGGCGCCCGGTCCTGATGCGCGACATCGCCACGGTGACCGACGGTCCGGCCGAGATCGACAGCTACGCGTTCTTCGGCGTCGGCCCGCGCGCCGAGGACAAGGGGCTGGACACGGCCGAGCTGCCCGTCGGCAGCGAGTATCCGGCCGTGACCCTGTCCATCGCCAAGCGCAAGGGCAGCGATGCGACGCGGGTGGCGTCGGCCGTGCACGAGAAGGTCGAGAAGCTCGAAGGGCGCCTCATTCCGGACGACGTCCACGTCACCGTCACCCGCGACTACGGCGAGACCGCGGACGAGAAGGCCAGGCACCTGCTCGAGAGCCTGGGCCACGCGATCCTGCTCGCGATGATCGTGGTGTTCCTGGCCATGGGCTGGCGCGGGTCGCTGATCATCTTCGTGTCGATCCCGACCACCTTCGCGCTGACGCTCTTCGTCTACTACGTGTTCGGCTATACCCTGAATCGCGTGACCCTCTTCGCGCTGATCCTGGTGACCGGTCTGGTGGTCGACGACACGATCATCGTGGTCGAGAACATCCATCGCCATTTCCAGGAGAAGGGCAAGCGGTCGATCAAGAACGCGCTGCAGGCCATCCAGGAGATCGGCAACCCGACCATCCTGGCCACCCTGACGGTGATCGCCTCGCTCTACCCGATGGCCTTCGTGCGCGGCCTGATGGGGCCTTACATGAAGCCGATGCCCGTCGGCGCGTCGCTGGCGATGATCTTCTCGCTATTCGTGGCGTTCATGATCGCACCCTGGCTCGCCATGCGGCTGATCAAGCCACACCAGAAGGGGGACGACGGGCGCGAGGGACGCCCGCTCCAGGAGACCCGCATCTACCGGCTCTACGACCGGATCATGCGGCCGCTGGTGCAGCACCCGTCCCGCGGCATCATGGCACTGGTGGTGGTCACGCTGATCACGGTCGCCAGCACGCTGCTGCTCTTCACCCGCTCGGTCGAGGTGAAGATGCTGCCGTTCGACAACAAGAGCGAGTTCCAGGTGATCGTGGACATGCCCGAGGGCACGACCCTCGAGCGCACCACCGCGGTCGCCCGCGAGATCGGAGACTACCTGGCGACCGTGCCCGAGGTGACCGACTACCAGGTCTACTCGGGGATCGCCGCGCCCATCAACTTCAACGGCCTGGTGAGGCACTACATGCTGCGCCGCGGCCCGACGGTCGCCGACCTGCAGGTCAACCTCGTGGACAAGGGCAAGCGCAGCGATCAGAGCCACGCCATCGCCAAGCGCGTGCGTGGGCCGATCCAGGAGATCGCCACCGAGCACGGCGCGGCGGTGAAGGTGGTCGAGGTCCCGCCGGGACCGCCGGTGCTGTCGACCCTCGTCGCGGAGATCTATGGGCCCGACCCCGCGGGCCGCATCGAGGTGGCCCGGCAGGTCAAGGAGATCTTCGACACCACCCCGGGCGTCGTGGACGTCGACTGGTGGGTCGAGGCCGATCAGACCCGCTACCGCTTCGAGGTCGACAAGGAGCGCGCGGCCGTCGAGGGCGTCAGCGCCCAGCAGGTCTCGCGCACCCTGGCCATCGCACTCGGTGGCCACGACGCCGGCCTCGTGCACGTCGAGGACGCGGCCGAACCGGTGCCGGTCAACCTGCGCCTGCCGGTGGAGGATCGCAGCTCGGTCGAGGCGCTCGACGACCTGTTCGTGGGCAGTCGCCACGGCGGCATGGTGCCGCTGGCCGACGTCGTCCGCGTCGAGACGTCGCCGATCCCCAAGAGCCGCCACCGCCGCAATCTCAAGCCGGTGGTCTACGTGACCGCCGACGTGGCCGGGCAGATCGAGTCGCCCGTCTACGCGATCCTCGACATGAAGCCGCGGATCGCGGAGATCCCGATGCCCGACGGCGTCGCCATGGAGCAGCACTTCACCTCCCAGCCCGAGCTGACCGAGACCTACTCCATGAAGTGGGACGGCGAGTGGCACATCACCTACGAGGTGTTCCGCGATCTGGGCGCGGCGTTCGCGGTGGTGATCGTGATCATCTACCTGCTGATCGTCGGCATGTTCCAGAACTTCATCGTGCCGCTGCTGATGATGATCCCGGTCCCGTTGACCCTGGCCGGCATCATCCCGGGCCACCTCGCGTTCGGGGCGTTCTTCACCGCCACGAGCATGATCGGCCTGATCGCGCTGGCCGGGATCATGGTGCGCAACAGCGTGCTGCTGGTCGACTTCATCGTCGCGCGCGAGGAGCAGGGGCTCGACGTCGAGGAGGCGGTGATCGAGGCCGGCGCGGTGAGGATCCTGCCCATCGGGCTGACCGCCGGTACGGTGATCGCCGGCAGTTCCGTGATGATCTTCGATCCGATCTTCCAGGGCCTGGCGATCTCGTTGATGACCGGCGCCCTGGTCTCGACCGTCCTGACCATCGTCGTCATTCCGCTTGCGTACTTCCTGTACGCTCGCGCCCGGCGCGCCCGGGAGGACGAGCGCTGATCGGCGGCCGCGGATGACGCACCTTCCGGGCGGCCGGCCCCCGACGACGCGTCGGGGC
>WJIQ01000375.1 GCA_014730255.1 bacterium | reverse complement strand
GGTCGAGCACGCGCGCTGGGCGCTCGCCCGGCGCTGCTGGCTGGGCATCGGCGGGCCGGTGACCTACAAGAACAGCCGCCTGCCGGAGGTGCTGCGCGAGGCCGCCGTGCCGGCCGGGCGGGTCCTGCTGGAGACGGACTGCCCGTGGCTGCCCCCGGTTCCCCATCGCGGCCAGCGCAACGAGCCGTCCTACCTCGCGCACACGTGCGACCGTCTGGCCGAGGTCCTGGGCGTCGGTGCCGACGAGCTGACCGCTGTGACCACGGCCAGCGTGGCCGAGCTCTTCGGCCCCTGGGGCGGTGAGCTTGACGACGCTGGCGAGGCGGACCTAGAATGACACGACGCCGAGCGCACGGCTCCGTCGCTCCACCGAGAGGTCACCACGGCGCTGCACTGCTAATGCCCGTCACGAACGTGTCGATCATCACGGATGGCCCCCCGGGCCGGACCGGAGGCCGAGGTGGGTGGTCGACGAGCGCTCCGGAGGAGGGCGTGAGCGAGAGCCAGCTCGCCCTGCTGCGCAGGTACGGCATCAGGCCGGTCAAGCGGCGAGGGCAGAACTTCCTGGTCGACGGCAACCTCGCCCGGGCCATCGCCCAGGACGTCGTGGCGCTGAGCCCGCGCGTCCTGGAGCTGGGCGCCGGGGCGGGGGCGCTCACGTCGCACCTGCTCGACGCGGCCGAACGCGTGGTCGGCGTCGAGGTCGATCGCAAGCTGTGTGCGGTGCTCGCGGCCGAGTTCGGCGAGCGGCCGCACTTCACCCTGCTCGAGGACGACCTGGCGCGTCTGGACTGGGACGCGGCCGTGGCGCGGACGGGAGTACGACCGGTGATCGCGGGCAATCTGCCGTACGTGCTGACGAGCAAGGTGCTCTTCGCGCTGGCCGACCTGCGCGAGCGGGTGGCCGGCGGGATCTTCATGGTCCAGCGCGAGGTCGCCGATCGCCTGCTCGCGCGGGTCGGGACCCGCGACCACGGGATCCTCTCGGTCGTCATGGGCTCGCTCTTCGCGGTCGAGCTGGTCCGCCCCGTGCCCGCCGCCGTGTTCTGGCCCCGACCGGAGGTCGGCTCGGCGGTGGTCCGCCTGGTCCCGCGCGATCGGTGGCCCGATGCGGAGTACGCGCCCTTCCTGGCCACCGTCAAGACCCTGTTCCAGCAGCGTCGCAAGCAGATCGGCACGGCCATGCGCCGTCAGCTCGGGCTGGACGAGGCCACGGCCGCGGACGTGGCCGACGCGGCGGGCATCGCGCCGTCGGTGCGACCGGAGCAGGTGCCGGCCGCCGACTGGCGCCGCCTGGCGTCCGTGCTCGCCGACCGGGGGTTCATCTGATGCGGGCGACCGTGGCGCACCCGTGCCGGCTGGCCGGCGCGCTGGCCGTCCTGACCGTCCTGGTCGCCGGGGTGGCGACGGCCCAGGAGCCGGCGCCCGCCGACTCGCTCGCCACCGCCGGCGCGGACACCACGCTCAGCGACGAGTCGGCGGCCGCCTTGCGGATGCGCGAGGCCCAGCTGCGGGCTGGCCGTGCCCAGCGGGACGCCGCGGCGGCGGCCGACACCACCGGCGGCGAGAGCGAGCCGCTGTTCTACGACTTCCAGAACACGCCCGAGGCCGGCAGCAAGGCGAACGTGACCAAGGTCAACTACTTCGGGAGGTTCAACAACTCGTTCGCGGTCAAGGGCGGCGGCCGGATCAGCGACAGCTTCAACTATTCCTACGACAGCTACCGCCGGCAGGAGCGCACGGTCGAGAACCGGTCGGCCAACGTCTCCTACGTCAGCGGCGAGGGCGAGCGCGCCTACGATTTCCTGCCGGTCGTCCTGCGGATCGAGGCCAACACGTCCTGGTCCGAGGACATCACCGTCAACTCGGGGGGCCGGCGCAACGTGAAGCTCAACGAGACCCGACGCGCCGGTGTCAGCGCCACGCGCAGCCGCCTGCGGCTCGGTCCGGTGAACAACTTCCTCACCGCCGGCTGGTACTACAACAACACCCGCGGCGAGAACCTCGGCGACGTCAACGACCGCACCGACACCGAGGCCAACGGCGCCTGGCGCGCCGGCGTTCCCCTCGCCGACGGCATCACCCTCGCGACGCGCCTGTACCGGACCCAGCGCGAGGGCGACAACTTCCTGGCCGGCATCGAGAGCCCGACCGAGACCACCGGCGACACCATCGGCGTCGGCGGGTACTACAGCGGCGACGTCCTCAGCGGCAAGGTGGTCTTCTCGCAGGCGGACTTCGACCGCAGCTACCTCGACTACCGCCGCAACGCCAACGGCCTGGTCGACACCACGAACCTGCCGGAAGGCGCGAGCAAGATCGTCGAGGAGCTCGAGGAGAAGGACGCCTGGGAGATCTCCTGGGACAACGAGCTCACCCTCGGCCGGTTCGAGCTGTCGACCAAGATGTCGCACATGTACGACAAGCAGCAGTTCAACCAGAGCCTCGTCGGCACCAAGGAGCGCACCTCCGACGACATCGACCTCAAGCTGAGCTTCCCCGTCGGGCGCGACTCCCTGGTGGCCGCCTACAACTACAGCTGGGAGTGGGACGACCAGCGCTTCCTCGGCGCCACCGAGTCGCGCGGCCGGCAGTACAAGAAGACGCGCAAGCTCACCCTGGAGTGGATCCGCCGCCTGTTCCCCAGCACGCAGCTGAAGACGCGCTACGTCACCGAGCTGTCGCAGGACATCGCCCAGCGCGAGTTCAACGAGAACGACCGCGACCGCCTGACCGAGGACGCCTCGGTCGAGATCGAGTCGCGGCTGACGCCGTCGTTCTTCGCCTCGCTGGAGGGCAGCTACCTCAAGAAGGACGACATCGCGATCCGCTCGACCCTGTCGGCCAACAACAACGTCAAGCAGACCTACGAGGTGTCGCCGCAGTACCGCTGGGCGCTCAGCGAGCGGATCGAGCTGCAGCAGACCTACCGCATCTACATCCAGTTCCAGGACTACGACTTCGACGAGCTCGAGAGCGTGCGCAAGGACGACTCCTTCAACAAGCGCGGCAATCTCTCGACCAAGGTCACCTTCGAGCCCAACGACCGCCTGGAGGTCATCGTCGAGCACGTCTACAACAAGAAGCAGAACGGCACGCGCCTGGAGACCGATCTGGCCGGTCGCGACACGTACAGGCGCGACTCCGACCAGGTGATCAACCGCATCGAGTTCGCCATGAAGTGGCAGGTGGCCGAGTGGATCGAGCTGCAGACGGCGACCTTCCGCACCCGCGACGAGATCGAGCGCTACAGCGGCTCGGAGTCCAGCATCAACGAGAGCTACAGCGGCGAGCTGTGGGTCGGTGCGGTGCTCGATCGCGACATCGGGCCCACGACCAATCCCATCAAGCTGAGCGGTCGCATCAAGCGGTTCCTGGCGTACGGCCCCAACGTCACCGACACCAGCGACGACTACTGGGAGGCCGATCTCCTGGTCAAGTGGGCCTTCTGAGGGGACGGATCATGATCCTCCGCATCCACGCATCGTTTGCCATCCTGGCGCTCGTCACGCTGCTGGGCGGCTGCTTCTTCGAGCCGCGCGACCCCGAGCCGCCCGAGACGGCGGCCATCGACTACCTGCCGCGCTCGAGCCCGGCCAACATCTGGGAGAACCTGCGCCTGGCCCTGGTGAACCGGGATTCGGGCGGCTGGGACACGGCGATCTCGGAGAACTTCGAGTACGTTCCCGACGGCGCGACCGAGACGGCGTTCCCGGGCGTCGACTGGCAGAACTGGGACAAGGCGGCCGAGATGGCCTTCATCGGCAACTGGTTCACCGCCGGGGTGACCATCGTCTCGGCGCAGATGGAGTGGCTCGACGAGGGCATCTCGACGCCCGACGGCGCGGGCGGCTTCGCCGAGTGGGACGTCATCTACCTGTTCACCGTCGAGGACCAGTTCGGGTCGAGCACCCGTTATCGCGGCCGGTGCATCCTCGAGTTCACCCTCGAGGGCAGCTACTGGTACCTCAGCTACTGGCGCGACGAGCAGGGGGAGCAGGACCCCGACAACCCGGCGAGCACGCTGGCCACCATGGGCGCCCTGCGCGGCAACTTCGCCCCGTGATCGGGTCTCATCGAGATTTCACTGGCCGATCAGGAGATCGATCTGCTATAATGATGGGGATCCCTCAAGCCATGCGAGGGGGCATCAAAGAGCCCCCGGCGGGGGCTCGCGACGGTTTTCATGGACCCAGGACGGCGGCGCCGACGGCGTTGGCCGGTCCCCGGGGGGAGGAGCGCGGCGTCTCGAAATCACGGCTAACGGTTTGACGACCACCCGACGATCGACATCAGCCGGATATCCAGGGAGCGATCACGATCGCCCCGCCGCGAATCTAGGAGGACGTTCATGAAGCTCCGGCCCGCCATTTTCTGCGTGCTCTTCGTCATGCTGGCCGCCAGCGGCTGCCTCTTCTCGCCCGACGAGGGCGGTGGGGGCGGCGAAGACCCGGTCGACGATCACGTGTTCCCCGACACGGCCGACAAGCTCGTCGCCAACTTCGATCGCTACTACTCCGAGCGGAACCTCGAGCGGTACCGCGAGGTGCTGAGCGACGACTATCGCTTCATCGCCCAGGACGGCAGCGAGTACAACTTCGATCGCGAGATCGACGTCGCGAACAAGATGTTCAACGAGATCGAGGGACAGGACGGCATCGCGTTCTCGGACATCACCGTCGAGTACCTGCAGCCGCAGGGCACCTGGCAGCCGACCCCCGAGGACGACCCGTACTTCGGCGGCTTCTCCGGCAGCCTCAAGCGTCCCTACGACGTGTTCATCAGCTTCAAGGTCTCGGGCCAGGCCCTGACCTACGAGGTCAAGGGGCTCGTGGTCTTCTACGTGACCAAGCGCGAGGTCGAGGTCGACGGCGCGATGGTCGACATGTACGAGCTGCTGGGCCAGCAGGACGAGACCCAGGGCGGCGGCAAGGCGCTCGCCCTGAACTAGCGGCGCCGTCTGGACCGACGGTGCCGGACCGGCTACCATACGAGGAGCCCCATGAGGGGCTCCTCGTGCCGTCCACCCCATGCCCCGCGCGCTCGCCCTGAGGGAGGGAACCCTTGGCCGCCGCCCGCCGCCGCTCTCGACGCTCCGCGAAGCAGCCACCCGCCCATCGCTGGCCCCTGCTGCTGGGCCTGCTGGTCCTCGTCGCCGTCGTCGGCGTGAGCGTGCTGGTCTGGTCGCGCACCGAGCGCGGTCAGGCCACGCTGCTGCACATGGGGGCCGACGCGCTCTACGGACAGGTGCAGGCACGGGTCGATTCGCTGCTGGTGGCGACCCTGCCCGCCTACCAGGGCGGTCCGCTGGCGGCCTCGGCCGCGCCGGATTCGTACGACTGGCCCCTGCCCGACCGCGATCCGCCCGCGGCCATCCGCTGCCGGGTGGTCGCGATCGACCGGCCGGACAGCTGGTGGCAGGTCCAGGACGACCTGGCCAGGCGGCTGCGCGCCGTCGGGGCGCGCGTGCTCTGGGGCGAGCGGTTGCCGCCGCCGGGGGCCGGGCCGCGGGCGGCGACGCCTCACGAGCGCCGCGACGTGCTGCGCCTGGACGTCGGGGTGACGGGTCGGGCGACGCACACGCTGCTCCTGTACCGCGAGGGCACGCGGCGTCCGGAGGTGCGCTGGGGCGGCGATCCGGCCAGCGCGGCCTGGCGCGAGCTCGTCGGCGATCTCGACGCCCCCCTGGTGGCGATCGTGATCGACGACTGGGGGTACCGCTCGGACGCGACGACGAGCGGCCTGGTCGCCCTGCCGGCGCCGCTGACCATGGCCGTCCTGCCGGGCCAGGCGTACTCGCGGAAGTTCGCGCTGGAGGCGACCGAGCTGGCCCTGCCCGCGGTCGGTGCCCAGGGCGACGACGCCCTCGCCGCGCGGCGCCGCCTGGCGTCGGGCACGCCGGTCACCCTCGGCCTCGGCGCCGATTCCGGGGCCCTCGACCCGCGGCGTCGGGAGGTGATGCTGCACCTGCCGATGCAGTCGGTCCACTACCCGGACGTCGATCCGGGGCAGGCCGCGGTGATGGTGGGGATGCCGCGCGAGGAGATCGCCGCGCTGCTCGACCGCGCCCTCGCCTCGCTGCCCAACGTGCGTGGCGTGAACAATCATCAGGGCAGCGCCGCCACGGCCGACGAGGCCACGATGACCGCCCTGATGGAGGTGATCGCCGGGCGTGATCTCTACTTCCTGGACAGCCTGACCTCGAGCGCCTCGGTGGCCCACGACCGCGCGCGGGCCGCCGGCGTGCCGACGTTGCGCAACCGCGTCTTCCTGGACAACGACCACGAGGACCCCGCGTCCATCCGCGAGCGTCTGCACCGGCTGGCCCGGGCGGCCCGGGCCACCGGAGCGGCCGTGGGCATCGGGCACCCGCATCCGCGGACCCTGCAGGTCCTGCAGCGGGAGATCCCGGCCCTGCAGGCGGACGGGGTCCGGTTCGTGACGGTGTCCGAGCTGCTGGCGCTGCTGGACGAACGCGGCCGAGCGGTCGTCGAACCGACCGGCTAGTCGAACTGGCACGGCCCGCGGTCGTGTGTTATCAT
>WJIQ01000085.1 GCA_014730255.1 bacterium | reverse complement strand
CTGACCCCCGAGGAACAGGACATCCTGCGCAAGGCCAGCCGCAAGGACTGACGTGGCCGAGGACCTGAGCGTCGTCATCGTCAGCTGGAACACGCGCGATCGGCTCCGCGCCTGCCTGCAGGCGCTGCCGGCCGCGGCCGAGGGGCTGACCTGCGGGATCCTCGTCGCCGACAACGCCTCGGCTGACGGCACGCCGGCCATGGTGCGCGACGACTTCCCCCGCGTGCAGCTGCTCGAGACCGGGGCGAACGTCGGCTTCGGCCGCGCCTGCAACCTCGGCGCCGAGGCGATCGGTGGCCGCCGGCTCGCCTTCCTGAACCCCGACACCGTCTGCCCGCCGGGATCGCTGACCAGCCTGTGCGACCATCTCGACCGCATCGACGACGCCGTGGCCGTCGGACCGGCGCTGGTCGACCGGCACGAGCGCGAGACCGCCTGCTGGGGCGACCTGCCGGCGCCCTGGCACCACTGGCGCGAGCTCGTCGACCCCGCCCACGCGTGGCTGCCCCGGCGCTGGCGCGACCCGGGCCTCGGCCGTACCGCCGAGAGCGCCCGGCGCACCCCGCGCCATCGCGACCCGGCGACCGGCGCCCTGGCCGTCCCCTACGTCAAGGGCGCGTGCCTGGTGACTGGCCGCGCGACGTGGGAGCGCGTCGGCCCGTTCGACGAGCGGTTCTTCATGTACTTCGAGGAGACCGACTGGTGCCGCCGCGCCTGCCAGGACGGCGGCCGCGTCTACCTCTGCCCCGACGTGCGCGTCCGCCACGACGAGGGCGTGGCCGCCGGCCAGGTCTCACGGTTCAGCCTGCGCCAGCTCCAGCACAGCTACCGCCTCTACCTCGCCAAGCACGAGGGCCCGACGGCCGTGGCCCGCACCCGCCGCGCCCAGCTCTGGCAGTACCGCTGGAAGACCCTCCTGCAGCGCCTCACCCGGGGTCCCCGCACCGGGGAATACGCCCTCCTCGCCGCCCTCCAGCACGAAGACGACCTCACCCCCACTCCCCCCACGCGGGCGGAAGCCTGAGTCGCCGCCGCGGACGGCGGGGACGGATACGAGCGGGCGGGCAACTCCGCAGCGCCGAGGGCGCGAGGACCTGCCCGCCCGCACGTGTCCGATTCCGTCCCTACCGCCGCCGCGACTTCGCCTTCCGCTCGAACTCGGCGATGAGATCTTTCTCGCTCTCCAGCGAGACGATCCGGAAGTCCTCGACGTGCAGGCCGGGGTCGTCCATGACGTTGACCTCGAGGTTGAACGCCCGGCACATCTCGCGGAACTGCTCGGGCCGCTCCTCGAGCAGGTAGAGCGCGAGCATGGGGTTGGCCTGGATCTGCAGGCGCTTCTCCTTGGTGACGATGGCGATCCGGTGCACCAGACGCTCGATGCGGTTGCTCATCGTCTCGAGCGAGAGGACCTTGCCGGTCCCGGTGCAGTACGGGCAGGGGTCGGAGAGCTGGCTGAGCAGCGACGGCCGGACGCGCTGGCGGCTCATCTCGATCAGGCCGAGGCCCGAGACCTGGAAGACCTTGGTGCGGGCGCGGTCGCGCTTGAGGTGGTTGCGCAGCTCGCTGAGCACGCGGCGCTTGTTGGCCTCGGTCTCCATGTCGATGAAGTCGACGACGATGATGCCCCCGAGGTCGCGCAGCCGCAGCTGCCGGGCCACCTCGCGCGCGGCCATCATGTTGGTCTGGACGATGGTGTCTTCCTGGTTGCGCTTGCCGGTGAAGCGGCCGGTGTTGACGTCGATGGAGACCAGCGCCTCGGTGGGCTCGATGATCAGGTAGCCGCCCTTCTTCATCCAGACGCGGGTGTCCAGGGACTTCTTGATCTCGGGCTCGATGTCGTAGTGGTCGAAGATCGGCAGGTCGCCGGTGTAGAAGCGGATGCGCTTCTCGAGCTCCGGTGCGAAGATCCGCGCGTACTCGATGAGGCGGCGCCGGTCCTCCTCGTCGTCGATGATCAGCTCCTCGACGTCCTCCTTGAAGATGTCGCGGATGAGCCCCACCACCAGGCCGACGTCCTCGTGGACCAGGCCGGGCGCGGGCACCCCGGACGACGTCTCGCGAATGCCGTCGCTGAGGTCGGAGAGGTAGCGCACGTCGTTGCGGATCGCGTTCTCGTCGGCCCCCTCGGCGGCGGTGCGGATGATGAACGCGCCGCGGTCGGGCCGGTGCTGCTGCAGGTGCTGCTTCAGGCGTACCCGCTCGCGGCGGTCGGCGATCTTGCGCGAGACGCCGATGTGACGGCCCTTGGGCATCATCACCAGGTAGCGTCCGGGCAGCGACAGGTCGGCGGTCAGGCGCGGCCCCTTGGTGCTGATGGGCTCCTTGGTGACCTGCACGAGGATCTCGTCGCCCACCTTCAGCTGCGTGGCGATGTCCGGGACGGCCTCGTTGCGGCCGCGGCGACGGTCGCCGCCGCCGGCGTCGTCGTCCTCCTCCTCGTCACCGGTCCCGCCGTGCTGGACGTCGCTCGCGTGCAGGAATCCGGCCTTCTCCAGGCCGATGTCCACGAACGCGGCCTGCAGGCCCGGTTTGACCGAGGTGACCTTGCCCTTGTAGATGTTGCCGACGATGCGCCGCGACTCGGCGCGTTCGATGAGCAGCTCCACCACCTCGCCGTCCTCGAGGATCGCCACGCGAACCTCGTTGGGGGTGGAGTTGATGATGATGTCCTTCCGCATGATCTCGTTTTCGTTGCGTCGTTCAGTCGTTCAGATGGGCCTGCATCCAGACGCGCCGGCGCACGGCGGCCACCTCGTCGAGGGGCGACAGCCAGCGACCCGCGTCGTCGCGGCCCAGGATCCGTGTCCGGGCGACCGCGCACCAGCGCGGCTCCGGCAAGGCCGCCCCGAACAGGGCGGCGAGGAACTCGTGCACCGAGAGGCCGGCCCCCTCGGGTCGCAGCAGGGACAGGTCGAGCCGGACGGTCTGGTCCGGGCCCTCGGGGTCGAGGACGCGGACACCGTCCTCGGCCACCAGGGCGCGGGCATCGATCTCGACATCGTCCTTGCCGGGGCGGTGGCGCGTGTAGGGCCACCGCTCGCTCTCCAGGAAGCGGCCGACCGCCGCGCGCGTCGCCGCGAGGGTCGGTCCGCCGTCGGTCGTCCCGGGCAGGGTCACACGGTAGTCGAAGCGCTCGGCGCGGCCATCGATGCTCGGCGGGGTGATCGACCCCACGACCACGCCGCGCCGGAGGGTCAGGCCCTCGGGCAACGCCTCGCGCAACCGTCGCTGCCAGTCCGCGGGCCGCCAGGCGAGCGCCAGGTCGAGGACCTCGCGCTCTCCGGCCACGCCCACCGGCAACGGCGGGCCGTACTTGACCAGCGGGTGCGGATGATACCCCTTGCTGTAGGCCACGGGCAAGCCGGAACGCCGCAGCGCGAGATGGAGCTGCCGCTGGAAGTCGAGATGGCCGAGGAAGACCATGCGACCGTGCTTGGCGAACTCCAGCCGGCACCAGATCTTCGCCGAGGCGCGCTCGCGCCAGGAGCGCCAGCGAGGATCGTCGGCATCGGGATCGGGCTCGCCGTCCCCGTTGCGACCGGCGTCGGTCGCGGCCGGCGCGGGCGTCGCCGTCTCCGTCCCGCCGGTCGGGCCGGCGCCGGCCTGCACGTGCACCAGGCCGTCGCCACAGGCGGCGCAGGCGCGGCACGGTCCCTCGAGGCGGCAGTCCTCGGTCGCCTCGCCGGCGAGCGCGCGCCCCCACTCGCGGCGGTGGAAATCCACGTCGACCGGACCACGGATCGACGACCACGGCAAGGGCGCCGCCGGGTCGCGCGCCGCCGCGATGCCGGCCGGGTCCACCCCGCACGCCGCGAAGGCGCGCTGCCAGCGGTCCACGTCGAAATGCTCGTCCCAGGCGTCGAACCGCGCGCCGTCGCACCACGCGGTCTCCACGACGTCGGCCAGCCGTCCGTCGCCGAGCCCGAGCACCGCCTCGAGCACGCTGACGTCCGGGTCGCGCAGGCTCACCCTGGCCTTCAGGCGGCGTAGCCGGCGAGCGAGGTACTGGTTGCGGCGTTCGATCTCCTCGCGCGGGATCTGCCCCGCCCACTGGAACGGCGTGTGCGCCTTGGGCGCGAACGGCGAGATCGACACCGTGACCTGCGAACCGCCACGCGGCGCGATGCCGATGAGCCGGCCGACCAGGGCGACGATCCCGTCGAGGTCCTCGTTCGTCTCGGTCGGCAGGCCGATCATGAAGTACAGCTTGACCCGTCCGACCCCGCGGGCGAAGGCGTCGCGCGCGGCCGCGACGATCTCGTCGTCGGTGATCTGCTTGTTGATCACGTCGCGCAGCCGCTGCGTGCCCGCCTCCGGGGCGAACGTCACGCTCGAGGGCCGCTCCCGGCCGACCCGCTCGAGCAGATCGTTGTCCAGGTCGTCCATGCGCAGGCTGGGCAGGACGAGGTTGGTACGCGAGCCGGCCAGCCCGTCCTGGATGCCGGCCACCACCGGGCCGAGCCCGCTGTAGTCGCCCGTCGAGAGCGACAGCAGGCCCACCTCGGCGTAGCCGACGGTGCGGCTCTGATCGCGCGCCGCGGCGACCACCGTGCCCACGTCGCGCTCGCGGACCGGCCGCTGGATCATGCCCGCCTGGCAGAACCGGCAGCCGCGGGCGCACCCGCGCATGACCTCGACCGCGAGACGGTCGTGCACCGGCTCGGTCACCGGCACGATCGGATGGGGCAGCGGCACGGCGTTCAGATCGCGCACGATGCGGGCGGTGACCGGGCCCTCGCAGCCCTCCCACCATGCGCCCGGCACCGACCGCACGGCCGCCAGGGTCTCCTCGCGGCTCGCGCCACGGGCGCGCGCGGCGGCCATCGCGTCGGCGACCTCGACCAGGCTCTCCTCGCCGTCGCCGACGAGGACCAGGTCGCAGAACGGACCGAAGACGGTGGGGTTCATGGCGCAGGTGCCACCGGCGACCACGATGGGATCGCCCTCCGAGCGGTCCCGGGCCCGACGCGGCACACCCGTCAGCGACAGCAGCGTCAGGAGGTTGGTGTAGGCCAGCTCGTAGCCCATCGAGACGCCGATCAGATCGAACCGGTGCGCGGCACGCCGGCTCGCCAGTCCGTACAGCGGCAGGCCCGCCTCGCGCATCGCCCGTTCCATGTCCGGCCACGGCGTGAAGGCGAGGTCGCAGAAGACGCCGGGGCGGTCGGCGAGCAGCGAGTAGAGCACCCGCAGACCGGTGTGGGACATGCCCACCTCGTAGGCGTCCGGGAAGCAGAGCAGGGTGTTGATGCCCGCGGGACGCCACCCCGTGCCCGGCGTGGCGCCCAGCTCGCCGCCGAGGTAGCGCGCGGGACGCGAGACCAGCGGCAGGACCCGCCGCTCCAGCACGTCGGCCAGCACGGCGGGGTCGTCGAACCGGCGATCGGGTCGCCAGGTATCGTCGCGACGGTCGGTCATGACTCGCGGGCGCTCTCGTCCCCGGAGCGGGGCTTGAGGATGAGCTCGGCCCCGCGGGCGTGCCGGTCGAAGACGGCCTTGTCCATGTCGGTCTCGAACGGCACGGGGTACTGTCCGGAGAAGCAGGCCGTGCAGTAGCGCTCGGCCTCGCCGGTGGCCTGCAACAGGCCCTCCAGGCTCAGGTAGTGCAGGCTCTCGACGCGCAGGTAGGCCGCGATCTCCTCGACCTCGTGGCTGCTGGCGATCAGCTCCTTGCGCACCGGCGTGTCGATGCCGTAGTAGCAGGGGTTGGTCACCGGCGGCGAGGCGATGCGCAGGTGGACCTCGGCGGCCCCGGCCTGGCGCATCAGCTTGACCAGCTTGCGCATGGTCGTCCCGCGCACGATCGAGTCGTCGACCATGACGATGCGCTTGCCGGCGACCACCTCGCGCACCGGGTTGAACTTGATGCGCACGGACATGTCGCGCACCTGCTGCGCCGGCGAGATGAACGTGCGGCCGATGTAGTGGTTGCGGATCAGCGCCATCTCGAAGGGCAGACCGGTCGCCCGCGCGAAGCCGAGCGCCGCGGTGTTGCTGCTGTCCGGCACGGCGGTCACCAGGTCGGCCTCGACCGGCGCCTCGTCGCCCAGGATCTCCCCGCTGCGCCGGCGCACGCGCTCGACGCTGGTGCCGAAGACGTGGCTGTCCGGGCGCGAGAAGTACACGTGCTCGAACACGCAGCGGCGCTCCCGCTCCGGCGGCGCGACGCGGCGGCTCACCAGCTCGCCGTCGCCGAGGACCACCAGCTCGCCGGGCTCGACGTCTCGCAGGTACCGCGCGCCGATGATGTCGAAGGCGCAGCTCTCGCTGGCGACGACGTAACGGTCCTTGAAGCGCCCGAGGCACAGCGGCCGGAAGCCGAGGGGATCGCGGGCGGCGATCACCTTGCTGCCGGTGATCACGACCAGGCTGTAGGCCCCGCGCACCTCGGGCAGGACCTCCAGGAGGGCATCCTCGGCCAGCTCGGCCTTGCTGCGCGCCATCAGGTGCAGGATCACCTCGCTGTCGCTCGTGGTCGAGAAGATGGATCCGTCCTGCTCCATGGCCCGTCGCAGCTCCGGCGCGTTGACCAGGTTGCCGTTGTGCGCCAGGCTGACCGCCCCGCGGTGATTGGCCACCTGGATGGGCTGGGCGTTGATCAGGTTGCTCGACCCGCTGGTCGAGTAGCGGACGTGCCCGATGGCGTAGCTGCCGGGCATGGTCTTCAGCACGTCCTCCTTGAACACCTTGGTCACCAGGCCCATGGCCTTGTGGGTGTGGATGAGGTGCCCGTCCGAGACCGTGATGCCGGCCGATTCCTGTCCGCGGTGCTGCAGCGCGTGCAATGCCATGGAGGTGAGCTCGGCGGCGCCGCTGACCCCGGCCACACCCACCACGCCGCATTCCTCACGCCAGTGTCGTTCCTCGATCATGCGGGTCCTCCCTCATCCTGGGCGCGCTGCACGCGGATCAGCCAGCGGTCGAGGTGCGGGTTGACGAGCAGGCCCTGGACCCCGCTGCGCGCGATGGCCAGGCGCTCGGCGAGACGCTCGGGGGCGCGACCGTCGTCGGCCAGCACCAGCCGCCAGAGCACGCCGCTGCGCACGACCTCATGGTCGCCCAGGGGCATGGCCGCCAGGTCGACCGCGACGCAGCCCTCGGGGACCGGCCCGCCGAGCAGGCGCTCGTACAGCCCGGCTCCCGGCGCGTCCGTGTCGCTGGCGACCGCCTCGCCCGGCCACGCGGCGGCCAGCGTGGCGCCACCCGGCGCCGGATCGTCGAACGCGTCCGTCTCGGCCGTGGTCCACTCGAAATGGCCGTAGTGATGCTTGTTCGGGTTGAAGTAGCGGCCGATCTCCAGCAGATCGGTCACCCGGCAGCGCTCGCCGTCGTCCGTGAACGTGTGCAGCTCGCAGCGCGCCAGCCGGTGCAGCGCGTCGCCGTCCTCGAGCCGCCGCTGCATCACGCGCACGGCCGTCGCCGCGTGCAGGTCGACACCCTTGTGGCTCACCAGCAATGTCGTCCGGGTCGTCATCGTGCGCGTCCCTCGTCGTCGTTCAGCAGAGCTCGATCAGTCGTCGCAGCAGCCACCAGCCGGGGCCGGCGGCCTCCAGCCGCTCCGGGTCGCCCGCCGCCTGGCGGCGCAGCGAGCCCCAGGGGTGGGGCAGATCCTCGGGCACCATGCGCAGCCGCAGCGCCCGCTCGGGATGCGGCATGAGCGCCAGGACGTGCCCTCCCGTGTCGGTCAATCCCGCCGCATCGAGCAGCGAGCCGTTGGGATTGCCGCCGCTGCCGCCGGCGAAGCGACTGTAGCGCAGGGCGATCAATCCGTCATCGTGCAGCCGATCGAAGAAGCCGGGGTCCTCGTGCGTGAAACGGCCCTCGGCGTGGGCGACGGGCACGGGGAACGAGGCGTCGATCCCGTCGAGGAACGCGCACCGGCTGCCGGGCACGGTCTCCAGGTTGACCCATCGCGAGTAGTAGCCGCGCCGTCCCGGCGCCCGGTTCGCCGCCAGCGCCACCTCCACGGCGCCCGGCTCGATGCCCGGCACGATCCCCGCCTCGACCAGCACCTGGCACCCGTTGCAGATCCCGAGGATGGGCTTGCCGCCGGCCGCGGCCGACCGCAGCACGTGCAGCAGGGGGTCCTTGGCGGCGATGGCGCCGGCCCGGACGCGGTCCTGGTAGCTGAAGCCGCCGGGGATCAGGTAGCCGTCGAAGCGCTCCAGCTCGTCGGCGCTGCGGGTCCAGCGGAAGATCTCGGCCTCGCCGCCGACCGCCTCGATCGACCGCGCCGACTCGTCCTCGCAGTTGACGCCGGGCAGCTGCAGCACCGCCACGCGCGGCCGGCGGGTCAGCACCGCCGGGCCCGGCTGCCGGGGCGCGTCCGACGGCATGACCGTCGGCACCCCGGGCACCTGCTCGACGGCCGCCTCGCCCCCGAAGAGCCACGGGAGCGTCCGCTGCCAGGCGGCGGCCAGATCGTCGACGGCCACGTCGGTCGCATCGCCGTCGCTCGCGCTCACGCTCAGGCGGCCGTCGTCGGTCACCTCGCCGATCCGCCACCAGGCCGCCTCGCCGAAGCTGAGCAGCTTCTCGACCTCCACCGCACTCTCGGCGCGGCAGGTCACCAGGAAGCCGCCCGCTTCCGAGAAGAGCGCCTCGCGCAGCGTGAGGTCGTCCAGATCGCGCGGCAACGCAAGGCTCGCGCCCAGGCGCTGCTGGCCCTCCAGACCGATGGCCATCTCGGCGAGCGCGACCGCCAGGCCGCCGTCGCTGATGTCGTGCACGGCCGTGGCGATGCCGGCGCGGACCAGCGAGAGCACGGCCGACAGCTCGTGGCGGACGGCCGCGAGGTCGAGCTCCGGCACGGCCGGCCGGCCCGTCGCGAACCCCAGGTCGAGATAGAGGCTGCCCCCGGTCTCGCGCACCGGGCGGCCGACCAGGTAGATGCGGTCGCCGGCGGTCTTGAAGTGCTGGCTGCGGCTGGTGCGGTGGTCGTCGACCACGCCGACGCAGGCAACGATGGGCGACGGGGCCACCGAGCGGCCACTGGCCGACTGGTTGTAGAAGCTGACGTTGCCCGAGATCACCGGCAGCGGCTCCTCGGGTGCCGAGAGGCGGCCGACGCCACGGCAGGCGTCGCCGACGCCGCGTACGCCCTCGGCGAAGGTCCACATCGCGTGGGGCTCCTCGGGGTTGCCGAAGTTCAGGCAATCGGTGATCGCCGCCGGCTCGCCGCCCACGCAGACGACGTTGCGGCAGGCCTCGACCACGGCCCGCGCACCGGCGGCATACGGGTCGACGAGGCCGAGCAGCGGGTTGCCGTCGACCGTCATGGCCACGGCCCGGCGACTGCCCGCGACGGGGGCGACGACGCCCGCGTCGGCCTCTCCGGGGCGCAGGATCGTGCCCGCCTGCACCTCGGAGTCGTAGTGCCGGAACAGGTACTCGCGGCTGGCGATGTTCGGGTGGGCCATGAGCGTCCGCCACTCGCCGGCGATCGCCTCGGCCGGGACCTCGGGCAGCCGCAGATCGGCCGGCACCTCGTCGCGCACGGGCGGCGCGGTGGGCCGGTCGTAGCGGATGCCCTCGGTGATGGTGTCGATGGGCGCGTCGGCCAGGATCTCCTGGCCGCGGCGCAGGACGTACCGGCGCTCGGTCGTGACCTCGCCGATGCGCACCGCGCACGCGCCGTCATAGACGCCGGGCAGGGCGAAATCCTCGTTGTAGACCTTCAGGATGCGGTCGACCAGGCGCCGCGGCACGGCCAGCCCGTACCGCTCCTGGGTCTCGCTGCAGGCGCAGACCCGCGCGGGCAGGTCGGCGATCTGGTGGACCAGCTCGAGATCGACGTCGCAACCGAAGCCGCCGGCATCGCAGAGCTCGCTCGTCACGCAGCTGACGCCCCCGGCCCCGAGGTCCTTGAACCCGATCTCGACGCCCTCGTCGTGGCACAGCTCCAGGACCGCGCGGTTGGCCACGGTCAGGATGCGCTTGAGGAACGGGTCGGGCGTCTGCACCGAGCCCTTGTTCTCCGTGGCCGCGGCGGCATCGAGCGTGGCCGAGGCGAACGCCGCGCCGCCCATGCCCGACCAGTCGGTCGGCTTGCCCACGAGGATCAGATCGTAGGGCTCGTCGGCCGCCTGCCGGGGCACCCGGCTGTGCGTGATGCGGGCCTGATCGACCAGACCGACGGCGACCACGTTGACCAGGCAGTTCTCGTCGTACGAGTGATGGAAGTAGACGTCCCCGCCCAGGTTGGGCACGCCCAGGGCGTTGGCGTACTCCCAGATGCCGGTGACCACCTCGCGGGCGATGTCGCGACGGTGCGCCGCACCGGTGTCGTGCTCGTCCTCGGTCTCGGGCCAGCCGAAGCGCAGCGGATCGAGCACCGCGATCACGTCGCCGCCCATGCAGTAGACGTCGCGCACGATGCCGCCGATGCCGGTGGCCGCCCCCTCGACGGGCATCACCTGGCTGGGGTGATTGTGGCTCTCGTGGGCGACGATGACCCCCCAGCGCCGGCCGTCGATCTCGCCGAAATCGACCACGCCGGCGTCCTCCACCGGGCCGATCACCACGTTCGAGGCGTCGTTGGGCAGGTGCTTCTTGAGGTACGGCCGGCTGCTCTTGTACGAGCAGTGCTCGCTCCACATGGTGTCGAAGAGGGTCAGCTCGGTCAGGGTGGGATCGCGGCCGAGGAGGTCGGCCACCTTGCGCGCCTCGCTCGCGGCGAGGGTCAGGCCGTGCTCCCGCAGGTACTCCCGCAGGCTGTCGTCATCGTGGGAACCGACGGGAATAGGAGCGAAACTCTCATCCTTGAGCGCCACGGAGACCCCCTGAGGTGAACGACGGATCGGAAACGAGGGCGAGGTCGGCAAGAACGGACAATGTAACTCCTGACCTCGAAAACCAAAAGGTGGAAGCGGGTCGGCCGGAGCCGCCGGATCCGCTCAGATCTCCACCCCCAGCAGGTGCTTGATCCCGATGCCGATGCCGAAGCTCACGGCGGCCACGCCGAGGCTGATCCCGGCCATCTCCAGGAACCGGCGCCGGAACGGCAGCCCCCTGGCCACCGAGAGGTAGAACGTGAACACCGCCACGATCAGGACCGCGACCGTGAGCGTGGCCGCCAGGGCGACCCGATGGTCGTCGACGATCAGGAAGGGCGCGACGAGCACGGCGACGGTGACGATGTACGCCACCCCCGTGAACAGCGCCGACTTGCCCGCCCCCGCCGCGTCCTCGGCCCGCCGGGAGAGGTACTCGCTCGCCGCCATGCTGAACGAGGCGGCGATGCCGGTCACCAGGCCGGACAGGGCCACGAGCTGCGTGTTCTGGAAGGCGAAGCTGAGCCCCGCCAGCGCCCCGGTCAGCTCCACCAGGGCGTCGTTCAGCCCCAGCACGATCGAGCCCACGTTCGCCAGCACCGAGTCGTCGAGCATCTCGAAGAGGACCTTCTCGTGGTCGGCCTCCTCGGTCAGCACCTCGCGCGCCTCCGGGACCGCGGCCACCAGGGCGTCGTAGTCGATCTGCGCCCGCGCCTCGGCGATCTCCAGCAGCTTGATGCCGAAGGTGATGCCGAGCACCCGCACGAGCGCCGCGAATCCGTACACCAGGAGCCAGTCCGGCTTGACCTCGAGGCCGCTGCGGTCGCGCCACATGCGGGCGTGGCGCAGCTCGTCGGCGGCGATGCGCTCGAGCACCTCGCGGTTCGTCGCGCTGCGCGCCATCCGCGCCAGCCGCCTGTAGACGTGGTGCGCGTTGATCTCGTTGCGCTGCGCGCGCAGCAGCATGCGTCGGGTCCGGGGGCTGACGTCGGTCATCTAGAAGTCCTTGCCCGCCAGCGTCCGGGTGAACAGGTGCGGCACGTGGCGGAGCTGATGATCCAGCTCGAAGCAGCGGTCGAGCGTCGCGGTGTCCAGGAGCGCGGTGATCTCCTCGTCCTCGCCGACGGCCTGCCGCAGGCTCACGTCCTCGTCCCAGACGCGCATGGCGCAGGTCTGCACGCGGGCGTAGGCGTCCTCGCGGCTCATGCCCGCCTCGGTGAGCGCGAGCAGGACGGGCTGGGAGAAGTACATGCCGCGCACCTTCTCCATGTTCGCCCGCATCTGGTCCTCGAAGACCACCAGGCCGTCGATCAGCCAGGTCATCTTGCGCAGCATGTGGTGCAGGGTGTGGCAGGCGTCGGGGAAGATGATCCGCTCGACCGAGCTGTGGCTGATGTCCCGCTCGTGCCACAGGGCCACGTTCTCGGTGGCCGCATGGGCGTAGCCCCGCAGCAGACGGGCCATGCCGGTGATCTTCTCCGAGACGATCGGGTTCTTCTTGTGGGGCATGGCGCTCGAGCCCTTCTGCCCCTTGCCGAACGGCTCCTCGACCTCGTGGACGTCGGTGCGCTGCAGGTTGCGGATCTCGACGGCCATCTGCTCGAGCGTCGCCCCCGCCAGCGAGACCGCGCCCAGGAACGCGGCGTGGCGGTCGCGCTGCAGGACCTGCGTGGAGACCGGCGCGCAGACGAGCCCCAGCTTCTCGCAGACCGCCTCGCCGACGGCCGGGTCCAGGTGCGCGTGGGTGCCCACCGCTCCGGAGATCTGCCCGTAGCTGCACTCGGCGATGCCGGCGTCCAGACGGTGCAGGCCGCGTCGCAGGGCTTCCCAGTACACGAGCAGCTTCAGGCCGAAGGTGGTCGGCTCGGCGTGGATCCCGTGGCTGCGCCCCATCATGACCGTGTCCCGGTGCGCGACCGCCTTCGCCTCGACGGTGTTCAGCAGCTCGACCAGCGCCGCGCGCAGCACCGTGCCCGCGTCGCGGATCTGCATCGCGAAGGCCGTGTCCAGGAGGTCGCTGCTGGTCATGCCCTGGTGGACGAACCGGCTGGCCGGACCGATGTGCTCGGCGAGGTTGGTCAGGAAGGCGATCACGTCGTGCTGGACCGTCGCCTCGATCTCGAGCACCCGTGCGGTGTCGAAGCGGGCCTTCTCGCGGATCTCGCGCGCGGCCTCGGCGGGGATCTCGCCCCGGGCCGCGCGGACCTCGCAGACCACGACCTCCACCTCCTGCCAGCGCTCGAAACGCGCCTGGTCGCTCCAGATGGCGGTCATCTCCCTGGTCGCGTAACGGTCGATCATCGGATGGCCTCCGGCCGGGGTCTCCAGGTGGCGTGGCAGGCCCGCACGGAGCGGACACGGCGCATGATGCGCGATATCCGCCCGCCGCGCAAGAGACCGGACCGCTTGTTGATGCAATGTCGTTGCCCTATCATTCCACGGCACCTCCAACCCACGAGGAACGTCATGATCCGCTCCGAGATCCGTGCCCTGCTGCTCCTGCTGGCCCCGTTGACCCTGCTGGTCCCGCTCCTCGGCTGCGGCGGCGACGAGACGCCGGTCTCGCCCGCCCCGAGCCAGACGATCGTGATCGGCATCGACGCCCTCGACTGGCAGGTGGTCGATCCGCTGCTGGAGGCCGGCGAGCTGCCGAACCTCGCCGCCCTGGCGAACGTGGCCACGAGCGGGGTGAACCTGAGCTTCGTGCCGCTGGAGAAATCGCCGCTGATCTGGGCCAGCATGGCCACCGGCCTCGAGCCCGAGGACCACGGCGTCGGCGGCTTCCTCAAGGGGCGCGACGAGGACTACGAGACCCTCGCCTCGGCTGGCGACTGGCGGTCGCCGGCCGTCTGGGACATCGCCGGCGCGGCGGGGCGGCGCAGCTGCGTGATCGGCTGGTGGGTGACCTACCCCGCGCGCGCCATCGAGGGCGTGATGGTCAGCGACCACGTCTCCTACACCGAGGCCGGCAGCCGCAACCCCGACGGCATGGTCCAGCCCGCCGCGCTGACCGACGAGGTCGCCGCGCTGGTCGTCGACTGGCGCGACGTCCCGGACGATCTCGTGCGACGCCTGGTGCCGACGGTCACCGACGCGCAGCTGGCCGACCCCGACGACCAGCGCCTGCGCGAGCTGCGGGTCGTCCTCGCCGGCGATCTGACGTACCTGGCGACGGCGCGCCACCTCGCCGACCGGGAGCAGTGGGACCTGTTCGCCGTCTACCTGCGCGGCCTGGATCTGATGTGCCACAAGTTCTGGGTGTACATGGACCCCGGCGATGCGCGGGAGCCCGCGGCGGACGACCGCGCCCTCTACGGCGACGTGGTGCCGAACTACGTGCGCCTGCTCGACGACTGGCTGGGCGAGCTGGTGGCGATGTTCCCGGCCGACGCCAACCTCGTCGTCGTCTCCGACCACGGGTTCCACGGCCCGCGCCGTGATCGCTCCGGCACGATCCGCAAGGGCGTGGCCGAGCACCGCCCCGACGGCGCACTCGTCATCCGCAGCGCGCTCTATCGGCAGGGCACCCGGTTCGACCGGACGTTCGTGCTGAACATGGGCCCCACGCTGCTGGCGCTGATGGGCCTGCCACCGAGCCAGGAGATGCCCGGACGGGTGATGCGGGACCACCTCACCGACGCCGGCCTGAGCTACGTCGAGCACCTGGAGCAGCACCGGATCGGCAGCTACGCGGCGCTGGCGCCCGCCCCACCGCCGGAGGTGGCCGAGGACCCGGCGCTGGACGCCGCGGTCAAGAAGCAGCTGCGGTCGCTGGGGTACGTGGACTAGCCCGCATCGGCGGGCCTCAGATCTCCACCCGGAGGGGCTTCTTCAGCAGCAGGCCGGCGGCCAGGGACAGGATCGTGAAGCTCACGATCCACGGCAGCGCCAGGCCGAGGATCCGCACCTCGCGCCCGGGCAGGTCGAGCGTGATCGACCGCAACGCCGCGCCGGCCGGCAGGGTCCTGGCGGTCGGATCGAAGAGCAGCTGGTCCAGCCAGCCCTGGTGACGGCCGGCCGCGATCGCCGGCAGGCCGCCGAGGCCCACCGGCACGGTGAGCGTGTGGTCGCGCCCGTCGCTCAGCAGACGCAGCTCGTGTCGGCCCGCATCCTCGGCGCGCACGCGCCAGACGAGCTCGCCCCGCGCCGCGTCACGCACCGGACCGGCCTCGATCACCAGACCGGTGCCGGCCTCGAGCGTCGCGTCCGCTCGCCCATCCATCTCGGCGGTGACGAGGACGGCCTCGCCCACGGCCAGCGGCTGCCGGCCGAGGCGCGACTCGAGCTGCGGCAGCACCAGCGCGAGCGGGATCACGAGCGCCGCGATCGCCGGCAGCGCGAGCACCAGGTAGCGCAGGTTGGCCACCAGCACGGCGCCCTGCACGCGGGCGATGGTGCGCAGGCTGGTCTGGAACAGCGCGGCCTCGAGCAGGCGGCCGATCAGCCGATCACGGGCCGCGGCGAGCCGATCCTGCGGCGTCGCCAGCTTGAAGAGCACGATGGCGACCAGGCCGAACAGCGCCGACCAGACCACGAGCGCCCAGCCGGCGTGCCCGCCGAAGGGCGCGGCGAGCAGGTCGCCGACCGCGGTCGCCGCACCGAGCAGCGCGGTCATCCGCGGTCCCTCCCCACGACGGCGTGCGCGGTCACGAGATGTACCCCAGTCCCTGCATGCGCTTGCGGATCTCCTCCTCGTCGGCCCCGCCCTGGTCGAGCTTGTCGAGCTCCCGCTCGAGCACGTGCTGGACGAACTCCTCGACCGAGGCGTAGCCCGCGGCCTGGCTCACGCGCTCGGCGCGTTCGAGCAGGTCCTTGTCGAGCTTGATCTTGTTGCCACCGAACATCGGGTCATCTCCTCGCGGTCTGCGCCTCGAACATGTCGCGGCCGATCATCTCCGGCCGCGGCTCGATGTCGAAGAGCTTCAGGATGGTGGGCGCGAAGTCGGCCAGCGTGGGATCCGAGATCGCGATGGGATGGGTGGTGAGCAGGATGCCCGGCACCTCGTCGGCGGCCTGGCAATGATCGCCGCTCCACTTCTGCTCGTTGTCGACGAACACCTCGGCCGGCACCTCGCCGAGGGCCGACTCGTTGCTGCCGCGCCAGCCCCGGTGGTAGCCGAGGACGATGTCCGGACCGATGGCGCGGTGCGCGCCCTGGTACAGCTCGTCGGCGCGGTAGGCGTACTTGATCGCCAGCTCGCCCATCCCGGGATCGACCGTGGCCTCGAGCTCGCGCACCAGCTCGTCGATGAGCTCGCTGGCCTCGGCTCCCGGGACCACGATGCCGTGCGCCTCGCGCCCGATGAGGTTCAGGTACAGGCCGTTGATCCCGATGGCGTAGGCGCGCGTGCGCGACCAGTCGATGCCCTCGAGGTAGTGCACGTCGCCCGGCTCCACGCCCTCGCGCAGGTGGAGGTAGCCGTGCTCGCGCAGCCACGCGTTGACGTGCATGCTCCGCAGGTAGGGGGCGAAGCCATGGTCGCTCATGACCATGACCATGGTCTCGGGGTCGACCTGATCGAGGACGCCGCCGAGGACGGCGTCGAGCGACTGGTAGATCTCCGGCACGCGGTCGCGGTGTTCGACGGCGCAGGCCGCATGCAGCGGTGACTGGGGATCGATCCCGCGCCACCACATGTGGCAGTCCTGGTCGGGGTAGTTGAAGTAGAAGAACAGGAAGCCGTCATCGCGCGTGGTGAACCGCCCGAGCTCGAATGCGAGCTGACGCTTGCGCTCGGCGAAGACGAGGTCGCTCTGCGACAGGTAGTCGCCGTCGTCGAAGACCCCCTCCTCGAGGGCCTTGGTCTCGCTGGGCAGACCCTGCGTGAAGAACGGACCGAGCGCCTCGGCGAGGTCGCGGGAATAGTCGTCGGGCGTGGAGATCGGCATCTCCGGCGCGGCCGGGTCGATCTGCACCGGGGTCACGTACAGGCGCAGATAGGGGTCGGTCTCCATGAGGAACACCCGCGCCACGCCACGCACGGACTTCAGCACCGGCACGAGGGGGAACTCGAGGGTCAGCCACTCGCTCCACTCGCCCTCGCGCAGCAGGAACCGCTCGCCCGCCAGCTCGACCAGCGCCGCGCGCCGGTCCTTGTCGACGTTGATCACCAGCGGCAGCTCGCTCAGGGGCGCCCCCTCGCGGTAGACGTTGGCCGGACCCTCGACCACCGTCTCGCAGCGACCGTCGGCGAGGTAGACCGCCCGCAGGACGCCGCCGGAGAGATCGCGCTCGGCCACCGGGTCGTCGGTCACGTAGGTGTACTGACCGTAGGTGCCCTGGATGTCGGGAGTGCCCATGCCGCTGAGCGTGCGCGAGCGCGAGGGCGTGGGCGGGAAGTTGGCCGGCACCTTGAAGACCGTGGCGTCGACCAGCGCATCGTCGAGCATCTCCCAGAACGCGACGCCGCGGCGACGGTTCTCCACCGAGCCCGTCCCGCGCGGGATGCGCCAGTCGCCCAGCTTCCAGAAGTCGGCCGGCCCCATGGCCACGCTGGTCGAGAGATAGGGCGCCATGGTCGCCGGATCACGATGGATGAAGTCGAAGATGCCGTGTCCACCGGGGTCGAGGCCCGTGATGAACGTCGACCAGGCCACCGGCGACTGCGGCGGCATGGCCGTGCCCAGGGGCAGGAGCTGGCCACCGTTCTCGAGCACGCGGTCGAAGCTGGGCATCATCCCCTGCTCGCGGTATTCCGCCACGAGCTGCGGGTCCATGCCGTCGAAGCCGAGGACGAGCACCTTGGCGGCGACCGCCGGCATCGCCAGCGCCACCGCCAGGATCAGGAAGGTCAGGGTGATCGTGCGCATCACGTGTCCTCGTTCAGCAGGCTGCGGCCGTGCATGTGCCGGGGCGCGGGCACGCCGCAGAGGTCCAGGATGGTGGGCGCGAGGTCGACCAGGTTCGGGTCGTCGCCGGACAGGCGGCGGTTGCTCAGCAGCACGCCCGGCACCTGCCGGGGATCCATGCAGTGGTCGGCCGACCAGGGCTTGTCGTTCTCGCGGAAGACCGCGCCGATCGTCGCGCCGGTGGCCATGTCCCAGTCGGCGCGCCAGCCCGGGTTGTAGCCGACGATCACGTCGGGAGCCTCGCTCCGATACGGGCCGCGGTAGCACTCGGCGCTGGCCCACACCTCGCGGATCGCCTCCCCGCCGGCCGGGTCCTCGAGGCCACGCAGACGGTCCATCAGCTCGTCGCGCAGAGCGGTGGCCTCCTCGGGCGGCACCGAGCCCTGGCGCTCGCGGCCGGCGACGTTGAGGTAGAAGCCGGCCAGCCCGTTGGCGTAGGCGCGGGTCCGCGTCCAGTCGATGCCCGTCGCCGGCACCACGTCGCCGTTCAGCTCGGGCAGCGGACCCTGGTCCGGATCACCCTCGAGCCGCAGGTAGCCGTGCTCGCGGAACCAGGCGTTGAGATTGACCGCGCGGCGGAAGGGCTTGAACCCGTGGTCGCTCATCACCAGCAGGACGTCGTCGCGGTGCAGGCGCGACAGCGTCATCCCGACCAGCGCATCGGCGCGGCGGTAGAGGTCCTCGATGACGTGCCGGTGCTTCTCGACGTCGGCGCCCCGGTTGGCCGGATGGTCGTCGTCGCGGAAGCGCAGGAAGGTGTGCTGCAGCCGGTCGGTCACGTCGAACACGCAGACGATGGCGCCGGTGCGCTGCCGGTCGAGGGCGTGGCGCCACTGCAGCTCGCGCTCGGCGTGGATGTCCCACGTCTGCTCGAGGAACGCGTCCTCGTCGATCACCTTCTCGTTGAGCGCCCAGGTGTCCTCGGCGAGCCCCAGGGTGGCGAACGGGCCGTGCACCCGCGCGAGCATCATCGCGTAGTGCGGCGGCTGGCTGATGGGCATGGCCGGCTGCTTGGGGTCGAGGTTGATGGGCGTGACATAGAGCGCCAGCGGATCCCAGGAGACCACGCGGACCCGCGCGATGCCGTGCGCCGTCTTGCCGCCGACGTCGAACGGCAGGCGCAACCAGGGCGAGTACTCCTTCTTGCCGAGCGTGACCGTCTTCGGTCCGATCCGGATCTCCGCGCGCAGTCCCTTGCCGTCCACCGTCGCCTGCACCGGCAACTCCGCCGGGCCGCTCCCGTCCGGCAGATCCGGCCCGGGCAGCGTCCCCCGCCAGACGCCGTCGCCATCGGCGGTCAGCTGGCGCCGTTCGCCGCCGGTCAGGCCGCCGGACTCGTAGCCCGGCGCGGCCAGCACGGTGAACGTCCCCTGGGTCCCTCGCAGGTCGGGCAGGCACATGGCCGACAGCAGGCGTCCGCGGAACTTCTCGGGCGGGAACGTCAGCGGCACGCGCAGGATCGTCGCCTCGACCCCGTGGTCGCCGAGGATGGACCAGAAGCTGCGACTGTGCCGCCGCAGCTGCATGCGGTCGGCGGTCCGGCCGAGCTTGAAGGGTCCGAATCGACGCTCGCGCCCCGGCACCAGCCGGGTGCTCGACAGCTCGGGCAGGTGCGTGGCGAGGTCGCGGCGCAGGAAGTCGAAGATGCCGTGGCCGCCGGGATCGACGCCCGTGGCGAAGGTCGACCAGGCCACCGGCGAGACCGCCGGCAGGGTCGTGCCGAGATCGTGGAAGCAGCCGATGTCGGCGAGGCGCTCGAGGTTGGGCAGCTTGCCGTCGGCCATGAACTCCCGCGCCAGGTCGGGGTCCAGGCCATCGAGACCCAGCACGACCACGCGCCGGCACCTGCGCCGCCGGCGCACGTCGCGGTAGCGGACGGCCCGGGCCAGCAGGCGGAACGGCCAGGTGAGCACCCCGAGGACCGCGAGCAGGATGCCCGCCAGCGCGAATAGCAGCGACCCGCCGAGCGCGAAGCCGGCGCCGGGGCCGATGTACGCGACCGCCGGCTGGGCCAGCGCCAGCAGGCCGGCCGCAAGCAGGAGCCTCGACGGGGCGGTGTCCAGGAACGAGGAGCGCATGACGGTCGGCGACATCCTGTCGTCACAGGTGCGATTGAAACTCAATTCCATTCATGGTCGGATGTGAAGGCGCGGTCCGCAACCTCAAAAAAGCACCCGTCTTCGGGCTGCGTCAACGCGGCCCGCGTTCAAGCCCCGAGGTGGCGCCCGGTGGCCAGATGCCCGGTGACGTAGTCGCGCACCGCGTCCTCGATCGGCGTGATCGGCACGTCGCAGCCGGCGCCGCGCAGCTTGCCCATCTGCGCCTCGGTGAAGTACTGGTACTTCCCCCGCAGATGCTCGGGCATCGGGATGTACTCGATGGCCGGCTCGCGACCGAGCGCGGCGAAGATGGCGGACATCAGCGTGTTCCAGTCGTGCGCCCGCCCGGTGCCGACGTTGAAGACCCCGTTCGCGCCAGGGTGATCCAGCAGCCACAGCGTCATGGCCGCGGCGTCCTTGACGTAGACGAAGTCTCGCTTCTGGCCGCCGTCGGGGTACTCCGGCCGATCGCTCCTGAAGAGCTTCACCCGTCCGGTGTCGCGCACCTGCTCGTAACCCTTGCAGACCATCGAACGCATGTCGTCCTTGTGCCACTCGTTGGGCCCGTAGACGTTGAAGTACTTCAGGCAGCAGATCTCGTCGAGCAGACCCTCGTCCCGCGCCCAGAGGTCGAACACGTGCTTCGACCGGCCGTAGAGGTTCAGCGGCTGGAGCTCGTCGAGCGCGGCGTGATCGTCACTGTAGCCGCGCGAGCCGTCGCCATAGGTCGCCGCGCTCGAGGCGTGGACGAAGCGCGCGCCCACCCGGCGGGCGGCCAGGCACAGGTCGCGGGTGTAGTCCACGTTGTTGCGCTCGAGGTAGTCCCAGTCCGTCTCGGTCGTCGACGAGCAGGCCCCCATGTGCAGGATGCCCCGCAGCTCGTCGTCGTACTCGCCATCGGCGAGGTCGCGCCGGAACGCCTCGTGGTCCTGGTAGCCGCGATCGTAACGCAGCGGCTCCAGGTTGGGCTCGCCGGCATCGGAGGGATGCACGTCGACGGTGAGGATGTCGGTCTCGCCCCGCTGGTTCAGCGACCAGATCAGGACCGACCCGATGAATCCGGCCGCGCCGGTGACGACGATCATCGCGATTGCGCCTCCTCGAGCACGATCTGGCCGGAGAACGTCCGACCGTCGCGCTCGGCGGTGAAGACCATGCGGTCGCCGACCATCGCCTCGTAGACCAGACGGTCGACGGTGTCCCGGCTCTCGAGCGTGCGGCCGTTGATCGTGCGCAGGATGTCGTACGGCCGCAGCCCCGCCTCCCAGGCCGGCGATTCCTCGACGACGTCGGCCACCAGGAATCCGACCGGATCGGACGTGCCCAGCAGCCGGAGCGCCTGCTGGGTGAGCGGGTACAGCACCAGGCCGAGGTTGAAGTCGCGGAAGTGGCCGAACTCGCGCACCTCCTCCAGCACCCACCGCACGCGGTTGCTCGGCACGGCGAATCCGATGCCGATCGAGCCCCCGCTCTCGCTGAAGATGAACGTGTTGATGCCGACGACCTCGCCGGCGGCGTTGACGAGCGCACCACCGGAATTGCCCGGGTTGATGGCCGCGTCGGTCTGGATCATGCCGAGGTACAGGGTGTTCGACTGCGGCTGGCGCACGATGTCGCGGTTCAGCGCCGAGATCACCCCGACCGTGACCGTCGGCTGCGTGTCGGCCAGGAGCTGGCCGAAGGGCGAGCCGATGGCGATGGCCCACTCGCCGATGCTCAGCTCGTCGCTGTCGGCGAGCTGGGCGACGGGGAAATCCTCACCCTCGATCTTCAGCAGCGCGAGGTCGAAGCGGTTGACGACCTCGACGATCTCCGCCCCGTAGTCGGTCCCGTTGCTCAGGGTGACCAGGACACGCGTCGGGCTCTGGCCGAGCACGTGGGCGTTGGTCACCACGTAGCCCTCGGCCCCGACGATCACCCCCGAGCCGTAGTTCTGCTGCTCCTGCACGCGCAGCCGCGGCGGCCGCCGCCTCGGCGAGAAGAAGTCGAAGAAGCTCAGGCGAGGGTCGCGGATCGCCACCTGCGAGGTGACCGTGATCGTGACCACCGCCGGCGCCACGCGCTCGGTCGCGCGGACGATGGCGTTGTGGCGCTCGTCGGCGATCCGCTCGTCGAGCGGACGGATCGTTCCCGGCTCGTCCACCGGCGACCCGGCTGGTGCGGTGTCCGGACCCGCCTCGGCGAGCAGCTCCTCGATGGCGCGATCGCGCGCCTCGGCGATCAGCTCGTCCCGCTGACCCCGTTCGCGCACGAGCAGCAGGACGGCGCCGAGCAGGGCGCCGGCGAGGGCCCCGATGACGAACGCGCTCCAGGTCGGCGGACGCCGCGCGAACATGCCCCGCTAGCCCTCCTGCAGGCGGTCCCAGTCGGCCAGGAACGCCGCCAGCCCCTTGTCGGTCAGCGGATGCTGCACGAGCTGCTTGATCACCTTGGGCGGGATGGTCGCCACGTCCGCGCCCATCATCGCGCCCTCGATGACGTGGTTGGGGTGCCGCACGCTCGCCACCAGGACCTCGGTCTCCAGGCCGTACTCGCCGTAGATCGTGACCACCTGCTCGATGAGCTCCATGCCGTCGTGGCCGATGTCGTCCAGCCGGCCGACGAACGGCGAGCAATACGCCGCCCCCGCCTTGGCCACCAGCAACGCCTGGGCGGGCGAGAACACCAGCGTGGCGTTGACGCGGATGTCCTGCCGGCTGAGCGCGGCGATGGCCTTGAGCCCCTCGTAGGTGGTCGGGATCTTGACCACGAGGTGGTCGGAGATGGCGGCCAGCCGCTCGCCCTCGGCGATCATCTCGTCGGCCTCGGTCGCGACGACCTCGCCGGAGACCGGCCCCTGCACCAGGTCGCAGATCTCCCTGAGCAGCACGTCGGTGTCGCGGCGACCGGCCTTGGCCATGAGCGACGGGTTCGTGGTCACGCCGTCGCACATGCCCATGTCCTTGATCTCGGCGATGGCCTCGAGGTCGGCGGTGTCGATGAAGAACTTCATGCCTCGTCTCCTTGCGCGGCATCCGGCCGCGGGGTGAATCCGGCGGGCAGGTACCCGGGGTCGAGCAGTTCGTCCGGGTAGCCGACCGCATCCAGGAAGAGCCCCTGGGGCGGGGCCATCATGCCGGCGGCCTCGCGCCGGCCGGCGGCGAGGATCGCCTCGACGTCCTCGGGGCGGCGGGCGCCCCGTCCGATCTCCACGAGCACGCCGACCAGGTTGCGCACCATGTGATGCAGGAACCGATCGGCCTGAACCCGCAGGATACACGCCGCGCCCTCCCATTCAAGGTCGCAGCGCGTGATGGTGCAGCGGTTGTCCTCCTTCAGCGAGCCGGCCTTGCAGAGGCTCGCGAAGTCGTGCGTGCCCAGGAAGCGCGTGCAGGTAGCCTCCATGGCCGCGCGATCGAGCGACCAGGGGACCTCGAACGCGTGGGGGTCGAAGATGTTCCGCGACCGGCGGAGGCGGTACTCGTACCGGCGCCAGAGGGCCGACCGCCGGGCATCGAACGCCGGCGAGACCTCGCGGACCTCGTGGACATGCACGTCGTCCGGGGTCAGCTTCGCCAGCGCTCCGACCACCCGCGCGACCTCCCCGCGATCGCGCAGTTCGGCGTGAGCGACCTGACCGCGGGCATGCACGCCGGCATCGGTGCGGCCAGCGCCCACCGGCAGGCACGGCCGGTCGAGCAGACGGGCGAGCATCGCCGCGAGCTCGCCCTGGACGGTGCGCTGGTCCGGCTGCACCTGCCAGCCATGGAACGCCGTCCCCACGTACGCCAGGTCGATCTTCACGCGCGGCGGACCGGTCGTGGGCCCTCTGGTGCTCATGTCGACCACACCAGGGCGACGAGCCACACCGCGAGCACGGCCAGCTGCGGCCACGCCGGCGGCGCCACGCTCGGGGGCACGTCGGGCAGACGCCAGGCCACCACCAGCGGCACCGCCTCGGCCCGGCGCAGGAGCGATTCCACGAGCGGCGGCACCACGCCGATGCGCATCCGCAGCCAGGACCGCGCGCCCTGGCGACCCGGTGGCCGGCGCAGCCGCTGGCAGGCCAGCAGACGGCGCCCCTCCGCCTGCACCCGCGGGGCGGTCCCCAGGGCGACGATCACCGCCAGGCTCAGCCCCTGCGGATCGACGCCGAAGCGGCGCAGCGGACGGAGCCACCAGGCCCAGGCCCGCGTCAGGTCGTCCAGCGGCAGGGCGCGGCCGGCCAGGGCGACGATCCCCAGGACGACGGCGAGCCGCGTCAGCACGACGATGCCACGCAGCAGGCCGGTCGTGGTCGGCCGGCCGAGCGGCGCCGCATCGACGGCCGTCACCGCGTGGATCGCCAGCACCAGCGCCGCGAGCCAGAGCCACGGACCGGCGATCGCCGGCAGGCGCGCCCAGCGCAGACCGGCGCGATGCAGGCCCACCGCGAGCGCGGCGGCCAGCAGGACGAGCCACGGCCAGGACGCGAGCATGGCGGTGGCGACCAGCAGGAGGGTCGCCCCCAGCCGGATCGCCGGATGCATCGTGCGGGGAACGAACCGCGCGCGCGGTTCGCGCCAGGCGGCGTTGGCCGCGGGGATCATCGCGCCTCCGCTCCGGCCAGACGCGCGGCGATCTGCACCGCGTTCCAGGCCGCCCCCTTGAGCAGGTTGTCGGCCACGACCCAGAAGAGGACCGCGTCCCGGCGGCCGGGTTCGTGCCGGACGCGGCCGACGTGCACCGAGACGTCGCCGGAGACCTCGGCCGGTGTCCGGTACTCGCCGGACGTCGGGGCCACGGCCAGGCCGGGCCAGGCCGCCAGCGCCGCCACGACCTCGTCGAGGGTCACGTCCTGCGCGAGGACGGCGCGCACCGCGGCGGCGTGACCGTTCCACACCGGCACGCGGGTGGCCGTGCAGGTGACCGCCAGGTCGCCCCGCGCCAGGATCCGGCGCAGCTCCCGGTGGACCTTCAGTTCCTCCTCGAAGAACCCCGAGCCGTCCAGCGCGCCGATCTCGGGGATCGCGTTGGCCGCGATCCGGCGCGGGAAGACCTCGCCACCGCGCTCGGCGCCGGCCTGCTCGCCGCCGGCGAGCCCGTTCGCCTGGGCCACCAGCTCGTCGTGCCCGCCCTGCCCGGCGCCGCTGACCGCCTGCAGCGTGGTCGCGTGCACCTCGCGCAGGCCGGCCGCGCGTTCGAGGGCGGCGCACGGCAGGGCGATCTGGATGGTCGAGCAGTTGGGGTTGGCGATGATGCCGCGATGGCCCGGGCCGACGAGGTGGCCGTTGACCTCGGGCACGACCAGGGGCACGGCCGGATCCTGGCGCCAGGCCGACGAATTGTCGACCACCGCCGCGCCGGCCTGCACGAAGCGCGGCGCCCAGTGGCGGCTCGCCGCACCGCCGGCCGAGAAGATCGCCACGTCGATGGACGCGAGGTCGGCCGCCGCGACGTCCCGGCAGGTGACCGGGCCGTCGCCGAACGGCAGCTCCAGGCCCGCCGAGCGGGCGCTCGACAGGGCGAGCGGAGCGCCGGTGATCCAGTCCTGTCGAGCGAGCAGCGACAGCATCGAGCGGCCGACCAGACCGCTGGCTCCGAGCACGGCCAGGCGCAAGGGGTTCGTCCTTCCGGTAGGGTCGTCGAATGGTAGCAACACCGCGGGCGGCGGTCAAAGTCGGCCCGCGCCCCGCCGCGAGCGTGGACGCCCCGGCAGGGCGGTGGTAGGCTCCGCAGACACCCGAACCCCGGAGCGGCCATGACCTCCCGACCGTCCCCGTCTCGCCGGCGTGACCACGCGTTCGCGGCGCTCGTCGTCCTCGTCGCCCTGGTCGCCTGCGCGCCCGACTCGCGCGACCCGCAGCTCGACGCCCTCGCCCGCTGGGAGGATCGCCGGCTGGCTCCGCCCGACTCGCTCGGCGCGCTGATCAGCGGCGACGACGCGCACGTGCGGCGCACCGCGCTGCGCACCGCCGGACGCATCGGACGGACGGACGTGCTGCCGGCGATGATCGCCGCCCTGGACGACCGCAGCCAGGCGGTCCGGGCCCAGGCCGCGTTCAGCCTCGGCCTGCTCGGCGGCGACGTCGCCGTGGCGCCGCTGACCCGGGCCCTCGACGATCCCCACCTGGCCACCCGCGTCGCCGCCTGCGAGGGTCTGGCTCACCAGGAACACGACGGGTCCATGCTCTACCGCCCAGCCCTCGACGGGAAGACGCGCGAGGCGATCGCCGCCTGGAACGCCCTGCGGAACGTGGCCGCGCGCGCGGACCGCGACAGCCTGGTGGCGGCGATCCGGGCCGGGTTGACCCGCCCGGAGAACGAGGTCCGCTGGCGCGTGCTGCGGTGCGCCGAACGTGCCCCGGACTCGACGCTGGTCGCGCAGATCGCCCCCTACGCCATCGACCGCGACGTGCAGGTCCGCGTCCACGCCCTGCGAGCGCTGCGCCGGCACCACGGACGCGCGGCCGTCGAGGCCGTGCTACGCAGCAGCGAGCGCCGCGGGCGGCTGCACGGGCACGAGCTGCGCCGCGTGCGGGTCGCCGAGCTGCGCGCGCTCGGCGCGGTGGCCGGGCCCTTCCTCGCGGCCGATCGCGAGGGGGATCATACCTCGCTGGCCGGCCGCATCGCCTCGATCCTGGCCGCGGGCGCGAGCGCGAGCGACCCGCAGGTGGTCGCGTCGGCCCTCGCCGCCATGGCCGCCGCGACCGCGGACCTGCCCTTGCCGCCGCAGGCCGTCCGGCAGGAGAGCCTGCTTCCGGTGTGGCGATTGCGGCTGGTGCGGCAGGCGCGTGCGCGGCTAGGCGACCCCTCGTTCGCGGTGCGCGCGTCCGCGGTGCTGGCCCTGGGCCGCCTGCGCGGGGCGGGCGCGCGTTCGGACCTGCGCCGGATGCTCGACGACCCCGAGCCGCCGGTGGTCGGCGCGGCGCTCACCGCCCTGGTGCGGTTCGGCCCGGACGCGCGCGACCTCGCCCGGTACCGGGTCGGCCGTTCGCTCGCTCCGCCGGCGGAGGTGGCGCTCCTGTCCGCGCTGGCCGATCTCGACAGCCTCGCCGCCCGGCCCGAGCTCGCCGGGGCCGCGTTCGGTGAGCTGGAGGCCGCCATCGCCAGCGACGATTTCACCGTCCGCACGGCCGCCTGCGGGCTCGCCGCCGAGCTCCCGAGCGGTTACACGCTGGCCATGCTCCACTGGAGCTACCGCGACGCCAACGACCTGCGCGAGGGGATGGCGGACGTGCAGCTGGCCGCCATCGGGGGGATCGAGGCGGTTCTCGCGGCCATCGCCGAGGATCGGACGTTCGCCCCCGACACCGTGGTCACGCGACGGCTCGGTCTGCCGACGACCGGGGTCGGATCGCCGGGTGACGACGAGCCCGGCGGCGACGATGGGCCCTTCGCCTCCCCCCTCTTCCGCCCCGGGGTCGACGACACACACCGCGGCGCCGTCGCCGATCTCCTGCAGCGCGCCTTCGACCACCCGGACCTGCGCGTCCGCCTCGCCGCCCGCGCCTGCGCCCTCGCCACCGCCGTGCTGCCGGAGGCGCTGATCCCCGCCGAGGCGAGCCTCCGCGAGACGCTCCCCCCCGTCCGGCGCGCCTACGCCCAGCCGCCGGTCCGCGCCGGCTTCCACGCCCCGGACGTGCGCGTGATCACCGACGAGGGCACGTTCACGATCCGTCTCGACGGCGAGATCGCCCCGAACACGTGCCTGACGTTCCTGCACCTGGTCCGCTCCGGATTCCACGAGGGCCTGACCTTACACCGCGTGGTCCCGGACTTCGTCATCCAGGGCGGCTGCCCCCGCGGGGACGGCTGGGGCGGACCGGGCTGGACGATCCGCAGCGAGTGGTCGCGGCGCCCGTTCCGCCGCGGCACCCTGGGCATCGCGCACGGAGGCAAGGACACCGGCGGCAGCCAGTGGTTCGTGTGCCACAGCGCCCAGCCCCACCTGAACGGCCGCTACACGGTGTTCGGCGAGGTCGTCGACGGCATGGACGTCGTCGACCGCATCGAGCGCGGCGACCGGTACCGGATCGAGATCGTCCAGCCCTGAGCGAAGGCGGCGACGGGGCGGCCCTGTTCGGGAGCATCGATGTCCCGTATCGTGTCAAAAACACGGTGCCGCCCCCGTGAAGGAGGTCGACCCATGCCCCGGATGCTGTGGCCCGTCCTGCTCCTGACCCTGTTCTGCCTCGAGAGCCCAGCCGATCAGGAGAACGCCCTGGTCGAGCTCGGCACCGCGTTCACCGGCCGCCCCCACGTGATCGGGGGCGACCTGGTGATGGAGAGCGACGGGCTGCACGAGGTCGTGCGCCGGATCGAGGACGCCGCGGCCCCCTCGCTGCTGGGCTGGCTCGACCACAGCCAGACGGGCTACTTCGGCGAGGTCCGGTCGCGCGACGGCCTCGTCCTCGCCGTCCACGACGGCGGTCAGGGCGGCTTCCAGCTGATCGACCTCGGTGATCCGGCCGAGCCCGAGGTCCTCGGCGTGACGAGCGGGACGCCCTTCACCAGCGGCTGGCTCGGCGACCAGGTCGCCATCCTGGGAGCCGAGCAGTTCTGCCTCGTCTACGACCTGACCGACCCGACCGCGCCCCTGTTCACCGCGGCGAAGATCGTCACGCCCCGCCAGGGGCCGCGCTGGTTCAGCCGGCTCGGCGATCGGCTCTACATCGTCGACGACGCGCGGTCCCTGCGGGCGTTCGACCTGAGCGACCCCCTGGACCCGGACGACCTCGGCACCATCGCCGTTCCGGTCGATCGCATCGACGCCATGATCGCCGGCGACGGCGTCCTGCACCTCTTGGCCGCGCGCCCGGATGGCCTCGCGCTCGTGACGGTCACGATCGGCGCCGATCTGGATCTCGCCGTGATCGACGACCAGGACCTCGCAGCGGGCGCCGGGCGGGCGCTCACGCGCGCGGACGATCTCCTGCTCGCCGCGCTGGACGACGGGTCGGTGCGCGCCTTCGACCTTTCGGACCCGCTGGCCCCGGTCGGCGGCTTCGCCCTTTCGCACCTCGCCGATCACGTCGCGATCAGCGACTGGCACGTGTTCGTCCTCGAGATCGACGAGCTGCACATCTATGAGCGCACGCCGGCCGGCGAGGAGCCCGCGCGGCTGATCTCGCGCCCCCGCCTGCCGCGCCTGCGGACGGTGATCGGCGACGGACCGGTGGTCCTGGCGCAGCGTCACGCAACGCCGTCGCAGCTGATCCCCGTCGACGTGACCAACCCCCGCCGGCCGCATCTCGGCGAGGCGGTCGATCTCGGGTTCGGCCGGCACCTGGCGACCGATCAGGACCTGCTCGTGGTCAGCGATGGGAGCGCTCGCTTCGACCTCTGGGACATCGCGGACCCGGAGGCGCCGGTGCGTCGACGCTCGGTGCGGGACCTCGAATCACGCCTCGGCCGCGGGCGCCTCGCCGGTGGCACGCTCGTCTTCGAGGGCCTCGACGGGGTGAGCGTCATCCTCTACGACGTGAGCGACCCGGACCGGCCCGTGCGTGGGGCGGGGATCCGCACGCTCGCCATCCGCGCCATCTCGGAGTCGTTCCTGCTCGTCGGCGGCGGCAGCCGCCTCGACCTCTTCGAGATCGCGGACGTCCACCGGCCCAAGCGCACCGGTCCGGTCGTGACCGACGGGAACGTCACCGCGGCCGCCATCGACGGCGCCATGGCCTACCTGGTGGTCGAGCGGATGCCCGGCGAGGTGAGCCTGCGCGCGACCAGCCTCGCCGACCCCGCCGCGCCGCAGCAGATCGGCCGCGTCGACCTGCCCTCGACCGCGAGCGTCCTCGTCGCCCGCGGATCGCGGCTCTACGCCCAGAGCTTCAGCCACACCATGGTCGTCGACGTCGCCGATCCGACCGCCCCCCGCGTGGTCGGCGATTTCCCCAGCTGGGGACAGACCGGCCGCGGCCTGGCCTTCCACGACGACCTCGTCGTCAACAGCGGCTGGCTCATCTGCCTGCGCGACGAGAGCCTCGCGGCCGCGGCCATCACCCCGGCCCGCGCGGCCGTGGCGACCCTCGAGCCCGCCTACCCCAACCCCTTCAACCCCAGCACCACCATCGCCTTCCGCACGCCGCGCCCGGGCCGGTACACGGTGACGATCCTCGACGCCCGCGGCCGACGCGTGGCCGGGCTCCTCGACGATCATCTCGCCCCCGGCCGCCACACCCTCGCCTGGCACGGTCGCGACGCCGCCGGCCGACCCGTCGCCTCGGGCGTCTATCTCGTCCATCTCGCCGGCGAGGGCGTCGATGCCATCCGGTCCATCACGCTCCTCAAATGAGCCCCCGCGCCACGACGGCGGCGCGAGGTGAACGGACGGATCATCGGCGCGCAGGAGGATCATGCGCACCACGGCGAAGGCCCGGCTCCCCTGGAGCCGGGCCGACGAGTCCTCATGCGCGGCGATGATCCGTCCGTTCAGCTCACCCCCGGAGCGCCCTGGCCAGCGACGCCCACGTCGGCGACGCGCCGTACAGCAGGATGCCCGCCCGGAAGAGCTTGCCCGCGGCCTGGTTCGCCCACCAGATGGTCGCCACGAGCAGCGCCCACGACAGCAGGACCTGCCACAGCGGCGGATTGCTCACCGAGATGCGCATGAACATGAGGATGGGCGAGAAGAACGGCACGATCGACAGCACGGTCGCGAGCATCTGATCGGGCGCCTTGATCACCACGGCCATCAGCATGATCGGCAGGACCAGGCCCATGGTCAGCGGGCCGGAGAACTGCTGCGCGTCCTGGATCGAGTTGCACATCGCGCCGATCCCCGCGAAGAGGCTGGCGTACAGGAAGTAGCCCAGGAAGTAGAACAGCAGGAAGTTGATCCACAGCCACGGACCGAACAGCGAGAGGTTGATGGTCGCCCCGGCCACGGCGATCCCCTGGGCGGAGACGAGCAGACCGGCCGCCGTCCACACCGCCACCTGGGTGAGCGCCGCGAGCCCGATGCCCATGACCTTGCCGAACATCAACTGCTCCGGACGCAGGCTCGCCAGCAGGACCTCGACCATGCGGCTCGACTTCTCCTCGATCACCACGGTGAGATTCTGCTGACCGTAGACCAGGACCATGAAGTAGATGATCATCACCATCACGATGCCGCCGATGATGCCGACCCCCGCATTCTGGGACTCCTCTGCCTTCTCGGTCAGCATGAGCGAGTCCCACGCCGCGCGGGCGAGCAGATACTCCTGGCGGCTCGTGTCCACGCCCTCGCGGCGGAAGCGCTCCTCGCGCAGGACGCGGTCGACCGCCGGCACCAGAGACTCCGACCGCAGCACCGCCGAGCCCACCGACGCGTTGTAGAACGTCGCGCGCGGATCCTCGAAGAAGTCGGCGGGGAAGACCACGCCGGCATCGACCTCCTCGGTCCGCACGAGCGCCTTCAGCTCGTCGATGCAGGCCTCGCCCGCGCCGCATGCGAGCACGCGCAGCGCCACGTGGTCGTCGCCGAACTCCAGCAGCGACGCCGCCAGCAGGTCGGCCACCTCCCCGGTCGCGTCGACCACGGCGACCGTCCGCGCCTGGTCCTCGGCCACGTCGGCCAGCATCGCCGGGCCGATCACGATCAGGCCCATCAGGGCCGGGCCGATCAGCGTGCCGATGATGAAAGCCTTGCTGCGGACCCGCTCCAGGTACTCCTTGCGGATGACCGTCAGGATCTTCCTCATGACACGCTCCTCTCCAGATCGCGCCCCTCGCGTCGCTGCCGGACCGCCGCGAGGAAGATCTCGTTCAGGGTCGGCCGGTTGGCCGAGAAGTACGACAGCGGTCCGGCCGCCGCCAGCGGTGCGAGCAGCTCGCCGGGGTCGTGGCCGGCCTCGAGCTCGAGGCGCCAGGTCCCCTCGTCGAGCCGGCGGCTGGTCACCCCGGGCAGCGCGTCGGGCGGCTCGATCCCATCCTCGTACGCCACGCGGACCATGTGGAAGGTGAACTCGCGCCTGATCGCGTCGAGGGGACCGTCGAGGATCTTCGCCCCGCCCTCGATCAGGCACACCGCATCGCAGAGGCGCTCGGCCTCGGCGAGCATGTGCGTCGAGAAGAGGATCGTGGTGCCCTTGTGCTTCTGCTCGAGGATAAGCTCGCGCATGAGCTCGATGTTCAGCGGATCCAGCCCGCTGAAGACCTCGTCGAGGATCACCAGGTCGGGCTCGAAGATGAACGTGGCGGCGAACTGCAGCTTCTGCTGCATGCCCTTGGACAGGTTGTCGACCTTCTTCTTCAGGTAGTCCGACAGGCCCATGCGCTCGATCCACTGCTCGGCCCGCTCGAGCGCGTCGCGGCGCGGCACGCCCTTGAGCTGGGCGAGGTAGGCGAGCTGATCCTGGCAGGTCATCTTCCGGTAGAGGCCACGTTCCTCCGGCAGGTAGCCGATGCGGTCGCGGAGCGGACGGGTCAACGGCCGGCCGGCGAGCGTCATGGTCCCGGCGTCGGGCAGGATGATGTCCATCAGACACCGGATGGTCGTCGTCTTGCCGGCCCCGTTCGGGCCGAGGAAGCCGTAGATGGCGCCTCGCGGGATCGAGAGGCTGACGTCGTCGACGGCCTGGGTGCTGCCGTAGCGCTTGCGGAGGCCCTCGATGACGAGCAAGGGCTCGCCCACCGGAGGCAAGTCCAGCGAGATCGGGGTCATGGGGATGGCCTTCCTTCCGTCCGACGGAGTCGGGGTTCCGTTGAGGAAGCGGCGGATCGTGCGTGGCGTCGCGAGACGACGACCTGCCGAACGTCGGCCATCACGCAAGCGCAAGCCCGCGGCGGCCGCCAGTCGCATCTCTTACGAGGAGGCGGCGCCCGGGTTGCACGGCCCGGACCGATCCCCCCTGCAACGAGCGACGCCCGGACCGGTCGTCCGGTCCGGGCATCGATGTCAACCTGCGGCGCATCCTCGCTGCCGGGCGTCCCCGCAAGTCCTCAGGAAGCAGGGATTGAACCATCGGCTCGCCGGGGTGGGCCGCGACGGAAGACGGCCGCAGGTTAATGCCGGCGGGGGCACGCAGCCCCGAACGTCGAGGATGATCGCAGATGAATATCACGGATTCATCACACCTGGGTTCTTTTTACATGATTCTTTCAGTATTTAACACAAAGTATGATCCATCGTGTCGAAAAGTCTCCCGCGATTGCCATAATACTGCCCTTGGCCGCGACTCTAGCAACATGGTATAATTGGATTTATCAGAGAGTATCACGACCGCCCCTCGCCATGACCGTGTGAGATCTTCATGACCAACGAGCACTCCGGAAGCAAGCGTCTCCTGCTGATCGAGGACGACCAGGAACTCATCGACCTCCTGAGCATGCACCTGCAGGACGAGGGCTACCAGGTGACCGCCGCCGCCGATGGCGAGGCCGGCCTGCACGCCTTCCAGGCGGGGGCCTTCGGCCTGGTGATCCTCGACTGGATGCTGCCGAGCATGTCCGGACTGGACGTGCTGCGGGAGATCCGCAGCCGGGACATCCGCACCCCCGTGCTCATGCTCACCGCGCGCAGCGAGGAGGCCGACAAGGTGCTCGGCCTCGAGCTCGGCTGCGACGACTACATGACCAAGCCGTTCTCCGTGCGTGAGCTCGCCGCCCGCATCAAGGTCCTGCGCCGGCGGATCGAGCGCGCCGAGGAGCTCGCCCGCATCGCCGCCGGCGACCAGATCCTCGACCTCGGCCCCTTGAAGATCGATCACGGCAAGCGCAAGGTCGAGGTCCGCGGCGATCCGGTCCAGCTGACGGTCAAGGAGTACGACCTGCTGCACACGCTGGCCGCCCGGCCCGGGCGCACGTTCAGCCGCCGCCAGCTCCTGGACATAGTCTGGGACCAGGACTCCGACATCTACGAGCACACGGTCAACAGCCATATCAACCGCCTGCGCAACAAGGTGGAAGAGAACCCGAACCGCCCGCGCCTGATCCTGACGGTCTGGGGCATCGGCTATCGCTTCACCGAGGACCACCTGTAGACGAGGCCATGAAGACGCCGCGCCTGTTCGACAACCTCCACGTCCGGGTCTCGGCCCTGTTCCTGGTGCTGCTCGTGGTCGTGGGTACCTTGTACTACCTGTGGATGACCCGCATGGTCTTCGCCCCGCCGGCCCAGGACGCGGTCGAGGAGCACTGGTACGCCGAACTGGCCGACGCCGAGGTCGACAGCCTGGCCCGCGAGGCGGGCACCTCGCCCGATCGGCTGGCCGCGTTCGCGGTGGATTACGGGCGGCTGATCGCCGACTTCGAGGCCGAGGTCGTGTTCTTCGACACCGGCGGCCGCGTACTCGCCTCGAGCGATCCGGACAGCCTCGACGCCGCCGTGGCCGAGGTCGATCCCCAGCTGCTGGCCGACATGACCGACACCGACTGGGCGTTCGACGAGATCTATCCCGATCCGACCAACATCGATGCCTACGTCAACCGGATCTTCCACACCGCCGCCGTGGAGACGCCCGCCGGCGAGCGCCTCGGCTATCTGGCCGCCACCTGGCAGCCCCTGATCTTCTCCGAGGCCGACGTCGCGCTGGATCCGTTCAAGCTCTGGCTGCAGGCGGTGCTGGTCGGCCTGGCCGCGAGCTTCGTGATGGGCTGGATCGTGATGGCCTGGCTGACCCGCCGGATCCACCGGCTGAGCGTGGCCGTGGGCGACCTCGCCGACGGGCGGCTCGACCACCGCGTGGACGACCGCAGCCGCGACGACCTCGGCCGCCTCGGCCGCGACTTCAACCGCATGGCCGTCCGCCTCGAGGCGCTCATCGAGGACCTGCGCGGCAAGGAGCAGTTCCAGCGCCAGCTCATCGCCAACATCTCCCACGATCTGCGCACCCCTCTGGCGAGCATGCGCGGCTACATCGAGACCATGACCATGCGCGGCCGCGGCATGCCCGAGGCCGAGTACGCCCGGTACGTGCGCGTCGTCTCGGACAACCTCGAGCATCTCGATCGACTGGTCGAGCATTTGCTGCAGCTCTCGCGCCTCGATTCGGGGCAGACCCGCTTCCAGCCCGAGGAGTTCCCCCTGCCCGAGCTCGTCGACGGCGTCTTCGCGCGGGCCGAGGCCGCCGCCACCGCCAAGCGCTGCCTCCTGGCGTGCGACACCCCGGAGGACCTGCCGCTGGTGGTCGCCGATCCGCTGCAGATCGCCCAGGTCCTGCAGAACCTCGTCGACAACGGCATCAAGTTCGGCGCCGAGGGCGGCCGGGTCTGGGTGATCCTGCGCGATGCCGGCGGTGGCAAGGTCTCCGTGGCCGTGCGCGACGACGGGCCCGGCATCGCGCCCGAGGTTCTCCCGCACATCTTCGAGCGTTTCTACACCGGCGACGCCAGCCGCAGCACCAAGGGCCAGAGCAGCGGCCTGGGCCTGGCCATCAGCCAGAAGATCGTCGAGGCGCACGACGGTCGGATCACCGTGGAGAGCGAGATCGGCCGCGGCACGACCTTCCGCTTCCAGCTCGCCGCGGCCACCGACACCCTCCAGGCCCGCGAGGCCGAGCAGTAACGCCCCCCCGGTCGCCTTCCGGCGACCATTCTCTCCGCTCCGGCACGGCAGTTGCACCGTTGGTTGCCCGGCAAGGGGAACGTCCCTATCGTCTCTGCGGGAGGTGGCCATGTCGCGCACCCGGATCCTGTTGATCCTGATCATCTTGCTGACGATCGTCGCCTGCGGGGACGACGAGGTGACGGTGCCGCCGTTCGGCGGCAAGCTGGCCGTCGTGATCACTGGCCTGCCGGACGGGGTGTCGGCGCCGGTGACCCTCACCTCCCCCGACGGTGCGGTGGTCGAGCTGTCCGCGTCGACCACCTTCGACCTGCTCCCCCCCGGCGCCTACACGCTGCGCAGCCAGTCGACCACCGCCGGATTCAGCGACTACTATCCCGGCAGCGCGGCCGTGACCATCGAGGTGCGCGGCGGGGAGATCACCGAGCACACCCTCACCTATGTCGGCGTCGTCACCCGCGGCGCCCTGCACGTGGTGGCCGGCGGGCTGCCCGACGGGGCGGTCGCCTCGTACGACGTCACCGGCCCCGACGGCTTCACGGCGACGGTCGCCGGGCCGGACACGCTGGACAGCCTGCGCCCGGGCTCGTACACGGTCACCGGCCGGCAGCTCACCGTCGCGGACGACATCTACCGGGCGTGGCCGGAGTCGGAGACGGTCACCGTCACCGCCGGGCAGTCCACCCCGGCGTACCTCACCTACGGCGCCGCGTCGGACGCGAGCCTCGACCTCTCGGTCGCCGCCGTCGAGCTGACCCAGGCGGTCCAGCGTGAGGACGGCGGGGTCCCCATGATCGCCGGCCGGGACGGCTACCTGCGCATCTACGGGGTGGCCAGCGAGGCCAACGACGCCGCACCGCCGGTGCGGGTCGACTGGTACGAGGACGGCACGTTCCTGCGCAGCGACCTCGTGCCGGCGAGCGGAACGTCGACGCCCACGGGCGTGCGCCGTTTCGATCCGACGAGCTCGTGGAACCTGCCGGTGGCGGGCGAGCTGATGACTGCCGGCATCTCCTACCGTGTGACCATCGATCCGGACGGAGACGTCCCCGAGGCTCTCGAGAGCAACAACCGGTACCCGGACGAGGGCCTGGCCGACGTCGACGTGGTCACACGGCCGGCGCTGGGCGTGCGCCTGATCCCGGTCCTGCAGTCGGCCAATGGTCTGCAGGGCGACGTGACCGCGGCCAACGCCGACGACTACGTGCGCGCGACGCGGCTGCTGATGCCCGTGCCGTCGGTCGACGTCGACGTGCGTGCGGTCTACACGACGTCCGCGCCCCCATTGCAGGCGAACAACGGCAATGGCGCCTGGGGGCAGATCCTCAGCGAGATCCTCGGCCTGCGGCAGGCCGAGGACCACGGCGGTCGTCACTATTACGGCGTGGTGCGCTGCGACTACGGCTCGGGCATCGCCGGCCTCGGACGCCTGCCCGGATACGTGGCCATGGGCTGGGACGCGCCCGGCTCACGCCACGAGGTCTGCGCCCACGAGCTGGGTCACAACCTCGGGCTCTACCACGCCCCCTGCGGCGGACCCGACGCCGTGGACCCCGACTACCCCCACGCCGGCGGCCTCATCGGTGCCTGGGGCCTGGATGTCACCAGCGGCGAGGTCAAGGACCCGTCGGTCCATCACGACCTCATGAGCTACTGCCGGCCGAAGTGGATCTCCGACTACATGTACGAGCAGGTCCTCGGCACGTGGGACGGCAAGAGCGCCGGATCGCCCGTCCGCCGCCCCTGCCTTCTGGTCTGGGGCCACGTGACCGGCGGGGTGCTGGAACTCTCCCCCGCGCTCGTCGTCGACGCCGTGCCCTCACGGCCAGAGGACGCGGGACCCTGGCACCTGACGGTCCGCGACGCATCCGGCCGGCCGGTGGTGGCGACGAGCTTCGCGTTGCCGGAGATCGGCGACCTGCCCGCGGGCGACGGGGCCTTCGCCTGGACGATCCCGATGCCGCCGCAGAAGGCGACCTCGCTCGCGACGGTGGAGGTGAGCGGACCGGGCCAGACGCGCGTGCTCGCACGCTCGGACGCGGCCAAGACGGGCCGCCCGCTCGCGCCCCCGACGCTCACCCGGGCGGCCGACCTGCGGCTCGCCTGGGACGCGGACACCCACCCGCTGGTGATGGTGCGCCGCCCCGGCGACGGTACGGTCCTGGCCGTCCTGCGCGAAGGGTCGGCCACGCTCGTGGCCGATCCGGGCCCCCTGGACCTGATCTTCAGCGACGGCGTGCAGAGCGAGCGGCGGAGGATGATCGCGCCCTGATCGGCGACCGCTGGCCGGCCCCGGCCTCGCGACGGACCTTCGTGAATGATCCGGGCGAAGAAAGAGGACGGGCGCCCCCGGATGGGAGCGCCCGTCCTCGTCTGGATCGTCGTCGAGCGTTCGTGGCGTCGAACCTACTCGAACAGCTGCTTCAGCTCGCTCCAGTCGTGCGCCTCGGCACTGACGCCCTCGTGGCAGTAGCCACAGTAGAACTGGTCGCCGGGACCCTCGAGGGAGCTGTGGCCGTCGAGCATGCCAGCGCCATCGTGGCAGCTGACACAGGAGCTCACGGGCACCGGAGCATCGTCGACGTGGCAGAGGCCGCAGTCGAAGCTCATGTGCACGGTGTGCGTGGCGCCGGGCCAGTCGTCATGGCACTGGCTGCAGTTGCCGGACTCGGGCGGGTCGGCGGTGAAGAGGCCATAGGCGCCAGCCTGCAGGCCCCAGAAGATGCCGATCGACAGGATCAGCAGGGCAGTGATCGTTCGCCTGGTTCGCATACCATCCTCCTGACGGGAGTGTGGGCAGGGATCGCGGTTCGGCACGGGTGCTTCCTGCGCCAATCGAGGCCTGATTCTATCCCCTCGTGACCGCGTATGTCAATGTCTCATCGCAAGATATCGCGATTTATTCCGATCATGGTTGTCGTTATCAGTCTCGTCGAGAGCGATTCCCGGCAACAGCCCTTGATGCATGTCAAGGATGCAAGGAATCCCGCTTGAACGGCCCACCTCACGGGCCGTTAACTTGAGCGAGATCCGACCCCGTCTGGCCCCATCCGGGAGTTGTTACCATGAAGCGTGTGATCCTCACCGTCGGACTGCTCGTCGTGCTGGCCGGTCCGGCCCTGGCCGTGGCCGCGGACAGCCCCGCCGGCAAGTGCATGACCTGCCACAAGGACAAGTCGCCGGGACTTTACAAGCAGTGGTTCACGAGCAAGCACGGCGCCGCCGGCGTGACCTGCATCGACTGCCACGGAGCCGAGGACGGCGAGCCCGACGGCTACATG
>WJIQ01000084.1 GCA_014730255.1 bacterium | reverse complement strand
GCCGCCGTCTCCGGCACCGCCGTGACCGTGCACTGCCGCGGCGCGACGAGGAGGTTCTCGAAGGTGCCCGCGTACACCGCCTCGCTCCCCACGGCCGTCTTGAAGCACGTGCCAGGCGTGCCCTTGACGCCGATCACCACCGGCGCGAGAGGATCGGCGATGTCGACGACCACCAGCTCCTCGTCACCGGCGAGGTAGAGCAGGTCGCCATCCAGGGTGATGCCGTACGCCGTGCCGCTGACCGGCACGTGCGCCACCTCCACCGGCTCGGCGGGCTCGCTCACGTCGAACACCCGCAGCCCGTGCGACCCGTCCGCGGCGAACACCAGCGATCCGACCACGGCCACGTCATGCATCGCCGACTCCGCGGGCACCTCGGCCACCACCGCCGGCGACCAGGGCTCGACGACGTCCACGACCGTCAGGCCGCCGCTGCCTCGTGCCAGGTACATCCAGTCGCCGCCGACCGCCACGCGGCGGCAGTAGTCGCCCAGGTACATGGACGAGACCTCGAAGGGAGACGCCGGCTCGGACACGTCCCAGATCTCGAAGCCCGCGCCGCTGTTGGCCAGGTAGGCGTAGCGGCCCTGCACGGCCAGGCCCTCGGTCGAGGAGTAGGTCCCGTCGAAGACGACGTCCGGAGCGTCGGGCTCGGTGATGTCGAAGATCCGTAGCCCCCGGCCGGCGAACGCCGTGTACATGAGGTCGCCCTTGATCACCACGTCGCTGGCCGGATAGGCGCCGGCCGGGACGTGGCCCACCAGGACCGGCGACGCCGGCGACGACACGTCGACGATGTTCAGGCCGTCGAACCCGCACATGGCGTAGACGCGGTCGCCGTCGACGGCGAGATCCCCGGCCGGGATGTCCAGCTCGCCCAGCGTGGGCGGCGAGGTGGGCTCGGTCACGTCCAGCACCACCATCCGGAGGATCTCGGCCACGAAGGCCCGACCCGGTCGCAGGGCCACGTCGCGCGCCACGCTGCCGGTGGCCACGTCGCCGATCGTCCGCGGGGCCGATGGGTCGGACACGTCCACCACGCGCACACCCCGGCCGCCATTGGCGACGTACGCCAGGCCGCCGTCGAGGGTGACGTTCCAGGCGTCTCCGGCGGCCTGCTCGCCCACGGGCATGATCGCCGATGGATCGCTCACGTCGAACAGCTTGATGCCGCCGTCCTGCTCGGCCACACAGGCCAGGTCGCCCGCCACGTCGAGACCGCGGGCGAGATCGCCGCCGAAGACGGTGTCCAGGAGCAGCGGTGCCTGCGGGAAGGTCACGTCCACGGTGACGAGCGCCGACGAGCTCGCGGCCAGGTAGGCGGTCGTGCCGCGGACCTCCACGTCCATGGCGTTCCCCGCGAACCACAGACCGCTCACCAGTTCGGGAGACGTCGGGTCGTGCACGTCGACCACTCGGAGATCACCGTGGTCGGCGGCGAGGTAGGCGTACCCGTCCACCACGTCCACGCCCCGCACCGCGAAGCCCACCGGCAGGCTGGCCACCAGCACCGGCGCGGCGGGGTCGCTGGCATCGACGACCAGCAGACCCGCCGAGTACGCCGCGAGATAGGCGTGGTGATCGTGCACGGCGACATCCCAGACCGGACCGAGGTCCGGCAGCGCCGCGAGCAGGACGGGCTCGTCGGGCACGGAGACGTCCGCGATCTGCAGGCCGTCGCCGTCGGCGATGTAGGCCAGCCCCGGCTTCAGCTCGATGTCGTGGCCCGAGGAGCCGACCATGGGCATGGCCCCGCTGACGTGCACGTGGTCGCCGTAGTCGACGCAATCGACGGAACCGGCCGCGGCCAGAGCAGTCATCAGGACCACGGCGATGATGGTATGGATGATCGCCCGCATGTCGGCCTCCCCCGGACTCGGAACCGGATACGCAGTATCATTCTACCAGATCGCGGGGTGAGACGGGAAAACGTTCGACCCGTCCGTGGCGGTCACCGATCACCCGCCGCGCCGTGCGCCGCCTGCCTCGACTCGACCGCCTCCCGGCGCCGGTGCTCGTCCACCATCTCGTCGTGGTCCCGCTCGCCGCTGGGGTCGTCGCGACGCCGGCTCAGGTTGCGGAGCGTCGATTGCCGGCCGTAGAGCAGCAGGGTGTCGCCCGCCTCGATGCGGGCCTCCGGCCGGGGCGCGCCGACGTACTCGCCGTCCGCGCGCGTGATGCCGAGCAGCGTGACGCCCTCGTCCATGAGGCGGCACTCGCGCGACGTCTTGCCGGCGACCCAGTCGCCGTCCTGCACCTGCATCTCGACGACGCTGTAGGGCCCGCGCAGACGCAGCAGGCCGGCATAGTCGCGGGTGTCGAGGTCGGTCCAGCGGTCGAGCGCCCGTTCGATGGCCCGTCGCATCCCCCGCTCGACCCAGCGGCTGCGCGCCAGCAGCCAGATCGTCATGACCCCGAGCAGCAGCAGACCGAGCCGCTCGATGCGGTCGACCTCGCCGCGCTCGGCGAACGACAGGATCAGGGAGATGATGATCGACACCAGACCGGCGCTGCGGGCGACCATGAGCGCCATGATGACACGCCGGCGGACCGGATGGGCGACGACCTTCTCGGCCTCGCCGGTCGTGAACCCGGTCCCGGTGAAGGCGGATCGCGCCTGGAACTTCGCAGCCTCCTCGGAGAGGCCGGTGTGCGAGAGGGCGACGGCCGCGATGCGGGTCACGATCAAGGAGAGCCCGAGCACGATCAGGGCGGCGACGATGCCGACGATGCCGATCATGGTTGCCTGCGGCCCGCGCGAGGCCGCGCGATCACCTCCGCCGCGCGTGCCGGGTGGTCCCGGAGCCTCATGACCAAGCGTAGTCCGCGTCGCCGGAGGCCGCCACCGCGTCCGGGCACCCGGGACTCTCCTGTCGGTCCGTCCGGACGCTCGCGGCGGATGCGCCGACGCGCGCGGTCACTCCACCTCGACGTACTGGATCTGCCACAGCCCGCCGTCCTCGTCGCGGGTGCACCAGACCAGCAGATCGCCCCAGAGCGAGACCTGGGAATCGTGGACGTCCTCGTTGTCGGTGATCTGATGCACCTGATCGCCGTCCCAGTAGAAGACCTCGTAATCCCGGCCGTCCCACCGCGTGTAGGCGACGCGCCCGCCGTGGATCGAGGGCGTCAAGCCAGCGTCGATCACCTGCGCCGACGTCCCGTCCCAGTGGGCGACCTGGGTCGGCTCGCCGCTATACTCGTAGGCCAGCTCGCCGTCATGGATGACGAAATCCCGGGAGATGTTCGCCTCCACCTCCGCCGAGATGTCCGTCGCCAGCCCGTCCGACCAGATGTAGGCCAGGTGCGGCCCCAGCTCCGCGCGGTGCCAGGTGCGCCAGACCACCATCCCGGCATCGGCGTCGGGCGGATCGTTGCTGAACTCGCTGGTCGGGCAGCAATCGTCCGAGATGATGCTCTCGCTCGCCGACATCGCGTCCCAGTGGACGACCTTCTCGAACATCGTGTTGCCGCGCAGCCAGGCGATGTCGCCGCCGCCGGCGAGCACGGGATGCTGATCGGGCTGGTCGTTCGCGGTGAACTGCCGCGCCGCGGGCGTGCCGCCCGGCTCGTAGACCCAGATCTCCCAGTCCTCGCCGCTGTCGGGGCGGTGCTGCCAGACGGCCATGGCGGTCCCCGAGGAGAGATTCGACTTCTCGCCACCGTCGTCGGTCAGGCGCGTGATCGTGGGGTTGGTGTCGTCGAGGTCGGCCCGGTAGATGTCGTGATCGCCGGCATCGCGCCGGATCCAGGTCACGATGCCATCGCGCAGGCAGGGCTCCCGGTTCTCGAACTCGTCGGTCAGTTGCCGGATCCCGGCCGGCGGGTCGGGGAAGTCGTGGCTGACCACGTTGGAGAGCCCGGACCAGTTCCCGGCCTCGTCCGCGGTCTTCAGGGCCACCGAGAACGACGACCGGTCCGGATGGCGGATCGTGAGGTCCTGGGCCGTGCCCGCCTCGGCGGGTGCCGGCCCCTCGACGGCCGTGGCGCCGGCCCAGCTCGCGTCGTCGATGAGCGAGGAGGAGTGGCGGATGTCGTACTCCGCCGCGGTCCCGGCCGACCCGTCATCGCCGGGCGCGGTCCAGGCCACGGTGACGGTCGTGTCGGTACTGCTGGCGACGGCCAGGTCGGTCACCGCCGCCGGCGCGACGGTGTCGGCCGGATCGTCGCCGCCGCCGGGATCGGCAGGGTCGTCGTCGCTGTTGCAGGCGGAGATCAGGACGAGCGGCAGGGCGAGGATGGTCACGAGAACGAGGAACGAGACACGCGGTGGCATGAGGCGAACCCCCGGTTCGGGTGGGCATGCGTCGGCGTCCAGTTGAATGAGCTTCTTCAGCCACCCGATCTTGCCGGATCCGGAGCGGAGATGCAAGAGGGTCGGACGCGTCGCGTCTCGGTCGCCGGACGCCGGACGCCGGGGGTAGCGCGCGGGAGCCGATCCGCGGTATGGTCCTGAACAGGCATCATCGTCTGGTCGCCGGGAGATGCTCGTGCTCGCCATCGCCCTGCTCCGCACGTTCGCGCTCGTCGCGTCGCTCGCCTCGCTGGCCAGCGCCGCCGGGTCCGGACACGCCCGCGAGCTTCCCCACCGCCGCGACAACCTCATCATCGACGGCGACCTCGCCGACTGGCGCGGTCCGCGCCTCGAGGTCCGGCTCACCGAGCCGCAACTGCCCGCCCCGCTGGCCAATACGGGCGTCTTCTACCTGGTCTGGGATGCCGATCACCTCTGGTACGCGGCCGCCATCGAGGATGCCGAGGTCTATCCCGCTCCCTCCGGCGTCACCGGCGCCAGCCTCTACCAGTGGGACTCCGTCGAGCTGTACGTCGACGGGGCCGGCGACCGCGAACGCCGCATGGACGAGGACGACACCCAGCTCATCCTCGCCTGCGACGGCCGTCACGGCGCCATGCAGGGTGACGAGCTGCTGCGCAGCGTGGCCGACTGGGAGGTGCCCAAGCGCGAGCGGCGCGGGCTGGCCGTGCGCGCGGCCGGCCGACGCACGGCGACCGGATACGTGGTGGAGGCGGCGTTCCCGCTCTCGGCGGTCGACGTGGCCCGGGCGCAGTCCGGCCAGCGGCTGGCCCTGGACCTCGGCTGGAACGACTGGACCGAGGACCACCCGCGCCTTCCCGAGCTGCTGAAGGACCTCGAGAACCTCGCCCTGCTCGCCCACCGCACCTCCGAACGGGACGTGGCCATCGTCGATCCCGACAGCCTCGGCTGGGATGGCCTGCTGGACTGGGAGGCACGGGCCTACCGCGCGTGGTCCTGGAGCAACGGGCGCGACTACGGGTATCCGCGCACCTGGCAACACGTCGAGCTGGTGGGCGGGCCGCGCCTGGCCGAGCAGCTGCTCCAGCGCTGGGGGCCGGCCAGGCTGTTCGGTCTCGGCTTCGCGGTGGTGCTGGGCCTGGCGATCCTGGTCGACCTGGCGTTGCGCCGCCGGCAGCGGCGACGGATCCGCGAGCTCGCCGCCCGGGTCGAGGAGCTGTCGGCCGGCCCGGCCACGGCCGATGCCTCGCCGCCACCCACGGCGGCCGACGACGGCGAACGCCCCTGGGTCTCGCGCCTGACCGCCCGGCTGGCCGACGATGCCTCGACCGATCCCGGCCCGGACGTGGCCGGTCGGCTGCTCGACCACGTCCGCGACCGACTCGACGCCCCGCTACCGGTGGGCGAGGTGGCGGCCGGCCTGGGGGTCTCGCCGCGCACGCTCCAGCGCGCGTGCCGGCAGCAGTTCGGCGCCAGCCCCCGCGACGTGATCCTGGCCGTGAAGATGCAGGCCGCACGCGACCTCCTCGCCAGCGGGCGCTGGCGCGTGGGCGAGGTCGCCGAGCGGGTCGGATTCGAGTCCCCGTACCACTTCTCGCGCCGGTACAGGGACTTCCACGGCGAGCCGCCGTCGTCGGCCATCCCGGGTCGAGCCGAGCGCGGCGACACGTCTCCGATCCCGCCCGCCGCCCCCGATTGACGCTTCCGTGCAGCCTTGTGTCGCCTGCGTCCATGGAGCGGGCGGCCCGGGCGGCGTACGGTCTTCTCGACCAGGAGGGTGTCCATGCGTCACGCGTTTCCCGTCACGCGCTGGGTCCTGACGATCGCGGTGCTGGCCGGGGCGATCTGGCTGGTCGGATCGCTCCTGACGCACCGCTCCCCGGAGGACGGCCCGTCGGCTCCACCGGCGGCGGCCGCGCCGCGCGTCGCGGACCCGTCCCCCGCACTCCAGGACTGGGAGGCCGAGCTGCTCGCCCCGGACATCCAGGCCCTCTGGCAGCGGCGACGCCGCCAGCTCGACGATCTCAGCCACCGTTATCGGGCCGCCCCCGATTCCACCACCGCCGAGGCCCTGCGCTGCAGCATGGAGACGCTCATCGCCCGGTCCGAACGGGAGGTCTACGAGCTGCGCCTCGCCCACGCCCGTCGCGCCGGCCAGGACGACCTGGTCCGGCGCCTCGAGCGCGCGCTCGCCGACCTGCGCGCCGGGCCGGGCTCGGAGGCCGGGACCACGGCGGACCCGGTCACCCGGCCGGGAGGTGGGCCGCGATGAACCGGGGCGTCGTCCCGGCCGCTGGCCCCGGCGCCCGCGGCCTGCGGGAACACGTATCGCCACAAACGAAATCAATATTATTACTTGCAGAGCCACCTTCCCCCGGGGGAACACGCCACCGTCCCAGCATCAGATCCCGGACGTGTCATCGAACGTGGGACGCGCCAGCGCCAGACTCGGCGTGCTGGCCGTCCGCACCGACGACTCCGATCCCTCGTGGGTGGAGCGGAGCACCGACCATCGGTCCGGGGAGACGAACGACCGTCGGAACCTCGATCTGGATCCGCGGCGAGTATCCGCACGATTTATCCGTCTTTTAACCCATCCCCAACAGACCCGTAACCACTTCCTTTTACAAACGCGGAGTCAAGATGACCGACCCGATCGGTCATGGCACACCGAACTGATCGACGCTCGCTGCTCCGAAGGGGAAATCATGCGCCACCGATCCATCCGTCTTCATCGCTGGGCCGTCGTCCTCCTGCTCTGTCTGGCCTTCACCGCGGCCGCCGGCACCGAGAAGGGGCTGGTGACCGGGCAGGTGACCGATTCGCGCAACGACATCAAGCTGACCGGTGTCGTCGTCACCACCGCCGACGGCGAGAGCCGGGCGGTCACGGACGACGATGGCGAGTTCCGCCTGAGCCTCCTGGCCGGACGTCACGACCTGACGTTCCGCTACATCGGGTTCGACCCGATCACCGAGACCATCGAGGTGACCGCCGGCGAGACGACCCGCCTGGACGTCGATTTCGGCCAATCCGGCGCGATGCTCGAGGAAGGCGAGATGGTCGTCGTTGGCCAGACCGTCGGCACGGTGCGGGCCCTGAACCGGCAGAAGACCTCGGCCAACCTCAAGAACGTCGTGGCCTCCGACGCCATCGGCCGCTTCCCCGACCAGAACGCCGCCGAGGCCCTGGACCGTCTGCCGGGCGTGTCGGTGGCCAGGGACCAGGGCGAGGGACGGTTCGTGATCGTCCGCGGCATCAATCCGGATCTGAGCACGGCCTCGGTCAACGGCATCCCCCTCGCCGCCGCCGACGCCGACGCCCGGTCGGTGCTGCTGGACGTGCTGCCCATGAACGTCATGGAGTCCCTGGTGGTCACCAAGGCCCTGACGCCCGACATGCCGGGCGACGCCATCGGTGGCAACGTGGACATCGAGCTGCCCAGCGCCTTCGACCGCTCCGAGCGCGCGATCTCCGGCAGCGCGGGCGCCAACTACTCCGACCTCACCGGCAACTGGGCCGAGAGCTTCCAGGGCACGTACAGCGAGCTGTTCGGCGCCGATCGCCAGTTCGGCTTCCTGATGTCGGCCAGCTGGGACACGCGGGACCTGGGTTCGGACAACGTCGAGGCCGACACCTGGGAACAGGGCGACGGCGGCATCTGGGAGACCGAGGAGCTGGAGTACCGGGAATACGACCTGACCCGCGAGCGGCTGGGCATCGTCGGCAACCTGGAGTACCGTCCCTTCGGCGGTGGCAAGTACTACCTCCGCGGCCTCTACGGCGAGTACACCGACCACGAATACCGCCGGCGCACCGTCCTTGGCGACATGGGCCTGTCGGTGGAGTCCCCCGTGTCCGAGGCCTCGACCGTCGTCCAGATGAAGGACCGGATCGAGACCCAGAAGAACATGATGCTCTCGGCCGGCGGCGAGAACGACCTGGACAGCTGGTCGCTCGACTACAACGCGGCCTACTCCTACGCCGAGCAGGACACCCCCGACGACACGGAGTTCGGCTACGAGTACGACGGCACCCTGGAGTACACGTTCGAGGGCCTGGGCGGCTACACGCCACAGGTCACCTCGGCCTCGGGCGACTTCGGCGATCTGAACGCCTACGAGTTCGACGAGGTCGAGGATGCCGAGCAGATCGTCGAGGAGAAGGCCTGGGTCCTCGGCGCGAACCTGCGCAAGGACCTCGACACCGAGTCGCCGGTCTACCTCAAGAGCGGCTTCTACGCGAGCCTCAAGAACAAGACCAGCGACCTCGAGGAGTTCGCCAACGACGACAACCCGGGCGACTTCGACACCCTCGCCGGCAACACTTCCGACGGTCGCGGCACCTACGCCGACTTCCCCCTGATCGACGAGGGCCTCACCGACCGCTTCGACGCCAACCGCGACGCCTTCGCCATGGAGCGGGACGAGATCAACTCGGCGGTCGAGGACTACGAGACCGACGAGACCATCTACGCGGGCTACCTCATGGCCAACGCCGAGCTGGGCAAGCTGAACCTGCTGGCCGGCGCCCGCGTGGAGTTCACCGACCTCGAGGCCACCGGCTACAGCGTCTACAACAACGAGGACACCGGGACGGTCGAGGTCGAGAGCGACACGCGGACCAACGACTACACCAACGTCCTGCCCGGCATCCACGCGCGGATGGACCTCACCGAGGACCTCGTCCTGCACGCCGCCTGGACCAACGCGATCGCGCGCCCCAACTGGGAGCAGACGCGCAACGCCCAGGAGACCACCGAGGAGGAGGGCGACATCGAGGTCGAGGCCGGCAACCCGGAACTCGACCCCTACGAGGCCATGAACCTCGACGCCGCGCTGTCCTACTACCTGCCCTCGGTCGGCCTGGTCTCGGCCGGGGTCTTCTACAAGGACATCGACAGCTTCATCTACGCCCAGACCAACGACGTGGACGGCGTCGAGCTGACCACCTGGAACAACGGCGAGAGCGGCCACATCTACGGCGTGGAGCTGGCCTACCAGCAGAAGCTCTCCTTCCTGCCGGGCATCCTGAGTGGCCTCTCGATCGAGGGCAACCTGACCATCTCCGACAGCGAGGCCGATGTGCCGGCCACCGACGAGATCGCAGCGCGGACCACGGCGCTCGCCGGCCATTCGGACATGGTCGGCAGCTTCGCCCTCTCGTTCGAGAAGTGGGACTTCTTCGCCCGCCTCAGCGGCTCGTACCGGAGCGAGTACCTCGACGAGCTGGGCGCCGAGGAGTTCGAGGACGAGATCATCGACGAGCACTTCCAGCTGGACCTGTCGACGGCCTACACGATCCAGGACCGGTTCACGGTGTTCGCCAACGTCATCAACATCACCGACGAGCCCCTCCAGGCCTACTGGGGCCAGTCGAGCCGGCTGCGTCAGTTCGAGGAGTACGGCCTGACCGTCCGGGCCGGCGTGAAGTTCAACCTCTGATCGATGGAGGGGTCGAGGGGGTCCGGGTCGTCGTCGGCCCGCCCCCTCGGCTCCTCGCGTGTGGTTTCCTCGCGGCCCGGTCCCCGCGAACCCCGAACCTGGAGACATGATGAACAGGATCATCGCCGCCATCCGTGCCGCCCTGACCGTGGCCGCGATCGCCCCGGGCGTCGTGACCGCGCTGGCGGGAAGCCGCGACGCCGCGGACGGCCCGCCCCACACCGCCGGGCCCGTGGTCCAGCCGGCGATCGTCACCGAGCGGGTCCCCACCGACAGCGACGACCCGGCCATCTGGGTGCATCCGGACGATCCGGCCAGGAGCCTGATCATCGGCAACGACAAGAACGACCCCGGCGGCCTCTACGTGTTCGACCTCGACGGCAGGATCCTGCCGGAGAAGACCGTGACCGGCCTGCGCCGTCCCAACAACGTGGACATCGAGTACGGCCTCGTGCTCGGCGGCGAGCCGGTGGACGTCGTCGTGACCACCGAGCGCTACGAGCACCAGCTGCGCGTCTTCTCCCTGCCCGACATGACCCCCGTGGACGGCGGCGGCCTCGCGGTCTTCGTGGCTGAGACCGGCGCCGGGTACCGCTTGCCGATGGGGATCGCCCTCTACAGGCGCCCGGACGACGGGGCGGTCTTCGCCATCGTCGGCCGCAAGAGCGGCCCACGTCAGGGGTACCTATGGCAGTATCGCCTGGAGGACGACGGCACCGGCCGGGTGGCCGCGACGCTGGTCCGCGAGTTCGGGACATTCAGCGGCACCGGGGAGATCGAGGCCATCGCGGTCGACGACGTCCTGGGCTACGTCTACTGCTCGGACGAGGCGGCCGGCATCCGCAAGTACCACGCCGACCCGGCCGACGGCGACGAGGAGCTCGCCCTGTTCGGCACCGGGGACTTCGCCGAGGACCGCGAGGGGATCTGCATCTACCCCACCGGCGAGACCGCGGGATACATCCTCGTCTCCGACCAGCAGGCCAACGGCTTCAATCTCTACCCCCGGCAGGGCGCACCGGGCGAACCGCACCGCCACGAGCTCGTCGGGCGCGTGACCGTGGCCGCCAACGAGAGCGACGGTTCGGAGGCGAGCGCCGTCGCGTTCAACGACACGTTCCGCCACGGCCTGTTCGTGGCGATGTCCGACGAGCGCACGTTCCACTTCTACCGGTGGGAGGACATCGCGGAGGGGGCACTCGGCGTGGAGTCGGCCGCGATCGGGGAGTAGGACCCTCGGCCATGTCTTGCGGTCGGCTCCGCTCGTACCGCTCTTCCCACCCGGCCTGCGCGACCACCAGCTCCGCCAGGCGGTCATCTCCAGATGACCGATCATCGAAACGTGACTCTACCGCCCTCCTCGTGTTCGCGTATCCTCATGCTGACGACACACTCGCAGCTTCGAGGAGGGGACGACATGATCACCATCTCACGGACCATGCTCGCGCTCGTGATCGTCGGCGCGGCCCTGGGTCTCGGAACGGCGCCGGCGCTCGCCGATCTCGTCATCGACCTGCCCGGACTGACCGGTGACGCACCGCCGGTGCTCCAGCAGGAGATCACCTTCCCCGCGGACATGTCCGGTGTCGTGGCCATCCACGTCCGCATGACCTACACCAACTGGCCGGGCACGTGGATCTGCGAGGGCGAGACCGAGCCCGAGGAAGCTCTCTACATCCCGTTCGTGTCGATGGTCTGGATCGAGAACGGCGGGATCACGTCGCTCCTGGCGATGTTCGACCCCGACCTGGACGTCGGCGAGCCCGTCACCGACACCCTGCCCATGGAATTCCATGGCGCGCCGCCCTACACGTTCGAACGCCTCGCCGGACGCACGATCGAGGTCGCCGCCGGCATCGTCACCGAGCAGGCCGGGTGCGAGCTGATCGACGACCCCATGGCCCACCTCGAGGACGTGCAGATGATCCTGATCGGCGACATCGTGGCGACCGAACCCACCAGCTTCAGCAGCATCAAGGGGCTGTTCCGGTGAGCGGGATCTGACGGTAGGGGTAGCACCACGGGCCGGCGACCCCGGGTTCTGGAGTGGCGATGGTGCGGTGGCGGCGGGTACGGCCGGTGGTTCGTGGCGGCGGGCCCTGCATCTCTTTCAATCCTGTTTCAGGTGGGTGCGTGGTGGCTGGTGCCGGTGGCTTTGTAGACATTTTTCTGTGTTCCATAAGCTCTTTTTTGCTTGTGACTTGAATCGCTTTGCCTTATATTTTCGCATACCTCCCAATCGCCCCCTCACCCGGGAGTATGCCATGACATTCCAGCCCGATCTGCCCGCCGCCACGGTCGACGTGCGCCTGCGAGAGGCCGTCCTCGCCTTCGAGACCGCCGAGCACAACGTCGTCCTCTGGTTCGCCGAGATGCAGCGACGCCAGCTCCACCGCGACCTCGGCTACTCCTCCCTGCGCCAGTATGCACTGATGGCCCTCGGGTTCTCGCCCACCCGCGCGGCT
>WJIQ01000374.1 GCA_014730255.1 bacterium | reverse complement strand
TGACGTAGCAGATCCATCTCAGCCGTCTCCCTTCGGTTTACCGATTCCCAGACCGGTCGCCGGACCGGCATCGTCGTCGGCCTCCTCCAGCTCGGTGATCTCGCCCTCCCGGAAGAGGTAGGTGCGCAGTTCCTCGTCCCACTCCGGCATGCGGCGACGGAGCCACTCGAGGGTCATGCAGGCGTGCTCGATCTCCTCGTCGCGGTTGTGCAGCAGGATGCGCCGCAGACCATCGTCGGTGGCCAGCTCGGCGCGCTGGAGGTACCAGTTCACCGCCTCGATCTCCTCCTGCAGGCTCACCAGGGCGCGCTGCAGGTCACGCGTCTCGTCGGAGAGCCGGTCCCATGGCTCGTGCCAGTCCTTCATCCGCTCCTCCTTCGTGACGGACGCGGCCTTGCGCCCGTTCGGTGGGCCCGAAGACCCGCGACTGCGCGGGCGAGCCCCGCGCCGCGGTCCCGAGGCACGCTCACAAACCAGCAACGGATCGCGCCATTGCCCATGAGGAGAGCCCCCATTGGCGCGGCCCGGGGTCGGGACTACGGTGAGCGACCGGGGGCATCGGTGGTCCATCGACGACCCTCAACGGTGATGAGAATCCCGGCCCCATGCCCTCGGGTCGAGGCCCCGCGTGCCTCTCGCCCGCTGGTCGCGAGGGTGTCCGGAGGGTGTCCGACCGACCGGAGAGGAGTGTCCTCCGTGGCCAGCCAGACACGACTCCAGCCGGGCGACCATGGCGACGAGGTCGCCGTGACGCTGCCCGATCTGACCCTGAGCGCCAACCTGGCCGTTCCCGACGCGGCGCGCGGCCTGGTCGTCTTCGCCCATGGCACCGGGAGCGATCGCCACAGCCGCCGCAACAACCACGTGGCGCGCGTGTTCGGCGACCACGGCCTGGCGACCCTGGTGCTCGACCTCCTGAGCGCGGAGGAGCAGAACGCCGCCGCCGCCGGCCTTGCCGGCCCCGACGTGAGGGCCCAGGGCGACCGCGTGGCGATGGTCTGCGACTGGGTGCGCGCCGGGGAACGGATCGCCCCGCTGCCGATCGGACTGTTCGGCGCGAGCACCGGCGCGGCGGCCGTGCTGTTCGCCGCCGCCGCCCGCCCGCACGACGTCGCGGCCGTCGTCAGCCGCGGTGGTCGCGTCGACCTCGTCGGGGACGCGCTTGCGGAGGTGCGTTGCCCCGTGCAGCTCGTCGTCGGCGAGCTCGACCGGGTGGTCGCCGAGGCGAATCACGCGGCGGCGCCGAGGTTCGGCGGCGGCGCGCAGGTGGTCGAGATCGGTGGGGCCACGCACCTGTTCGCCGAGCCCGGCACCCTCGACCAGGTGGCCGAGCGGGCCAGCGACTGGTTCGAACGCCACCTCGGAGCAGGTTGAATCGCCGCTGGCCATACGAGCCGCCGGCTCGTCGGGGCGGGCCGTCGCTCGCCGGCGTCGGTCCGGAAGGGGAACACGACATGCATCGTCGATCGCGTCGCCGCTGGCTTCCGACGTGCGGCCTCGCGCTGATGGCCGGGGCGTTCGCGCTCCTGATCACGCCGACCTCGAGCGGTGAGGACCTCGCCTCGCGGCCGGACGTCGCCGTTGCCTCGCCGCCTGCGGAGAGGGTCGCCACGGCGCCGGACTCGCTGGACCTCGCGACGTTCCTGGACCTCGTGCGCCGGCGCCACCCGCGCTTCCGGCAGCTCGCGCTGGCCGGCGACGTCGCCCGCGCCGAGCGCCGGCGCCTTCCCACCGTCCAGGACTGGAGGCTCGAGATCGGCCCCGGCTGGAGCTACCGCGAGCCCATCGAGACGTCGGCCTTCGCGCCCAGGATGGTCGAGAGCGTCTCGATCTCGGCGGGCGTCGAGCGGCCCTTCTGGGCGACCGGCGGCCGGTTCTTCGCCGGCTGGCGGGCGAGCTGGACCGAGCAGGATCTGCCGACGGTGGCGATCCCGGGCCCCGGCGGCGCGGGGGCGACCACGATCGAGACCGGCCCCGGCACGCTGCACCGCAGCGGGGTCTCGGTGCGATACGCCCAGCCGCTCTGGCGAAACCTCGGCGGCGACCTGGATCGCCTCGAGTACCGGGCGGCGGGCCACTCGGTCACGCTCGCCGGTCTGCGGGCGCGCGAGGAGCAGGAGTCCTTCCTGCTTGAGATCGCCAGCCAGTACCTCGACTGGGTCCGCTGGGAGCGCTCGGTGACCATCGCCGCCGAGCGTCTGCGCATCGCCCGCGAACAGACCGCGCTGGTCGAGGCGAAGCTCGCACGCAACCTCGTCGACCGCGTCGACCTCTTGCGGGCACGCGACGCCGAGGTCCTGGCCCGGTCCAGCCTGGTGCGGGTCCGGGCCGAGCGGGAGGCCGAACGGCGGGCGCTGTCCGTGCTCGCGGGCCTCGACGACCTCGCTGGACATCGGCCCGTCGATTCGCTCACCGAGCCGGTCGCCCTCGCTCCGCCCGAGACCGTCTTCGCCTCGCTGCGCGACCGCGCGCGCATCCTCCGCATGGTCGAGCAGCAGCAGGCCCGGCTCGCCGTGCGACAGGACGGCGCCCGGGGCCGTGGCGAGCCGGACCTCTCCCTCGATCTCGACCTCGGGCTGCAGGGCGGCGACCGCGACGGTCATCTCGCGAGCTGGGAGGTCGACCGGCCGGACCTGCAGGTGGGCCTGACCTTCCGCCAGCAGCTCGGGGCGGGGTCGGCCGAGGCCGAGCGCGACGAGCTGGCGGTCCGCGCCCGCAGGCTCGGGTACCTCGAGGAGCGCACCGCGCGCGACCTGCGGGCCGCCATCCTCCGCCTGCACGCCCGTCTGGAGGGCATGGCCGAGCTGCTGATGCTCGACCGCCGCCGGGTGGACCTCGCCTCCCGGAAGGCGGCCGCCGAGCGCGAGCTCTACCGCGAGGGCCGCAACCCGCTGAACTTCGTGCTGCAGGCCCAGCAGGCGGAGCAGGGCGCCCGGCAGACGCTCGTCGACGACGGGGCGGCCTACCACCGGCTCCTGCAGCGCTACCGCGCCCTGACCGATCAGCTCCTGGTGGAATCGCGATGACGTCGGTGGATCCGCGCGCACGCTCGTTCTTCGGCTTCTTCGTGCGCCATCACATGCTGGCCAACCTGTTCACCCTGATGGTGCTCCTGCTGGGCGTGGCGACGCTGCTGCGCATCCAGCGCGACATCTTCCCCGAGGTGGATCTCGGCCGGGTCGTCATCACGACCCGCTATCCGGGGGCCTCTCCGCGAGACGTCGAGCTGAACGTCACCAACGAGATCGAGGACGAGGTCGCGACGGTGGCCGGCCTCGACCGGATCGTCTCGTATTCGCTCGAGAACCTCTCGGTGGTCACGGTGCACATCGACATCGATGCGCCGGATCGTCGCGAGACCGAGCAGGAGATCCTGCGCGCCGTCGATCGCGTGACCGACCTGCCTCCGGAGGTCGACGAGGAGCCCCGGGTCGAGGTCCTCGAGGGCGAGGACCTGCCCGTCGTCGAGGTCGGCGTCGCGGGCGATCTCCCGTACGAGGTCCTGCGCGAGGCGGCCCGGCGCTTCGAGAGACGGCTCGAGGACGTGCCCGGCGTCGCCGAGCTCGAGGATCACTGGCTGCTCGATCGCGAGGTGCGCGTGGCGGTCGACCCGGAGGCGATGCGTCGCGACCAGGTCGCCCTCGCCGAGATCGCCGACGCCGTGCGACGGCGCAACGTGCGCGCCACCGGCGGAGAGCTGGAATCGTACCGCAGCGAGGAGGCCGTGGTCCTGCTGTCGGAGTTTCCGGATCCGGAGTCGGTGGCGCGCGTGCCGGTGCGCAGCACGTTCGAGGGGCCGATCGTCCGCGTCGGCGACGTGGCGACCATCGAGGACGGCTTCGAGGACCCCCGCGTGATCACCCGCATCGGAGGCGTGCCGGCGATCACCTTTGCCGTGCTCAAGCTCGGCGACGCGGACATCATCGAGACCGTCGGTCGCATCCACCGCCTGGCCGACGACTTCGCGGACGAGCTGCCGGAGGGGGCCTCGATCGCGTTCACCAACGACTCCAGCTACTACGTGAGCAACCGGTTCGACGTGGTCCTGGCCAACGGCGCCATCGGCCTCGGCGTCGTCCTGGTGATCCTGGGCGCCTTCCTCAACCTGCGCACCGCGTTCTGGGTCGCGGTCAGCATCCCCGTCGTGCTGCTGGGCGTGGTCTTCCTCCTGCCGGCCACCGGCCACTACCTGGACATCATCACGCTGGCGGCGATGCTGCTGGTGCTGGGGATCATCGTCGACGACGGGATCATCGTGGCCGAGAACTCGGTCCGTCATCGGCGCGACGGAGCCGACCCGAACGAGGCCGCTGCGGCGGGCGTGGCCGAGGTGTTCCGCCCCGTGGCGACGACGATCCTGACCACCGTCCTCGCCTTCGCGCCCATGTTCTTCATGCCCGGCCTGACCGGGCAGTTCGTGCAGGTGGTCCCGCTGGTGATCACCCTGGCCATGCTCCTGTCGGCATTCGAGCTGGTGGTGGCCTTGCCCGCCCACCTGGCCGGCAGCCTGCGGCGGCAGGGCCCCGGCGCTCGGGCCGCCCGTTCGTGGTTCGATCCCCTGCGCCGCGGCTTCGAGCGGGGCCTGCGGGCCCTGATCGGGATCCGCTACGCGGTGATCGCGGGTTTCACGGCGGTGCTCGCGGGCACGCTGTGGTACGCCGCCGTCCACATGCCGTTCATCCTGTTTCCCGGCGAGGCGGCCGACACGTTCACCGCGTACGTCAGCCTGCCGGTGGGCAGTTCCCTGCAGCGGACCAGCGACCGGACGGCGGAGATCGAGGCGCTGATCGCGGAGCTTCCGGCCGACGAGCTGCAGTCGTACGCCACGCGCGTCGGCAGCCACGGCCAGCACGAACCCGGCACCAACGACCACTGGTCCATGGTGCGGGTCAACCTCGTGCCGTACGCGCAGCGCGACCGCACGGCGGCCGAGATCGTCGCCGCCCTCGCCGCCCGGACCGATCGTCTCGAGGGCTTCGAGGACATCCTCTACCGGATCGACGAGGGCGGCCCGCCCGTCGGCCGTCCGGTGACCATCCGCGTGGTCGGACACGATCCGGACCGGCGCCGCGCCCTGGCCGACTCGGTGGTCGCCTTCCTGGGCTCCATCGACGGCGTGCACGACCTCGACCGCTCCGACCGCGTCGGCCCGATCCAGCTGCGGCTCGAGCTGGACCACGACGCCCTGGCGCGACTCGGCCTGACCGTCGCGCAGATCGCCAGGACCCTCCGCATCGCCTACGACGGCCTGGAGGTGACCGACGTCCGCTGGGGACGCGAGGACGTCGACGTCCGCGTCCAGCTCGCCGGGTCGGCGCGGCGCGACACCACGCACCTGCGCGAGCTGCGGGTAGCGAACGCACGTGGCCGGCTGATCCGTCTGGGCGACGTGGCGACCCTCGTCCCGCGCAGCGGCCCGTCGCGGGTCTACCACCACGACACCGACCGGGCCACCATGATCACCAGCGACGTCGACGAGGACCTGGTCACGCCCGTGCAGGTCACCGGTCGCGTGCTCGACCACTTCGACCTGGAGGAGCGCTGGCCGGGCATGCGGTTCGTCGTCGGCGGCGAGGCGGAGGAGACCCAGGAGTCGTTCGAGAGCCTCTTCGTGGCCTTCGGCGCGGCCGTGGTCGGCATCTACTTCCTGCTCATCCTGCTCTTCGACTCGGTCACCCGGCCCCTGCTCGTCCTGGCGGCGATCCCCGGCAGCATCGTCGCGGTGATCCTCGTCTTCGCCTTGCACGGCCTGGTGCCGGGGTTCCTGGCGGTGATGGGACTGGTGGGCCTGTCCGGGGTCGTGGTCAACGATTCGCTGGTGATGATCGCTCACATCGACCGTCTTCGCGCGGCCGAGCCGGAGGCGGATATCGCGTCGGTCGTGGCCGCCGGCGCGGCGGACCGGTTCCGGCCCATCGTGATGACCACGCTGACGACGGCCGGCGGCCTCGTGCCGCTGGCCTACGGGATCGGTGGTAGCGACCCCTTCCTCGCGCCGATGGCGCTCGCGCTGGGCATGGGCATGCTCCTGTCCACCCCGCAGATCCTGCTGATGGTGCCGTGCCTGTACCTGGCCCGCGACGACGTCTCGCGCCTCGTGCGGCGGCTGCGAGGGCGGTCGCGGCGCGCGTGATCCGGCGACCTCGGGGGCGGCATTGGGGTGTCTCCCCATGGAGGCCGGCGGCAGGCACGTCTAGCGTGACGGTCTCGACCCGTCGCGGGAACCGATCGCGATGCCCGACGACGCCCATGGGCCCGGCCATCCGTCGGCGCGCATGTCCGCCCGCCCCGGTGCGGACAGCGCCGACGGACGACGGCCGGCGACCGGAGACGGGAAGGAGGTGCCGACATGACCGACGTCCCCCGGATCGAACCACGGCACGCCCATCGGCGCGTGCAGGATCAGGACGCGCTGCTGGTGTGCGCCTACGACGACGCGCGGAAATGCCAGGCGATGGCGCTCGATGGCGCGATCGGCCTGGAGGAATTCGAGCGCCGGAAGGGCCGGATCGACCCCGGTCGCGAGATCATCTTCTACTGAAACTGACCGCAGGATGCGACGGCCGCCCGGGTGGCGGACGACTTCAGCAGTCAGGGATACACGAACACCAAGGCGCTCGCCGGCGGCTACGACGCGTGGGTCGACGAGGGTCTGCCGGAACAGGAGGGGTGATGGACCCGCCCGGCCAGGGCGAGGCGATCCCATGAGGACGACCGACGGACGCCCGATCATCATCGCCGAGTTCGCCTCGCCGTGGCGACGCTCGCTCTGGCCGCTCTCGATGCTGTCGCTGGCGGTCCTGCTCGTCGTCGCCGGCGTGGCGCTCTGGGCAGCGCCCGGTCGCAGCGTGGCCTGGATGGTGCCCCTCGCCGTCCTGGTCGTGCTCATCGTCGGTCTGGCCGGCTACTTCACGATCCGCCGGTACGATCTGACGCGGGACCATCTGCTCGTCCGGCGCCTGGGCTGGACGACGGTGGTCGATCTCGCCGGCCTCGAGCGCGTGACGATAGATCCCGACGCCCTGAGTGATGCGCGGCGTACCTACGGCCGCGGCCACATCACGCGGTTCTTCAACACCTACGTCAACGATCGCCTCGGCGAGTTCCACGCCTTCGGCAAGCAGGACCCGCATGCCGTCGTGCTGGAGTTCCCGCGGGTGCGCGTCGTGGTCACGCCGGAGGACCCTCAGCAGCTGGTCGAGACGATCGAGCGCGAGGTCCTCGGTCGCCGCCGCGAGCCCGATCGGACCATCACGGGAACAGGCTCCTGACGGCGCAACTCGTGTCGGACTGGCCACGCGGGGGACGATCGCCTAGCTTGCGCCCATGCGCGTCGACCTCCACCTGCACACCGCCGAGCGCTCCTTCTGCGCCTCGTCCGCCGCCATCGACCAGCTCACCGTCGCCCGCGGACAGGGCCTCGATGCGGTCGCGATCACCGACCATCACGCGCTCGTGTCGTCGGCCGAGCGCGCGGTCCTCGCCGCGCAGGTGCCCGGGCTGATCCTGATCCCGGGCATCGAGATCACGCTCGATCACGAGGCCGAGGACATCCTCGTCCTGGGACTCGACGATCGCGAGCTCGAGACCCGCGACTGGGACTGGTCGAGCCTGCGCGCGTTCGTGCGCGAGCGCGGGGGTACGACGATCCTCGCCCATCCTTACCGCTATGCGCCCACGGTGGGCCTCGACCTCGCCGACGAGCCTCCCGACGCCATCGAGGGCCACTCCAGCAACGTCGACCCCGACGATCACGCCCGCATCCGGCGGCTGGCCGCCGACCATGCGCTGCCGCTGGTCGCCAACTCCGACGCCCACTCCACGCGCGCGATCGGCCGCTACGCCAACCGCCTCGACGAACCGGCGAGCACCGCCGCGGAGATCCTCGCCGCCATCCGCACCGGACGCTTCACCCCCGAACACCCCGCCTGACCCGGCCGTAGCGCAAGCCGGGGCGACCACGGATGGCCGCCCCGGCTTACCACCGGTCGATGACGTTCGTCCCCTCAGGGCCAGTAGAGGATCCGGCCGCACGACTCGCACTTCTGGAGCAGGTTCTCGTTGGTCGCCGAGACGAACTGCGCGGGGATGTTCGCGAAGCAGCCGGTGCACAGGTTGTCGATCACCGGCACCACGGCATGGCCGAAGCGCCTGGTCAGGCGGCGGTAGTAGGCCAGGTGCCGCGGATTGATCTCGCCCGCCATGGCCTCGGCCCGCTCCTTGAGCTGGTTGAGGCCGTCGAGGTTGAATCCGAGTTCCTTGAGTTCCTCGCCCTGCTCCTCGGCCTCGCGTATGTTGGCCTCGATGTCCTGCAGCAGGACCAGCTTCTGCAGCTCGGGATGCATGGTCAATCACCTCCGAGAGCGGTGCAGAACGCGTCGAAGTCGTCGGCCTCCATGAGGCGCTGGCGCAGGGCGTCGTCCTGCAGGCGGTCGGTCAAGGCGGCCAGGCTCTTGATGTACTTGTGCCCGCTGTCCTGCGGCGGCGCGATGAGCACGAAGAACAGATGGGTCTTCTCGCCGTCGACCGAGTCGAAATCGACGCCGGCCTTCGACCGTGCTATCAGCACCGTCAGCTTCTGCACGGCCAGGGTCCGACCGTGCGGGAACGCCACACCGGGCCCGACCGCCGTCGATCCCAGCGCCTCCCGGCTCTCGAGCATCTGCAGGACCGCGTCCTGCTTCGAGATCGTCGGGCTGCCCGCCACCAGTCCCTGGACCAGTTCGACCAGGACGCCGGGCTTGTCTGTGGCTTGGAGATCGGGGAGGAAGAGGTCGGGCGAGGTGTGCTTGAGGACGTCGGCAATGTCCATGAGGCTTGCACCACCTTGAGAACACGTGGAATGATGATGTTCCAGGCGGCAAACGTAGACAAACGCGGTCGCCAGAGCAAGAACGGATAGCGAGGGTCGGAAGGCGGAGGCGTGGCGGGAACGCGGGACACGACGGAATGGCGGGACGGACGGGTCATCCGGGCCGGCGCGGGCACGTGTCGGGTCGCGACCGGCGACGTGGTCTACCTCTGCCGGCTGCGGGGGCGCCTGAAGAAGGGGCGTCAGCAGACCCAGACCGTCGTCGTGGCCGGCGACGAGGTGCGCGTGCGGCCTCTGCCGCCTGAGGCCGAGGCTGCCGGACCGGCGGCCGTGGTCGAGGAGGTCCGGCCGCGGCGGAACAGCATCGTCCGGCGGGCGGCCCGTCGGACCGGCGGCCATCGCGCCCAGGTGCTGATGGCCAACCTCGACCAGCTGGTGATCGTCCAGTCGGTCGCCGAGCCCCCGCCGCAGGGTAGCCTGGTCGACCGGCTGCTCGTCGGCGCGACCAGCCAGGACGTCGCCCCGGTGATCTGCCTGAACAAGATCGACCTCGCGCCCGACGTCGCCAGCGATCCGCGCTGGGACTACTACGCCGACACGCTCGGGGTGACGGTCGTGCAGACGTCGGCCGAGACGGGCGCGGGCATGGACGCCCTGGCGGAGATCCTGCGCGACCAGGTCTCCTTGCTGCTGGGGGCGTCGGGGGTGGGCAAGAGCTCGCTCCTGAACGTGATCGAGCCCGGACTCGGTCTGCGCACCGGCGAGGTCACCGGCAAGACCGGCCTGGGGCGGCACACGACCACGCACACCGAGCTGTTCCCGCTGACCGGCGGCGGGTTCATCGCCGATTCGCCCGGTCTGCGCGGGTTCGATGTCTGGGAGGTGGCGCCCGAGTCCCTGCGCGAGTGCTTCCCCGACCTCGCCGACGCGGCCTGGGATTGCCGGTTCCGCTCCTGCCTGCATCGCGACGAGCCGGACTGCGGGGTCAAGGCCGCCGTCGCGCGCGGCGAGCTGCCGGCCTGGCGCCACGAGGCGTACCTGGACATCTTACGGGATCTGGAGGACCGGCAGCGCGAGGTGCAGGGATACTGAGGGCGCGGCGGTTCAGAGGCGGCCGAGGGCGAGGTCGCGGTAGTAGACGCAGGCCTCGGTGCTCTCGTGCAGGAGCCGGTCGACCGGGCGCAGCCCGGTGGTGGCGCGGAAACGCACCTCACGGTCGACGCGACCGGCGATCTCGTGGCCGGGCAGCGGGCCCAGCGGCGAGGTGGGCGACTTCTGCACCAGCTCGTAACCCGCGAGGCTCACGGTGGCCAGCCAGGCCAGCCCGATCAGGAAGGTGACGATGCGTCGCATGGTAATCCCTGGAACCGGACCCGCGACCGTGCCTGCCGGCGGACCGTCCGCCGTACGGGTCCTGTCCGGATTCATCGGCACCGACGCCCGGCACCTTGAGCCCAGACCGGGGAGGCGACCGCGGTGAAGCGCCTGATCACGGGCGCGGCGGCCCGTCTCTGGCGCCGCCCTCCGCTGACGGCGGACCAGTTGCGGGCCCTGCGTCCGGAGCGGATCCTCGTGGTCCGGCAGCACAATCAGATGGGCGACATGGTCTGCGCGACGCCCTGTTTCCGGGCGATCGCCGGGGCCTGGCCGGACGCGGAGGTCGCCCTCGTCACCGCTCCGGTCAACCACCAGGTCGTCGCGCACAACCCGCACCTCGACCGGATCCTGTCATTCGAGCAGCGGCTGTGGCGGCGGCCGATCGCGCTCGCGAGGTTCCTGGGCGCGCTGCGCGGGTTCCGGCCCGATCTGGCGATCGTGCTCAACAGCGTGTCGTTCTCGGCGACGAGCGCCTACCTCGCACTCTGGTCCGGGGCGCCGCTGGTGATCGGCGGCGACGGCTCGCCGTTCGGCTCGCGCGTGTCCGAGGCCTTCAGCCTGCGGCTGCCGACCAGCCCGGACCTCGACCGTCACGCCATCGACCACAGCCTGGCGCCGCTCGCGGCCGTGGGGATCACGACCGACGATCGATCGACGGTGGTCGTGCCGTCGTCCGCGCAGGACGCCGAGGCGGCGGCGCTCTGCGACGACCTGGTCGGTCAGGGGCCGTTCTGGGCGTTGCATCCCGGCGCGGGCAAGCGGCAGAACGTGTGGCCCCCCGAGCGGTTCGCGACCGTGGCCGCGGCGGTGGCCCGGCGCGGCGTCCCGGTGCTCGTGCTGCACGGCCCGGCCGACGGACGCGAGGTGGCCGCCCTGTCGGCGCGGCTCACCCCGTCGGCAGGCGATGCGCCCGTGGTCGTCGCGCCCAGCCTCTCGGTCGGGACCACGGCGGCGATCATCGCGCGGGCCGACCGCTTCCTCTGCAACGACACGGGCGTGATGCACGTCGCCGGGGCGCTCGGCACGCCCACCGTCGCGCTCTTCGGGCCGACCGACCCGGCGCTGTGGAAACCTCCGGGCGAGCAGGTGATCGCCCTGCGAGCGCCGTCGCGCCGCGACGACCCGCGGGGCGAGGAGTTCGGCTGGATGGAGACGCTCGATGCCGGGACGGTCCTCGCGGCATGGTCGGAGCTGCGGGTGGCGGGCTGACCGTATACGGCTCGGGGCCTTCCCCGGATCGGGAAAGGCCCCTCGAGCACCGTCGCGAACGGAGGATGATCCCCCTGGTCGACCCTAGTAGGCGTTGCGATCGGCGTCGCGCCCGGGCTCGGGCGACGGCATCTGCAGGGTCACCGTGGCGGCCGCGCTCACGTTGCCGCTCGTGTCCACCGAGTGGACGTAGTAGGTCAGCAGGCGGCCGCAGCAGTCGCCGAGGTCGTCCTGGTAGCTGTTCGCGGCCTGCGGCGCGTCGGTCAGCGACAAGGGATCGCCATCGTACGAGGCCCGGGCGACGAGGTAGCCGGCCAGGTCGGCGTCGGTGACGTTGGCGTCCCAGGTGATGGTCGCCTGGTCCTGCGCGGCGGCGTAGTCCACGGCGAGGTTGCCGGGCAGGGCGGGCGGCGCGGTGTCGGTCACCGGCGCGGTGGGGCTGTCGTCGTCGCTGCCGCAGCCGACGACCAGGGCCATGATGCTGAGGCCCACGAGGGCGGTGATGAGTTTCTTGCTGGCCATGTCGAAATCCTCCTGAAGGCGCAGGTTGCCCGGATCGGGGCGGCTCGAACGGCGATCGCGGGAGCAACCTCTGGTTGCAGTGGCACGGTTGCTTTGAGCGTGGAAAGCTCCCGCGACCGCCTGCGCAGCCGGCTGCAAGCGTGGTGCCATGGGAGGACACGACCGCCGGAGCGTGCGGAATTCGCTGCCAGCGGCCCGTTTCGAGACTTCCGCGGCGGCAGGAGGGGGCAGCGTGGTCCAGGATTCCTCCGAGGGACGCATTGTGTCCTGCGACGTTTCCGCGGCGTGGTCGTGCAAGATGCCCGCTGGCGGGACACGCCGCGCCGTTCGCCGGCCGTTCGCCGGAACGATCCACAAAGCCCTTGACGCGAAAGTGGTTATGCGCGACGATCGTCGTCCCAGTCCAACCGATGATTCGACGAAAACGATCGCGTTCGAGGAGGCGAGCCGGAATGACCAAGGCCGACATTGTGGAGGACATCGCCCAGCGCACGGGCCTGACGAAGAAGGAAGTCGGCGAGACGGTGGACCTGTTCCTGCAGAAGGTCGGCGACCTGCTGGTCGAGGGGCAGCACCTGGAGATCCGCGGCTTCGGCACGTTCAAGGTCAAGGAGCGCAAGGAGCGGATGGCTCGCAATCCCCGCACCGGCGACGCCGTCCCGGTCCCCTCGCGGCGGGTGCCCGTCTTCAAGGTGTCGAAGATGCTCAAGGATCGGGTGGCGACCCAGGGTCCCGACCGGTAGCATCCCCGGCCCGGCCCGGCCCGCCGGCAGCAACAGGGCCCGGGGTCCGGCGAGGCGCTCGCAGAGACGTCACGCCGGCCTCTTTATGTGATCCGGACGCCCGACATCGCGGGAGGTTGCGCGGGTGATCGATTGTCGAAGCGACACCGTCACGCGTCCGACGGACGGCATGTGGGAGGCCATGCGCGCGGCCGAGCTCGGCGACGACGTCCTCGGGGACGATCCCACCGTGCGTCGGCTCGAGGACCGCGTGGCCGGGCTCCTCGGCAAGGAAGCGGCGGTCTACACGCCCAGCGGCACCATGGCCAACCAGTGCGCGGTCGGCGCCCAGGTCCGGCCGGGCCAGGCCCTGCTGCTGGAGGCGACGGCGCACATCTACTTCTACGAGGGCGGTGCGCCATCGGCGCTCTGGGGTGCGCACACGATCCTGATCCCCGGCGACGGGGGCGCCTTCGGATGGGCGCAGGTCGCGACCGCCATGCCGCCGGACGACGTGCACTTCGCCACGCCGGCGCTGCTTAGCCTGGAGAACACGCACAACAAGGCGGGCGGTCGCATCTTCCCGCAGCCGCTGGTCGAGGAGGTGTCCCGGGCCGCGCGGGCGCACGGCCTGCGGGTGCACCTGGACGGCGCGCGCCTGTGGAACGTGCACGTGGCGACCGGTCTGGCGCTGGCTGACCTGTGCGGCCCCGTCGACACGGTCTCGGTCTGTTTCAGCAAGGGGCTCGGCGCCCCGGTCGGGTCGTGCCTGGCCGGCGACCTGGACACCATCGAGTACGCGCGGCGGCTGCGGAAGCGGCTGGGCGGCGGCATGCGACAGGCGGGCATGCTGGCCGCGGGCTGCCTGTACGCCCTCGACTACCAGCTGGACCGCCTGGCCGAGGACCACGCGCACGCGCGTCGCATCGCCGACGATCTGGACAACGCGCTGCTCGGTGTCTCTCATCCGGTCGAGACGAACATCGTGATGGTCGACGTCGCTCCGCCGGGCGACGCCGAGGAGCTGCTCGAGCACCTCGCGAGCCACGGGGTGGCCGCCCTCGCCGTCGGCACCGACCGCATCCGGCTGATCCCCTGCCTCGGGGTCGACGGCCGGGCCATGGACACGGTGCTCGACGCCCTGAACTCGTACCGGGAAGGCCGGGCGTGAAGATCGTGATCATCGGCGCCGGTGCGGTCGGCAGCGACCTGGCGCGCAGCCTGAGCGCCGCCAACAACGACGTGATCCTGGTCGATCGCGACGCCGGCGTGCTCGCCAATGCCCAGGAGAACCTCGACTGCCGCTTCGAGCACACCAACGGCATGAGCCCCGCCGCGCTCGAGCGCATCGGCATGACCGACTGCGACCTGTTCGCCGCGGTCACCAACCGCGACGAGGTCAACATCGTCGCCGCGCTCACCGCCGACCGCCTCGGCGCGCGCACCAAGGTCGCACGCGTGCGCAACGAGGACTACTACGTGGGCGGTCGGACCGTCTTCCCCGGCATCGACATGGCCATCAACCCCGATCACGAGGCGGCGCATTCGATCCGCGAGATCCTCTTCCGGGCCGGCGCGGTCGAGGCCTATCGGTTCGCCAACGGCCGTGTGCGCGTGGTCGGAGCGACCGTCGAACCGGACAGCGACGTCGCGGGCAAGAGCCTGCGCGACCTGCGCAAGGAACTGGGCGGTAACCTCGCCCTTGTGGCCGCCGTCGTCCGCGATGGCGAGACGATCATCCCCGACGGCGATACGACCCTCCTGCCCGACGACACGATCTACTTCACGGGTACGCGTCGCCTGGTCGACCGCTCCCTCTATTACGTGCACGCCCACCAGGAACCGCTGCAGAAGGTGATGATCGTCGGTGCCACGGCGATGGGCGTCGAGCTGGCGCGCGACCTCTGCTCGGCGGGCGTGAAGGTCAAGCTGGTCGATCCGGATCCCGGACGGTGCCAGGAGGCCAGCGAGGCCCTGCACCACGTGCTGGTCCTGAACATCGATCCGGTCGACACCGCGCCCCTGATCGACGAGGGGATCGGCGACATGGACGGGTTCGTGGCCGTCGGCAAGGACGAGGAGGTCAACATGCTCAGCTGCCTGCTCGCCCGGCGGCAGGGCGCGCGGCGGACCGTCTGCCTGGTCAACCGGGTGGACTACCTGGAGCTGCTGCCGCGCCTGGGCATCGACTCGGCGGTGTCGCCGCGGCGATCGACCGCGACCAGCATCGCGCGCTTCGTGCGGCGCGGCGCGGTCGTGTCCGCCGAGGCGCTCGGCCGCACCGGGGCGGAGATCCTCCAGTATCGCCTCGAGGAGGGGCACCGCGCCGTCGGCGTGCCGCTCAACGAGCTCGAGTTCCCGGGCGACGCGGTCATCGGGGCGGTGATCAAGAAGAAGGGCGTGGAGACGCCCAGCGGAAAGACCGTCCTGCGGCCCGGCGAGCAGGTGCTCGTGTTCACGCTGCCGTCGGGCCAGGAGGCCGTCGAGTCGTACTTCTCGACCGAGGAGCCGAGGAAGCGATGAGGCGCCGTGACGTGGAGGCGACCGCGTGAACGTGCGCGCGGTGATCCGGGTGCTGGGCTTCCTGCTCGGTGTGACGTCGCTCGGCCTGCTGCTGCCGGCGGTCGCCTCGGCCGTCGCCCAAGACGGCGACGCGTGGTCGTTCCTGGCCGGTGCCGGCGTCGGCGCCGTGCTCGCTGCGGCGATGTGGTGGTGGGGGGCGAGCGCCTCGGACATCCGCGTGCGCGAGGGCTTCGCGGTGGTCACCCTGGGCTGGCTCGCCGTCGGCCTGCTGGGGGCGTTGCCGGCCTGGTTCTCCGGTCAGATCCCGACCTACACCGACGCGGCCTTCGAGTCGATCAGCGGCTTCACGACCACGGGCGCGAGCATCCTCACCGACATCGAGGCGAAGAGCCATGGTCTGCTCCTGTGGCGCTCGCTGTCGCACTGGCTGGGCGGCATGGGCATCGTGGTGCTCGCGCTGGCGATCCTACCCTTGCTGGGCGTCGGCGGCATGCAGCTGTTCCGCGCCGAGGTGCCCGGCCCGGTGGCCGAGCGGCTGACCCCGCGGATCAGCCAGACCGCCAAGCTGCTGTGGGGCGTGTACGTGCTCCTGACGGTGCTCGAGGCGGCCGCGCTGATGATCGCCGGCCTGTCGTTCTTCGACGCCATCTGCCACGCCATGGCGACCATGGCCACCGGCGGTTTCTCGACCCGCAACGGGAGCGTGGGGGCGTACCAGGATCCGGCCGTCGACTGGATCGTGATCGTCTTCATGTTCCTGGCGGGCGTGAACTTCGCGCTGCACTACCTGGCCCTCTCGGGCAAGCTGACGGTCTATTCGCGGGACGACGAGTTCCGGTTCTACGGCGGGCTCACGCTGCTGTCGGTGCTGCTGATCGGGGTCGCCCTCTTCGCCGCCGGCACGTACCCGGCCGTCCACGACACCGTCCGGCACACCGTCTTCCAGGTGGTGGCGATCATCACGACGACCGGTTTCGGGACGGCCGACTACCTGCAGTGGCCACCGGTCTCGCACGCGATCCTGCTGCTCTTGATGGCCGTCGGCGGCTGCGCCGGCAGCACCGGCGGCGGCATCAAGGTCATGCGGCTCCTGCTGCTGCTGAAGGTGGGCAAGCTGGAGCTCAAGAAGCTCGTGCATCCGCGCGCGGTCACCACGCTCTGGTTCAACGGGCATGCGGTCAAGCCGAACCTGGCGACCAACGTCCTGGGGTTCTTCCTGCTCTTCGTGACCGTCTACGTGATCGGCGTGATCGTCCTGACCCTGGGTGGTCGCGACCTCGTGACCGCCATCGGCGCGACCGCCGCTAGCCTCGGCAACATCGGCCCCGGCCTCGGCTCGGTGGGCCCGGCGGCGAATTACGCCCACCTCCTGGCGTGGGAGAAGTGGTTGCTGGTGTTCATGATGCTGGCCGGG
>WJIQ01000373.1 GCA_014730255.1 bacterium | reverse complement strand
TGCTCGCGGCGGTCGAGCGCTGCGCGACCGAGGGGTCCCCCTACGAGCTGGAAGCCAGGCTGCGACGCCCCGGTGGCGAGGTGCGCACCTGCATCGTGACCGGGCGGGCCGAGCGGAACACCGACGGAGAGATCGTGCGGCTGGCCGGAAGCCTGCACGACGTCACGGAGCGGCGACGGGCCGAGCAGGCTCTCGACGACGAGCGGCGACGACTCGGCTTCGTCATCGAGGCCTCGCGACTGGGCACGTGGAAGTGGACGGTCCCCAGCGGCGAGCTCGTCCTCAACGAGGCCTGGGCCACGATGCTCGGGCACACCCTGGCCGAGCTGGAACCCTGCGACTACCACACCTGGGCCTCGCGGGTCCATCCGGACGACATGCCGGCCGTGCGCGCGCAGGTCGACGCCAGCCTGGCCGAGTCAGGACGCGACTTCGAGGCGGAATTCCGGATCCGCCATGCGGACGGCCACTGGGTGTGGGTGCTCTCGCGCGGCCGGGTCATGACGCGCGACGCCGAGGGGCGGCCGCTCGCCATGTTCGGCATCCACGCCGACATCACCGCCCGGAAGGCGGCGGAGATCGCGCTCAGGGACAGCCATGCCCTGCTGGACAACCTCGCCCGCCTCATCCCCGGGGTCATCTACCAGTACCGGCTCTATCCGGACGGCCGCTCGGCGTTCCCGTACGCCAGCCCGGGCGTCGACTACATCTACGAGGTCACGCCCGAGCAGGTCCGCGAAGACGCCGCGCTGGTGTTCGACCGTCTCCATCCCGAGGACCTCGACCGCGTCAGGGCCGCCATCGCGGAATCGGCCCGGGCGCTCGACACCTTCCAGGCCGATTTCCGGGTCGTGCTGCCCCGGCGGGGACAGCGCTGGTGCTGGTCGCAGGCCGAGCCGCGGCGGCTCGAGGACGGCAGCGTGCTCTGGCACGGCATCATCCTGGACGTCACCGAGCACAAGCTCGCCGAGATCGAGCAGGACAGGCTACGCGAGCAGCTCGCGCAGGCGCAGAAGATCGAGTCGGTGGGTCGCCTGGCTGGCGGCGTGGCGCACGATTTCAACAACATGCTCAACGTGATCCTGGGGCACGCCGAGCTGGCGCTCGCGCGGACCTCGGACGATGGGGCGCTGCAGGAACACCTCGAGCAGATCTCGCAATCGGCGCAGCGATCGGCCGACCTCACCCGCCAGCTGCTGGCCTTCGCCCGCAAGCAGACGGCCACGCCCCGGGTGCTCGACCTCGACGCGACGGTCTCCTCCATGCTCAAGATGCTCGGACGGCTCATCGGCGAGGACATCGAGCTCGTCTGGCGCCCCGGGGCCGGCCCGGCGCGGATCCACATCGACCCTGCCCAGGTCGACCAGATCCTGGCCAACCTCTGCGTCAATGCCCGCGATGCCATCGGCCAGCGGCCCGGCAAGATCGTCATCGAGACCGATCACCTCGACCTCGGGGTCGCCGGCAGCACCTCCCGGCCCGGGTCCTCGCCCGGGGAGTACCTGATGCTCAGCGTCAGCGACGACGGCTGCGGCATGGACGACGAGGCCATGGCGCACATCTTCGAGCCCTTCTACACCACGAAGGCAGCTGGCGAGGGAACGGGGCTCGGGCTGGCCACCGTCTACGGCGTCGTCAAGCAGAACGACGGGTTCATCGACGTCGACAGCGAGCCGGGACGGGGGACGACCTTCCGCATCTGCCTCCCGCGGCACGACGAGCCGAGAACCGCGACCCCCGGCACCCCGGGCGAGCTGGCCGCAGCGGCCGCGCCGGTCGGCGGGCCCGAGACCGTCATGATCGTCGAGGACGAGACGGCGATCCTCGAGCTCACCGCCGCCATCCTCGAACGCCTGGGCTACGCCGTGATCACGGCCGCCTCGCCGGAGGAGGCCATCCGCATCGCCGACGCGGAGGATCGGCCGATCGATCTCCTGATCACCGACGTGATCATGCCGGAGATGAACGGGCGCGACCTCGTGGCGCGGATCCATGATCGGCACCCCGGAATCGCGCACATCTACATGTCCGGCTACACCGCCGACGTCATCACCCACCAAGGTGTCCTGGACGACGACGTCGACTTCGTCCAGAAGCCGTTCTCGTCGACCAGCCTGGCATCGAAGGTGCGCGAGGTCCTCGACCGCGCACGGTGATCGGCCTCCGCACACCTGGCGGTGCCCAGACTTCCAGCGTCGCTCAGTCGAACCGCGCCTTGATCCCGGTCAGGCTCTCCTGCTCCACCGGCACGGCCTGGTCCGAGCCGACGCGGACGGCCGCGATGTACCAGCCGGCCTCCACCCCGAAGTCGTCCGCGCCGAAGTCGAAGCTCAGGGTCACGTCCTGACCGACGTAGGCGCTGAGGTCGAAGCACGTGGTCAGCCATCCCGAGTCCACGCCGGTGAACCCCATCTCCTCGTCCACGCACCAGGAGTACCAGTCCTGGGGCACGCTGATCAGGCCCGGGTAGCCCACCAGCGGCGCGATGGCCTCGCCGTTGACGGTGACGTTGCCGCCGTCCCAGAGATACTCCATCGAGTAGTAGTGGACGACCTCGACGAGGTAGGTCGTGGCGTCGACGGAGAAGGTGGGGCTGACGAGGGACTCGCCCGCGTCCAGCGCGTAGTCGGCGTCGAGATCGGTGCCCCAGCAGTCGCCGGGCACATCGGGGATGTAGCTGGTCGGTCCGTGCTCCCAGACCGGCACGCCCTGGTCGTCGCAGGCGGCGGTCGTGAAGCCGTGGTCGGAGATCGCGAAGTCCCAGTCATGGACGATGCTGGTCAGGCCGCACGGGACGCGGTCGGGCTGCCCGGGCGTGTCGTACTGGGGTTTCTCGGCCAGGGCGGGCACGGTGAGCGCGAGGCAGAGGGCGAGCGTGAGCAAGATCTTCATGGGGATCCTCCGCGGATGGGTCGGAGATTCGCGCACGGCCGAGGCCCGTGCGTTCAGCCGGACGATGCTATCACATCGGCGCTGCAACGCCAATCGTGCTGCATATGGGCGCGTCGGCACCGCGTCCGACCGACGGATCGAATCGGCGGCCTTCGACCGCGGCGAACCCGGCCAGCCAGGAGGCCTTCAGCGGCGGCCGCGGCCGCGGCGGACCTCGACCCCCGAGTCGGCGAGGAGGTCGATCACCCGGTCGCGATCCGGGCCCGAGGCATGCACCTCGCCGGAGTACGCGTCCGAGACGTGGAGCTTCCACAGGCGCCGCAGCGCCCGCGGCTCGTCCAGCCGGCGGTAGAACTTGAAACCGTGCCGCGTCGGGACGACGTGCGACAGGTCGCCGATCCGGAAGACGCCCTCGAAATCGCGGGGTCGTCGCGGGGTGTCCGGCCGCCTCTGCAGGACGTCGCCAAGGAGCCGGTACTCGCGCCGGCCGACCAGCCCCGCGGACAGCGGAACGATGAACCCCACGGCGCCGATCGCCAGCGCCTTGACTGCCTCCGGCGAATGGAACAGGAACCGCGCCGCGGCCATGAAGACCAGGAACACGAGCGCCGTGTAGACCAGGATCACCGGCTGCAGGTTGCGGGCCGACCAGCGGTGCAGCACCTCCGGTCCGGTCTCCTCGCCAGGTCGGGCCGTCGCCATGCGGGCTCCTCCATTCCTGGTCGTATGTGCGGGGCACGGGCCGTCACGCCGTGGGCCAGCCGCTCCACGTTCATCGACGCGAGCCGTGAAGCGGCCGCACGATGCGTCCCCGGTGCCTTCGAGCCTAGCACATCACTGCGGCCGGACCAATCTGCCGTCCGCCCTGGACCATGGCGACCACGCGACGCCGCCCACGATCGCGAACGATCGTGGGCGGCACGGGCCAGTCACACCGGGTGCGGGTCATTTCACCAGCGTGACCGCCCTCCGGCTGATCCGACGCTCGGTCTCGAGCCGCAGGACGTAGACGCCGCTGGCCACCCGCTGGCCGCCGGCGTCGCGTCCATCCCACCGCCAGCGGACCTCGCCCGCGGCCGCGTGGCCATCGTGCAGCACACGCACGCAGCGGCCGCGGGCGTCGAGCACCGTCAGGCGCACGTTGCCGGCCCGCGGCAGGTAGCACGCGGCCTCGAGCGACGGGTTGAAGGGGTTGGGCGCGGCCTCGATGGCCACCTCGTCGGGCAGCGGCGTGTCCTGCGCGATGCCGGGATCCTCGATGGAGACGGCCAGCTCCTCCGGTCCGATCCAGCGCACGACGAACTCGTCGCCGTTGGCGGGGTCGCCGTCGCGATCGAAGGCCATCCCCTCGTAGACCAGGCGCGCGCGGGCGGCGTGGCGCAGCATCTCCGCCTCGTCCGCGCCGGCGACCAGGGCGTAGGCGACGGAGATCGACTCGCCGGGCGCCAGCGTGGCGAAGGGGCCGGTGCTGGTCAGGAGGCGCCAGTCGTCGGGCCAGGGCGCGTCGGGGTCGATGGTCGCCATCGACAGCGTCTCGTAGCGCTCCGTGTCATTGGTCGGGTCGCCGCCCTGATCGTAGGGTGCCTGTCCGCTGTAACGCTGGAACGTGCGGACGCCGACCGATTCGGGCGCCTGCTGCCCCTCGGGATCGGTCGGATGCCCGAGCAGGGCCCAGCCCATCCAGCCCGCGCCGGGCAGGCCGCCGCCGTCGTGCGCGTGCGCGACCTGGACGTGGACCTCGGGCTGGCCCTCGTAGGGCGCGACCATGGCGTCGGTGTAGCCGACGAGGTCGTCGATCGCCCCGGACGGGCCGTCGTCGAACCCGATGTCGAAGTCGCAGAACATGCCGACGTACAGGTCCTCGAGCGTCGTGGCGCCGACGTTGGTGATCGTGTACTCCACGCCGACGAGATCGTCGACCTCGTCGGCTGACCATTGCAGCGAGGTCTGGACGATCTTCACGTGCAACGGATCGTGGTCCGGCCAGATGTCCTGGGCGAGGGCCGTATCGTCGTACATCTCGGCGCGGAACATCTGGTCGCTCGCTCCGGCGCCGTCCTCGTCGACCGCGCCGTCGAGGTCGTCGTCGAGGCCGTTCCACGGGTCCTCGTCCTCGAGGCCGTCCCCGTCGTCGTCGGGGTCGCCCCACGGGTAGCGGATGGCCCCGGGGGTCTGCCAGCCCAGCTCGTAGATCACGTGCTCGGGTCCGGGCAAGGCGAGGATCTCCGTCTCGTACTGCCCCGTGGACACGGCGATCTCGCCCGCCCGGACCGCGCCGATCCAGAGGCCGGCTCCCCAGACGTAGTTGATTCCGCTCGACGCCGGCCACATCCCGGACGGCGCGTCGCTGTAGCTGGTCGCGTTGGAGTATTGCGAGCCGATGAGCCCCCAGTTGGTCACGTTCAGCAGCAGCTCGCCGACGTCGTGGACCATGCTGCCGTCGAGGACGAGGTCCTTGTCGGTCGCCGTCGGAGTCGAGGGCGACGAGCCGGGAGATGCGGCGATGGCGGTGGACGCCAGCACCACGAGGATCAGCGGCAGGAATCCATATCGATACGAACGCATTCGAACCCCTCCTGTTCGAGTCGCGAGTGTCGGGTCCGATGATGCTAGGCAGGGGGGGGACGGCGCACAAGATCACATCGAGGTGACCTGGTCATCGCGAGATGCCCCGCCGCGAGCGGGAGCGGCCTGGCAGGGAGGGCTACCGGACACCGCAGGACGACCGGACCGGTGGCGCCGGTGCGGGCGCGTCGCCGCTACCCGAACCGCCCCGTGATGTAGTCCTCGGTCTCCTTGAGGTGCGGATTGGTGAAGATCTCCGCCGTCGGCCCGTACTCGATGAGCCGTCCGAGGTACATGAAGGCGGTGTAGTCGCTCACGCGCGAGGCCTGCTGCATGTTGTGCGTGACGATGAGGATCGAGTACTCGCCGCGCAGGTCGGTGATCAGCTCCTCGATCTTGCTCGTGGCGATCGGGTCGAGCGCCGAGCAGGGCTCGTCCATCAGCAGCACCTCCGGCTCGGCCGCGATGGCCCGCGCGATGCACAGGCGCTGCTGCTGGCCGCCGGACATGCCGAGCGCGGAGTCGCCGAGGCGGTCCTGCACCTCCTCCCACAGCGCCGAGCCTTTGAGCGAGCGCTCGCAGACCTCCTTGAGCACGTTGCGGTTGCCCTCGCCGTCGATGCGCAGGGGGTAGACCACGTTCTCGAAGATCGACATCGGGAAGGGGTTGGACTTCTGGAAGACCATGCCCATGCGGCGACGCAGCTCGATCACGTCGACCGAGCGGCCGTAGATCGAGTCGCCGTTGAGCAGCATGTCGCCCTCGATGCGCACCGAGTCGATGAGGTCGTTGAGCCGGTTGACCGAGCGCAGGAGCGTCGACTTGCCGCAGCCCGAGGGGCCGATCAGCGCGGTGACCTTGCCGCGAGGGACGGGCATGGCGATGTCGTACAGCGCCTGCTTGTCGCCGTACCAGAGGTTGAAGTCCTGGATCTCGAGGACGGCGTCCTCGGCTCGCAGCTCCGGGTGGATGTCCGCCTCGATGGTCGCACCGGCGGCGATGGCCTCCAGGCGGCTCTCACCCTTGCCGGCCGCCGCGGCATGCCCCTGGCCGCCGGCCTCGGCTCGCATTGCGGGTTGCTCCATGGACGTTTCCTTCTGCTGGCTCATGGGGTCCTCTGTCTCGCATCGTCGTCCGCAGGGGACGATCAGAACTGATTCGCCACGAATTTACGCCTCAATCGCGTCCGCAGCCAGATCGCGGCCAGGTTCAGGCCGGTGATGATCAGGATCAGCAGCAGCGTCGTGGTGAACACCATGGGCTTGGCCGCCTCGGAGTTCTGGCTCTGGAACCCGAGGTCGTAGATGTGGAAGCCCAGGTGCATGAAGCTGCGCTCGGGGTGGATGAACGGCGGGATGCCGTCGATGGGCAGCTCGGGCGCGAGCTTCACCGCGCCCACGAGCATCAGCGGCGCCACCTCGCCCGCCCCGCGGGCCATCGCCAGGATGGTGCCGGTCATGATGCCCGGCATCGCCCGCGGCAGGACGATGCGCTGGATGGTCTGCCACTTCGAGGCGCCGCAGGCGTAGCTGCCCTCGCGCATGGAGTTGGGCACGGCCGCGAGGGCCTCCTCGGTGGCCACGATCACCACCGGCAGGGTCAGGAGCGCCAGGGTGAGCGAGGCCCACAGCAGGCCACCCGTGCCGTAGGTCGGGCTCGGCAGCTTGGCCGCGAAGAACGCCTGATCCATGGCGCCGCCGATGATGTAGCTGAAGAAGCCGAGGCCGAACACGCCGAAGACGATGCTCGGCACGCCGGCGAGGTTGTTGATGGAGATGCGGACGGCCGAGACCATGGTGCCCGCCTTGGCGTACTCGCGCAGGTAGAGCGCCGCCAGGACGCCGAAGGGGACCACCAGCAGCGACATGATCAGCGTCATGACCACGGTGCCGAAGATGGCCGGGTAGACGCCGCCCTCGCTGTTGGCCTCGCGCGGCTCGTCGGTCAGGAACTCGCTCCAGCGCGAGGCATAGAGCGAGATCTTGTCCCAGGTCGAGACCTGGTTGGCGGGGTAGGCCCGGACGATCTCGCCGAGGGAGATCTCGGCGGTCTGGCCGGTGGCGGTCTCCAGGCGCATGGCCTGGCGGGCGTTCTCCGCGCGCAGGGCCTCGATCTCGTCGGTGAGGTCGGCGAACTGCTGGGCGGTCTCCTCCTCGACCTGGCGCGCGGCGGCATCGGCGGCGCGCCACTCGGGCGAGTCGAGGCCATGGTCGAGCTCGGCCTGGCGACGCTCGAGCCGCGCCTGCTCGACGCGGTGGTTCAGCCTGGCCATGGCATGGGTCTCGAGATGGCGCATGCGGTCGTAGCGGTCGCGCACGACCGGGTGCTCGGCGCGGTAGCGGTCCCAGACCGCGTCCGCGCCCTCGACGACGACGTCGCCATCCTCGAGGAAGGCGACCGGCTGGCCGTAGAACCGGCCCCAGCTCAGCCGCTCGATCACGATCGCCCACTCCGGCCGCGTCGGCTGGCCGTCGACCAGCTCGTAGTCGCTCACCCAGTTGAAGTGCTCGGACGTCAGGTCGAAGTTGCCGGTGCGCACCAGGTGCCGGCGCAGCTCCCCCTCGTGCTCGGCCATCTCGGCCCGGGCCGCCTCCGCCGCGGCCGGATCGAGATTCTCCAGCAGCGAGGGCTCGGGCGAGAACTCCTCGCTACGCGAGACCTCGCCCCAGTACGTCTGGCCATCGACGAGCTCGAAGCTCTCGACCGGCTGCGGCCAGAACGTGCGGAATCCCTCGTAGAACACCAGGCCGAGCAGGCCGACGATCATCACGCAGCACAGGACCAGCCCGCCGCCGGTCAGCCACATCAGGGGCTCGCCCTGGGCGAGCATCGAGGTGACCACGCGCGAGCGCCTGGTCCGCTGGCGCACCCCGTGGTCGAGCCGGCCCGGCGGCGTGCCGGCCGGCCGTGCCGTGGCTTCGGATCGCGTGGTGACCGCCCTGCTACTCATAGCTCCATCGACTTCTTGCGGAAGTGGATGCGCACCGTCTCGGCCGCGGTGTTCAGGATGAACGTCAGCACGAACAGGGTCAGCGCCGCGAGGAACAGCGTGCGGTAGTGCGTGCTGTTCTGCACCGCCTCGGGCAGCTCGACGGCGATGTTGGCCGACAGCGTGCGGAACCCGTTGAAGATGTTCCACTCCATGACCGGCGTGTTGCCCGCCGCCATGAGCACGATCATCGTCTCGCCGACCGCGCGGCCGAGGCCGATCATCATCGCCGAGAAGAGGCCGCTCACCGCCGGCGGGATGATCACCCGGATCGCCGTCTGCCAGGGCGTGGCCCCGGCGCCGAGCGAGGCGGCACGCAGGTGGTCGGGCACCGCCGAGAGCGCGTCCTCGCTGATGGTGTAGATGATGGGGATGATCGCGAAGCCCATCACCACGCCGACCACCAGGGCGTTGCGCTGCACGTAGGTGTCCACGTAGCTGCCGCGCGGATCGAGGCCCGCCGAGGTCAGGACCCACGAGGCGAGCCAGGCCACGGCCAGGGTCGCCACCGCGCTGACGAGGAACCGGCCGAGGTCGGTGAGCGCGAAGCCGAACCGCGACCAGTCGCGGCCGGAGCGGCGCAGCCAGTTGTCCACCGTCGTCGCGTTGAACAGGAAGACCGCCAGGCCGCTGAGCGGCAGCAGGATGAACATCCAGCCCACCGTGCCGGTGCCGATCTGCCCGTCGAGCCAGGCGACGATGTCGCCCGCGAACAGCGTGCCCTCGACGCCGGGCGCGAGCGCGCCGGCCAGCACGAGGCCCGCCGGCAGGCCGACGAACATGAGCGGGAACTTGAAGCGCGACCAGTGCAGCGCCTTCTCCTTGGGCAGCAGCTGCCAGAGGTGGGCGCCGAGCAGGAAACAGAACGGCACGGTGACGAACGCGGTGAGCGTCTCGGGCACGAGCTTCTCGAGGAACGGGGCGAAGACCAGCGCGGCCAGGAAGCCCAGGACCACCGACGGCAGGCTGGCCATCAGCTCGATGACCGGCTTGATCTTGGCCTTGGCCCGCGGGTGCAGGAACTCCGAGGAGTAGATCGCCGCCGCCCAGGCCAGCGGCAGGCCGAAGAGCAGGGAGTAGAGCGTCGCCTTGAGGGTACCGAAGATCAGCGGCACCAGGCTGTACTTGGGCTCGAAGCTGTCCGTGGCGGCCGACGACTGCCAGACGTACGTGGGCTCGCTGTACCCCTCGTACCAGACCCGGCCCATGAGCGATTTCCAGTTGGTCTCCGGGTGCGGAGCCTCGACGTCCCAGATCTTCGCCGTGCCGCGCGACAGCGTCAGCAGGATGTCGTCGCGCGGGCTGATGGCCACGTGCTCGACCGGCTCGCCCGCCTCGTCGACCCGGTGCAGGACCAGCCGCTGGTCGCTGGTGACGTGGTAGAGCGCCATCGCCCCGTCGGCGAAGCCGGCGGCGAGCATCCGCGTGCGCGCCGACGGCGTGAGCGCCGTCGCCATGGCGTCGTGGCCGGCGAGGTCGTGCGCGAGGGCCAGGGCGAGGCCGTCGGGGGTCTCGTCGTCGGGATCGGCGACCCGGAACCAGACCCGCACCCGGCCCATGTCGTCGCCGACGACCAGGGACGCGCGGCCGATCTGCCAGGTCAGGGCCGTGATCGTGTGCCCGCTCTCGGGCACGACGTCCAGCTCCTCGGCGACCGACGGATCGCGTGGGTCGCGGGTGTCCAGCCGCAGGAGGCGGCCATCGGACCAGGCGAGGTAGACGTTGTCGCCGAGGCCGGTGAGCAGCAGGTGCGCCGGCTGGATGCCCCCGTCGGTCAGCAGGCCGGCCGCCACGAGGTCGACGCTCTCGCCCACCAGGGTGCGCGTCGTCTCGCCCGTCAGGAGGTTGCGCCGCTCCCGGACCTGACGCACGTGCACCAGGCCGGCCGCGTCCAGGGCGGCCATCACGGTGCCCCGGTTGCCGGTGGTCTGGTCGATGCGGACGATGGGGCGCTCGGTCAGCGCCAGCGGCTCCTCCAGCTCGAGCTCGAGGAACTGGTAGCGGAACTGGTCCTCCGGCGTCCGCTGCGCCACGCCGTCGCGGAAGGGGGCCGACTGGCCGATCTCCAGGTCGAGCAGCTCGGCGGGCGCCTCGTCGGGGTCGATGAACCGCGTGCCGAACCCGAGGCGGCCGAGCCGCACGCTCCCGTCGGCATAGCCGAAGGCGCAGCGATCGTCCGAGATCCCGAAGGTCCAGCAGGTCATGCCCCTGGCGTCGGGCACCTCGAGCCGCCGGATCACGCGGCCATCGGTGAGCCGGCGCACGTAGATCGAGCCGTCCCGATGCAGGGCCCAGGTCATGGTGCCGTGCTCGTTGATGGCCACGTGCTCGACCCGGGCCGGCGTGCTGCCGGTGTCCAGCGACCGGGCCTCGTCCACCTCCGAGGGCACGAACAGGGGAATGACCACGTAGAGCAGGAACAGGCCCACCAGCGACACCGCGACGATGCTGCCGATCCCCCCGAGGGCGATGACCCAGCGCGCGACCTTGTCGGCGACCAGGACCGAGCGCTTCGGCGCCCGCGCGCGGGTGCGCCCGGAGAAGCTCCCGCCGCCCTTACCTTGCCGCTTGTCCGTCATCTCCGCCCTCTCCTGGTCGCCTGCCAGGCGCAAGCGCGGGGTCGGCCGCGGCGCCGGCGGCCGACCCGCCTCGAGTCATCGTTCGGCGACGGCACTAGAACCCTGGCGTGATGCCGACGCTCTCGAGATCCTCCCGCGCGATCGCCGCGGTCACCGGGTAGTAGCCGTCCTTGACCACGTTCAGCTGGCCCTCGTGGGAGAACACGTAGGTCACGAACTCCCGGCGCAGGGGGTCCAGCTCGCTGCCCGGCTTGTAATTGATGGTCAGGTAGAGGAACCGCGCCAGCGGATACTCCCCGGTGTAGGCGTTGTCGGCGATGGCCTCGACGTACTCGCCACCCATGCCCGGGTCGGCGCTCAGGGGCACCGCGCGCACGTCGGCGGTCTTGTAGCCGATGCCGCTGTAGCCGATGCCGTACTTGTCGCGGGCGACCGCCTGGATGACCGCGCTGGAGCCGGCCTGCTCCTTGACCGAGTCCTTGAAGTCGAGCTTGGCCAGCGCGTTCTTCTTGAAGAAGCCGTAGGTGCCGCTGGCGCTGTTGCGGCCGTAGAGGCTGATGGGCTTGTTGGCCCACTCGCCGGTCAGTCCCAGATCGCCCCACGTGCGGAGGTTGTGGGTCGGATTCTTGGCGAAGATGGCCGACAGCTGCTCGAGCGTGAGACCCTCGATGGGGTTGTCCTTGTGGACGAACACCGCCAGCATGTCGATGGCCGTGCGCAGGTGCGTGCACTGGTAGCCGAAGTTCGCCTCGAAGGCGTCCTGCTCGGCCGACTTCATGGCGCGGCTCATGGGACCGAAGTTGCTCGTGCCCGCGATCAGGGCCGGCGGCGCGGTGCTCGAGCCCTTGCCCTCGATCTCCACCTGGACGCTCGGGTAGATCGAGCGGAAGTCCTCCGACCACAGGGCCATGAGGTTGTTCATCGTGTCCGAGCCGATGCTCTTGATCGAACCCGAGACACCACGGGTCTTCGTGTAGGACGGCAGGTCGGGATCGACGGTCACCGACTGGGCCCAGGCGACCGACATCACCATGACGAGCAGGCAGACGAGCAGGCGCATCTTCATCATCACGCATCCTTCGGGTCGGAGTCCGGAGACCTGGTCCGGCGCCGCGCGGAGATCGCGCGACGCCGCCGAAAGCGTAGGCGCAATATATTTGGGCCACGTTAAGATCGCGTCAAAACTGGCGAGGCTCACCGCAGAAAATCGAGAGCACTCCGGTCGTCGATCGCCGCCACGGGATAGACCCAGGCACGGTCGTCGTGATACGGCGTCCGCTCGTAGAACCAGCGCCGGATGGCCCACGGATCCCCCGCGAAGGCGGGATCGCGCGCCTTGCGGGCGGCCAGGCTGTCGGCGAGCGCCGGATCGGCGGCGATCATCCCGGGCATCATCGCCTCGATGACGTAGCTCTCGACGTACTCGACCCGGGTCAGCTGCGCGTCGAAGAACCCCCAGCGGAGCAGGGCGTCCGGACCCGCCGGATCGAGCAGGTGCACGATCAGCCGCGCGGCCGGCTGCGCCAGGTCGACGACCGCCGTTCCGGCGGGGAACCGGCGTCGCTCGCGGCGCTCTTGCGCCGCGAAGTCGAGCCGGTGGCGCCCCTCGTACGGCGTCTGGTTCCACGAGCAGTCGCGCAGGCGCCAGCCGCGGACCTCCAGTTCGCGCGGCCTGGTCAACCTCGTCATCCGCACCCCATGAGCCTCGAGGCGAGCGATGACCCCGGTCCAGGCCGGGGGCACGAGGTACGCCTCCGGCACCGGCACCCGGACCGCCGGCTCGGGCGCATCGTGGTAGTCGACGAGGAACGTGTCCGGTCGATCGGCGTGATAGCGGAAGTAGTCGCCGCCGCTGATCTCGCTGGTGACCGCCTCGTACTGCACCCCCAGGAACTCGAATGGCCGCGAGCGCTCGCCGCGGTTCCAGCGCAGGGTCAGGGAGTCGGCGCGGAAGGCCGCCGAGGCCGATCGCGCATCCGCCTCGGCGGTCAGCCGGCGCAGCTCGGCCGCGCGCGACGCGACGTGATCGAGGGTGACATCGAGCAGCGCCCGGGTCGCGGCCACTCGCACGGGGTACGGCTTGAGCATGTGCGCCTCGACGAGGATGCCCGGGCGGTTGCGGACCGCGGCGTATCCCTGGGAGAAGCGCGGCCCGCCGAGGAAGCTGCGCAGTCCGCTGCGCGGGTCGTGCCAGCGCACGAACTGGACGTAGGGCCCCACCGGGAACCCCCGGTCCGCCAGGCCGCCGGTCAGCACGTCACGATAGCCCTCCAGCCATCCGGTGAGGGCGGCGTCGAGGCTGCCATGCAGCTCGAGGCCGTAGGTGATCGGGTACTGGTAATCGGCCCCGTTGGTGCTGTGGGTATCGATCAGGACGTGGGGCTTCCAGGCGTTCCAGAGCCCGAGCCAGGCTCGCATCTCCGGCGCGTCGGCCTTGGCGAAGTCGCGGTTCAGGTTGAGGTTCTGCGCCGTGACCCGCCAGCCCATCTCGCGCGGACCGTTCTGATTGATCCGGTTGTGGGGACCGAACCGCTCGTGGCCATCGACGTTGAAGATCGGGATGAAGAGCAGCGTCACCCCCTCCGGTCCGCCGCGCGCGACGAGGTCGCGGAGGAGCGTCATGCCGGCATCCTTGCCACAGCTCTCGCCGGCATGGATGCAGCCCTGAACGAGCAGGATCACGCGATCCGCCGCGTGCGCGGCCGCCGGCGTGCTCAGGCCGTCGGGATCCCAGATCACCAGAGGCAGCTCCCGACCCTCCGGGCTGGTGCCGAAGACAGTCGCGGTCACCGTCGGCGAGGCGGCGGCCAGCCGCTCGCACCACGCCACCGTCTCGGCGTGACGCGGCGTCGCCTCGGGATCCCGCTCCCATGGCGTCGTCAGCGGGTCCGCCAGGACCGGCACCACCATCGTCAGCGTCAGGAGGGCCGCGATCCGGCCCGCCCCGGGCCGATCCCGGAGAACCTGGCGCATGATTCGATTTACGCGACGTTGACAGAATGCTAACATAAGTCCCGCAATCTCTTCATATACTGGCGCGAGCCTGGCGCCCGGACGCCGAGAGCCGCCCGAGCCCGTGGACCACCGCGTCGTCGAGGAGATGGCAATCATGTCGGACGAGCTGATTCTCGTGGTCGAGGACGAGGAAGACATCCAGGAGCTCCTGGAGTACACGCTGCTGAACGCAGGCTACCGTGTCGATGTCACCGACCGGGGCGAGGAAGCGCTCGAGCTCGTGCGCGAGCACTCTCCGGCACTGATGGTGCTGGACCTCATGCTGCCGGGTCTCGATGGTCTCGAGGTCTGCCGCCGCCTGAAATCCAGCGAGGACGTGAACAGCCTACCGGTGATCATCCTCACTGCCAAGGGCGAGGAAGAGGACGTGATCGCCGGATTCGACGCCGGCGCGGACGACTACATCACCAAGCCGTTCAGCCCCAAGGTGCTGACGGCCCGGGTGCAGGCGGTGCTGAGGCGCAGCGCGGAGTCCCGTCCCGATGCGGAGGGGGCGATCACCTTCGGGGAGATCCACATCCACCCCGGGCGCTTCGAGGTGCACGTGGACGGCGAGCCGGTCTCGCTGACCCACACCGAGTTCCGGATCCTGCATTTCCTGGCCTCGCGGCCTGGCTGGGTGTTCAGCCGTACGCAGATCGTGCGCGCCGTGCATGGTGAGGACTACCCGGTCACCGGTCGCTCGGTGGACGTGCAAGTGGCCAGCCTGCGCAAGAAGCTCGGGGCGGCCTCCCGGCACATCACCACCGTCCGGGGCGTGGGGTACAAGCTCGGCGAGTGACATGCACCGTAAGAGCCTGCTGTGGCACATCTTCCTGCCGTTCCTGGCCGTCATCGTGCTGTCCCTGGTGCTCATCACCGGGTACACGTCGCGGTCGCTGCGTGACTTCTTCTATCAGCAGTCCAGCAGCGACCTGACGACCCGGGCGCACCTGATGACCGACGAGATGGTGCCCCTGCTGCTGCGTGACGACGAGGCCGCCATCCAGCGCACCTGCGAGGTCCGGGGCAAGGCCAGCGACACGCGCGTGACCGTGGTCGCGCCGGACGGGCGGGTGATCGGCGACACCCGCGAGGACCCGGCCGGGATGGACAACCACGGCGACCGCCCCGAGGTCCGCGAGGCGCTCGCGGGCCGGGTGGGATCGTCCGAGCGCTACAGCGCGACCCTGGGCCATCGCCGCATCTACGTGGCCGTGCCCGTCCGGCACGACGGGAGCATCATCGCCGCCTTGCGGACGTCCCATTCGCTGACCTCCATCGAGCGGGCGCTGGCGGTCGTCCAGCAGCGCATCGCCCTCGGCGGCCTGCTCCTCGCCTTCGGCGCCGCGGTCATCTCCTTCGTCCTGGCCCGCCGCATCAGCGTCCCGCTCCGGCAGATGAAGGAGGGGGCGGAGCGCTTCGCCGCCGGCCAGCTCGGCACCCGGCTCTCGATGGCGCCGGACAGCGAGGAGATCGGCGCGCTCGCCGAGACGTTCAACGGCATGGCCGAGCAGCTCCAGGATCGGATCCGCACCATCGAGAACCAGCGCAACGAGCAGGAGGCCGTCCTCGCCTCGATGGTCGAGAGCGTGCTGGCGATCGATCGCGACGAGGTCGTGATCGGCATCAACAGGGCCGCGACCGAGCTGCTGGGCATCGAGCCGGCGATGGCCGAGGGGCGGACCCTGCAGGAGGTGGTCCGCAATCCCGACCTCATCGCCCTGGGCAAGGGCGTGCTCGGTGGTGGAGGTCCGGTCGAGGGCGAGATCGTCCTGCGGCGCGATGGCGAGCGCCACCTGCAGGTGCACGCGACCGGCCTGCAGGGCCTGGAAGGGCAGCGGCTCGGCGCACTGCTCGTGCTCAACGACGTGACGCGGATCCGGCGCCTCGAATCGCTGCGCCGCGACTTCGTGGCCAACGTCTCGCACGAGCTGCGCACGCCGATCACGTCGATCAAGGGCTTCGTGGAGACCCTGCAGAACGACCCGCCCGCGGACCCGGACGTCGCGCGGCGGTTCCTGACCATCGTCAATCGCCAGGCCGACCGGTTGCAGGCGATCATCGACGACCTGCTCTCGCTGTCACGCCTGGAACAGGAGGGAGGATCGGCGGAGCTGGCCCGCGAGGCCACGCCGGTGCGCCCGCTCCTCCAGGACGCCGTCGACATCTCGACCGCGCGCGCGACCGACGACGTGCCCACCGTGCGCCTCGAGTGCGTCGACGATCTCGAGGTCATGGTCAACGCGCCGCTGCTCGAGCAGGCCCTGGTCAACCTGCTCGACAACGCGCTGAAGTACAGCGGCACCGCGACCGAGATCGTGGTCGCCGCCCATGCCGAACCCGACCTGATCGTCGTCTCGGTGCGTGACGACGGCCGCGGCATCGCGCCGACGCACCTGCCGCGCATCTTCGAGCGCTTCTACCGCGTCGACAAGGCGCGGAGCCGCAACATGGGCGGCACCGGCCTCGGCCTGGCCATCGTCAAGCACATCGCGCAGGCCCATGGGGGCGAGGCCTCGGTCTCGTCGACGCTCGGCGAGGGCACCACCTTCACCATCACGCTGCCCCGACGTCCGGACGTCGACCGGGCGATGGATGCGTGACGGCGCGTTCGCATCTCGATTGCCAGATTGCCTTTCACCATGGTAACGGTTAACTTGCGCGGCTCGTTCGTCGGCTCTCTCGCCGGCGCTCACGATCGCGGAGGACGCGACCGGAGGTCATTCCATGCACCCGCACCTGAACCACGCCTTCAAGCGGCTGAAGAAGTCGCTGTTCACGCTGAGCGCCGCGGTCGAGGAGAATCTCCACCTCGCCGTCAAGGCCGTGCTCGAGGGCGAGCCCGGCCTGGTCGACCAGATCCGGGCGCGCGACCTCGAGATCGACCTCATGGAGGTCGATTTCGAGGAGGAATGCCTCAAGGTCCTCGCCCTGCACCAGCCCGTGGCCATCGATCTGCGCTTCATGGTCGCCGTGCTCAAGATCAACAACGACCTCGAACGGATCGGCGATCTGGCGGTCAGCATCGCCGAGCACGCGCCGCATCTGACAGGTAAAGATCCTGTTGACACGGCACGGAAGCTGCCCAGAATGGCAGAAAAAGCGCAATCGATGCTGCGCAAGAGCCTCGACGCCATCGTCGGCATGGACGCCGATCTCGCCCGCGAGGTGCTCGCGACCGACGACGAGGTCGACGCCGACTACTACGAGACGAGCCAGGAGTTGAAGGCTCTCATGCGAAAGGACTCGAGCCAGGTGGACGAGCTGCTGGGGATGATGCTCGTGTGCAAGCACGTCGAGCGCATCGCCGACCTGGCCACCAACATCGCCGAGGACGCCATCTACATGGCCGACGGCGAGATCGTCCGACACGGTCGTTATCACGCGTCGGGCGAGCGTTGAGCCCCACGGAACGGGGCGATCGGTTGCCGGGATCGAGAGGTGGATCCCGGGAACGCAATCGGTGAACTGCAAGGAGGTACCGAGTTGAGCAAGAAGCTGATCACCCTGACCACGGTCCTGGTCGTGCTGCTCGCTGGAGCCGCCACCGCCGGCGACCTGCACTACAAGGTCTACGGGACGGCCCACGTCTCCACCGACATGATCGACAACGGCGACGAGAGCAGCATCTTCGTGGCCTCGAACACGTCGCGCGTCGGGATCAAGGGCATGTACGAGACCGACGTCGATCAGCTCGACGTCATCTTCAAGTACGAGAGCTGGGCCAACTTCAACGACGACGAGCCCGGCACCAACATGTTCTCCACGCGTGACAGCTGGGGCGGCGTCCGCGGCGACTGGGGCGAGGTCACCTGGGGTCGTCGCAACACCCCCTTCAAGATGACCGGTTATCGCGCCATCAACATCTTCCGCGAGCGCATCGGCGACTACCGTAACGCGACGGCCTACTGGGGCGCCGCCGGCGCGAACTGGGATGGCCGTGTCGACAACTCCATCTACTACCTCAGCCCGATGCTGGGTGAGATGGTGCACGTCGACCTGCAGTACATTCCCGAGGAGGGCATGGAGGACGCGACGTTCTTCAGCGGCAGCGCGACCTACAAGAAGGACGGCATCTACGTGTCGGCTGCCTTCGAGACGCACGGCGCGGGGCTCGAGCCCGCGTACGGCGACGTCGGCCCCGACGACGCGGAGTCCAGCACCGGCATCCGCGCGGCGGCCCGCTACGATGGCGAGCGGTTCATGGTCGGCGCCCTGTACCAGACCGTCTCCAACGTCGGCGGCTACGACGGCTACGACCTGACCGTCATGGGCGGTGCGGCCCAGTTCGCGGTCGCTCCGATGTGGCTGCTCAAGGGCCACTTCTTCATGATGGATCCGGACATGGAGGGCAGCGAGGACATCGGCGGCACGCTGATGGCGTTCGGCGTGGACTACGTGCTGAGCAAGCGCGCCACGCTGTACGTGATGTACGCCATGACCAGCAGCGACGACAACGCGTACTACACGATCGGCCGCGGCGGCCATGGCCAGACCTACGGCTGGACCGGCGCCGATGGCGAGCAGGTCGGCGAGGGCCAGACGGGCCTCTCGGTGGGTTTGCACGCCACCTGGTAGACGTCGGCCGTCCCACGGTCGCGACTGGTCGGGGCCCCGGTTCGCCGGGGCCCCGGCTTTTCCGGTCCGCGACGTTGACATCGCAGGATTGATCAACCATACTCAGAATGGCACTCGATTGAACCGGGGGGTTGATCGCATGACCGTTTGCCAGCGTCGCAACACCCGCCAGCGCCAGGTCGTCCTGGAGGAGCTGCGGGCCGAGAACTGTCACCCCACCGCCGCCCAGCTGTACGACCGCGTCCGCCAGCGGCTGCCCCGCATCAGCCTGGGCACGATCTATCGCAACCTCGACATCCTCGAGGAGACCGGCCAGTGCGTCCGGCTCTGCGGGAGCGCGAGCGCCGAGGCGCGCTTCGACGGCCGCATCGAGCCCCATCTGCACCACCAGTGCCGCGCGTGCGGCAGGGTGCGCGATCTCGAGACCATGCTGCCCGTGCTCGACGACATGATCGGGCGCAACGTCGAGGATCACCGCGTCGACAGCTTCACGCTCATCTTCCACGGAGTCTGCGCCGGCTGCCGCTCCTGATCCTCTGGCCGCATCCTTGCATCACCATCGGTGCATCACCGATGGAGGTGCATGATGCAACGGCTTGTCGCCTACACGGTGGCCGGCATGGCGAGCATGCTCGGCTGGCGCCTGGGGTCCCTGCACGACCCGTTCCTCGGCTTCTTCCTCGCGCTGCTGACCGCTGCGGTGGCCCTCTACGCCACCCGACGCTACCTGCGATCGCTACTCGGGTAGCGCCCAGCCGTGCGGCAGGTTCTCGGGTGGCAGGACCACCCGGGGCCGCCCCATGTCCTCGCTGACGGTGTCCAGGAACCAGCGGGCGTAATCCAGCGACGGCGCCGGACCGGAGGCCGGCGACGCCCCGTCGAACGTCGCCCAGGCGGGCGCGGCCTCGTCGCCACCCGCGCCGGTCAGCCGGGCGAGCGGTGCGAGCGGCAGGCCGAACGGCCACGCGGGCAGCCCGCCTCCCAGCAGCCCGCGCAGGTCGATCAAGGGACGCGGCGGATACTCCGTGATCACCGCCTCCTCGTCGGCGGCGATCCCGGCCCGCGCACGCGCCAGCTCGATCGCCCCGGTCAGTCCCCCGAAGTCGTCGCAGAGGCCACGCTCGATGGCGTCTCCGCCCATCCACACGCGCCCCTGCGCGACCTCGCGGACCTTGTCCTCGTCGAGGTCGCGCCCCTCGGCGACCCGCTCGACGAAGCCGTCGTAGGCCTCCATGATGTAGTCGTGCACCAGGTCCAGCTCCTGCTCGTCGAGCGCCCGGTGCGGCACGGCGACGCCCAGGCCCGGCACGCGGATCTGACGCAGCAGGTCGGCGTGGGCGCCGCGCTGGACCCCGTCGTAGTTCAGACCGAGCTTCTCGCCGCCGTTGTCGTCGTGGACCCAGGCCGCGATCACGCCGATCGAACCGGTGAGGGTCAGGGGCGTGGTGAGGATCTCGTCGCCGTTCATGCTGATCCAGTAGCCACCGGACGCGGCGACGTCGCCCTGGCTGACGATCACCGGCTTGCCCGCCTCGCGGCAGCGGCGCAGACCCTCGGCCACCAGATCGCTCGGCAACGGGTCGCCGCCCGGCGAGTCGGCCCGCAGGACGACCGCCGCGACGTCGGGATCGGAGGCCAGCCGTCCGAGGTGGCGGCTGGTCGCGCGCCCCTCGATGCCCGAGTCCATCGCGCAGCCGCCGACGGCGTAGACGACGGCGATCCGGGGTGGCTCGCCCCAGCGGGTCTCCGGGTAGGCCCCCGGCCGGCGGCGCGGATCCGGCCCGGCGATCACCGCGCCGCCACGCTCCCGGCGCAACCAGTCCACCACGTCGTGACGGCGTCCGATGGCGTCGACCAGGCCCCGCTCGAGCGCCTGACGGGGCACCAGCCCCACGGCGTCGTCGACCAGGCCGTCGAACTCGTCGTCGGTCAGCTGGCGGTCCCGGCCGACCACCTCGCGGACCTCCTCGTAGATCACGTCGACCACGCGCTGGGACTGCTCGCGCTGGCCCTCGGACATGGTCATGCGGCTGCCCGTCTCGGCCGCCGACTTGTAGCGGAAATAGCGCAGCTCCTGATAGCCGAGGCCCATCTTCTCCAGCATGTCGGCGAAGTAGGTGCGGCCCGAGGCGACGCCCTGCAGCACGAGATCGCCCTCGGGATCGATCACGATGCGGTCGGCCACCGAGGCGAGGTAGTAGCGGATCATGTCGACCCGGTTGACCAGGACGACGACCTCCAGACCACGCTCCTGCAGGCGGGACAGCCGCCCCCGCAGCTCCCAGGCCAGCGAGGGACGCGCCACGAAGTCGCGCAGGTCGACGACCACGCCCGAGAGCGAGCCGTCGGCCTCGATGGCGTCGAGGTAGGCGGCGAGGTCGAGCCAGGCCACGCGCTTCTGGTCGAAGAGCTGATACTTCTGGTAGGTCAGGTACCGGTTCTCGAGGTCGAGCGGAGCGTAGCGCCGCGGCGGCGCCTCCCACGGCGCGGTCACGCGATCGACGAGGTTCCGCCCCGGGGGGTTGAAGCGGATCGCGACCGACGTGCGCTCGTACGCGTCCTCGTCGGCCAGCTGCGGCAGGACGTGCAGGCCGAGGTCGGTGACCGTCAGACCCACGTTCACCAGCCAGACCAGGTCGTCCGACCACGGGTCGTCGCGCACGGTGGCCCCGAGGTGCAGCCCGTGCACGGGCTGGACCGTCAGTCCGGCGCCCCAGTAGCCCTCGTCCAGCTTCCGGCCGTCGTCGAGGGTGTAGTCGGCGAAGAGGGTGAGCCGATCGCTGCCCAGCGGCCGCAGACCGAGATCGGCCGTGGTCTGGTGCGCGGTCGACTCCACGGACAGCGTGTGCGCCAGGCCGAGCGACAGGCGCGACCCGGGGCGCAGCAGTCCGCCCAGGACGAGCGCCTGCTCGCGGCCGGCCAGCTCGTCGTCGTCGGTCGACCAGCGGTAGCCGAGGCCCAGGCGCCCGGTGCGGTCACCGCCCGAGACGCCGGTCTGCCAGTCGGTGACCCGGAAGGTCGAGCCGTCCTCGCGCACGAAGGTCTGGCTGTTCATCCCGAAGCCGAGCCAGCCCGAGGTCGCCAGGCCCCAGTTGTCGAGCCAGCCCTCGCGCTCGTCCTGGTCGTCGAACCAGATGGCCAGCTCCGGGCGCAGGCGGTCGAGCGTGGTCCAGGCGGCGGGGTTGAGGAAGCCGCCCATGGCGCCACTGGTCACCCCGGGGGTCTCCGGCAGCCACGGCGTCCGGGTCTGATAGTCGAGCATGGGACGCGGCGGGCGCTGGTCCTGGGCCACGGCGAGCGAGGCCAGGACGGCCACGAGGGCGATGAAGGGCAGGATCCGGTGCATGAGACGACCTCACGGGCAGGGTTTTCGGCTGGCGCGGGGTCGTGGCGCCGCCTAGTGTTGCCAGACACTAGCAGTCGCCCATCGGCCGAGCAACGAGGAGACGACATCGGCATGCGACATGGACTGCACCACGGGATCTTCGTGCGCGAGGCCGGCCGCGACCGCGGGGCGCGGACGGTGCTCTGGATCCACGGCCTCGGCGAATCGGGCCTGTGCTTCGAACCGGTGATCGACCATCCCCGCCTCGCCGGCTGGCGGCACGTGGTACCGGATCTGCCGGGCTACGGCCGGACCGCCTGGCCGCGAGAACCGCTCGGTCTGATCGATCTCGCCGATCTCCTCGCCGACCTCGTCGCCGATCTCCGTGGCGACCCGGTCGTCGCGGTCGGCCACAGCATGGGCGGGGTCCTGGCGACCGCCCTGATCGAGCGGCATCCGTCGCTGGTGCGCGGCCTCGTGGACGTCGACGGCAACGTGACGCGCGGGGATTGCACGTTCAGCGGCCAGGCCGCCGGCCAGGAGCTCGAGGCCTTCGAGGCCCGCGGCTTCGACGCCCTGCGGGACCGCGTCTACGAGGCCGGGCTCGAGGACCGCGCGCAGCGTGGCTACTACGCGAGCCTCCGCCTGGCCCAGCCGGCCTCGTTCCATCGTCACGGCGTGGAGCTGGTGCAGTGGTCGGAGGGGCGGACGCTGGCCCAGCGACGCGCGGCGCTGGAATGCCCCCGGATCTACGTCGCCGGGGCGCCGGGGGGCGCCTGCGAGGAGTCGCGCCGCCTGCTCGACCAGGCCCGCATGCCGGTGGCGGAGATCGCCCCGAGCGGCCACTGGCCGTTCATCGACCAGCCGGCGCGATTCGTCACCGTGCTGGAGTCGTTCCTCGGCAACCAGACCTGATCGCTTGTGCCCGGGAAATTGTTGTTCCTCCCGGGCCGTCACCCAAGTGACGGCCCTTCCTCTACATCGCGTACTTCAGCTCGTGCCTCCGGTTCACCTTCAGCGCCCGGGTCTCCACCCGTCGCCAGTAGTAGTCAGCCCATAAC
>WJIQ01000372.1 GCA_014730255.1 bacterium | reverse complement strand
TGCACTGACCGCGCGGGCGGGTATCCGACGCCGCCGGGCCCACCGGCGCCGAGAATTGGCAGAAAAGTGCCAACAATGGCCCCTGGGAGCCCTCGGGCCGTGATTTTTCGTCCCGCCGCAAACTTTCGCCTTGTATTCGCTTCCGGGTCCGGGTATCTTCCGCCCATCGACGAGGAGAACCCGCACCCCTCCATCCGAAGGACCACCGATGACCTGGACCGACCTGCTGATCAGCGGCATCGACGAGACCTACAAGGCCACCGACCAGCTCATGGCCATGGTCGGCGACGACGAGCTGGACTGGAAGCCCGCCTCCGGCTCGAACTGGATGACCACCGGCCAGCTCCTGATGCACCTGACCAACGCCTGCGGCCTGTGCTGCCAGGGGTTCGTGACCGGCGACTGGGGCCTGCCCGAGGGCATGGACATGCAGGACCTGCCCCCGGACGCCATGCTCCCGCCCGCCGAGAAGCTGCCCGCGGTCGAGAGCGTCGCCGACGCGCGCCGCCTGCTCGCCGCGGACATGGAGCTGGCCCTGCGCATGGTCGACGAGGCCGGCGAGGACCGGCTGGACAACGAGATGCTGCGCGCCCCCTGGGCCAGCCCCGAGTGCGCCGACCAGCGCCTCGGCCAGCACCTGCTCGGCATGATCGAGCACCTGGCCACCCACAAGGCGCAGCTGTTCTATTACCTGAAGCTGCAGGGGAAGGACGTCAACACCATGCACCTCTGGGGCATGTAGCGACGCCTGGCCTCGCTGTCCCCTGCACCCGACCCCGCCGATCACACCAGGTCGGCGGGGTTTTCCCGTCGCCCCGGGCGTGCTAACGTCGCGCGGCCCCGCGCACCACCGATCCGGCCACCCCGACCGCGCCCCCGGCGCCGAGGACCGCGACCGTGCCACGACGCCTGCCGCTCCGCGACCTCGACCCGCGCGACGTGATCGCGCTCCTGGTCCTGGTCGCCGCCCTCAGCGCCACGGTCTACCACCTGACCGCCGACCTCGCACCGCGTAACGAGGCCAACGCGCTGACGTTCGTGCGCTCGAACGCCTCGCTGGAGAACTACCAGCGCCTGCGCCAGGAGTGGCGGTCGCGCGTCGGCGCCAACGGCGCGGCCCACCTGGTGAGCGAGGCGGTGGCCGATGGCCGCCCGGCGGGTCGCGAGCACCTGCGCCGGACCGTGGCCACCCACTCGGCCATCTGGCTCGCGCTGGTGAACGTCGCGTTGCTCGCGGGTCTCGGTCGCCGCGCCCTGGTGATCGTCTGGGGCGTTTTCGCCGCCGTGGTCTTCGGCTACGCGCCGGGCCTGGTCTCGCGCATCTACCCCTGGGACCTGCCGGCCCTGTTCTGGTTCGCCCTGGCGCTGGTGCTCTGGCACCGCGGCCGCTGGCGCTGGCTGGTCGCGGCCATCGCGGTCGGCATGCTGTTCAAGGAGACGGTGGTCGTGCTCCTGGTCGCCCTCGCCTTGCGCGACGAGCCGTGGCGGCGGCGCTGGCGGCTGCTGGCGGTGGCGGCCGGCCTGACGGTCGCGGTCAAGCTGGCGGCCGATCTCACGGTCGCCAACCCGGCCACGCTCGTGACCGCGACCACGCGGCCGCCCGATGGCGGCGCTTTGCGCCTGTGGGACAACCTGCACCTGCTCGGGTCGATGTCGTTCGCCCACCCGGCGTGGCTGAACGCGGGGACGCTGGTGGCGCTGCTGATCCTGCCGGGACGCGAGCGGTGGCTGACCACGCTCAGGGCGGTCGCCGCGGTGTTCCTCGTGGCCACCTTCCTGTTCGGCGTGGTCAGCGAGTACCGGATCTGGTTCGAGCTGGCGCCGCTGGCGGTCTACGCGCTGGCGCGGCGGTACGTCTGGGACGGGACCGATGCGGTGGCCGGTAGCTCCGTGGCCGGACCTTGAGCAGGCCCGGGACCCTCCCTATACTGCCCGGAAGATGACGATCAACACTGCATGAAGAGGTCGAGATGAACAGCAGGATCGCCCAGGCCATCAAGCTGCAGACCGAGCCGGTGGCGGTCGTCTGGTCCGACGACCAGCCCGACGGCGCCGTGGAATTCAAGCCGGGCAAGTTCGGCTGCGTGGTCAGCCTCTTCGCCACCGCCGCGACCAGGGGACGCCTCGGCGTCTTCAGTCGCGAGACGTTCGGCTGCTGGGGCGGCGGCGTCGGTCTCGGCTTCGGCAACCGCTACGAGGACTTCCCCGGTGGCGTCGACGGCTTCTGCCACTTCCTCTCCGAGGGCAACGAGACGACCGAACAGGGCCGCGCCATCGGCGAACACATGAAGCAGGACCCCGCCGGCGCCCGCTTCGCCGACACCTATCTGCACGGCGAGCGCTACGTGAAGGACGCCGGGCTGACCCGGGAGTTCGTCGACGATCTGCCGATGATGGAGGTCCCGACCCGGTACGTCGTGGTCAAGCCGCTGTCTCAGGCCAGGGCCGATGACGACATCCAGAACATCTCGTTCTTCGTCGAACCCGATCAGCTCTCGGCGCTGGTCATCCTGGCCAACTACGCGCGCCGGGGCCTGGACAACGTCCTCATGACCTACGCGGCCGG
>WJIQ01000371.1 GCA_014730255.1 bacterium | reverse complement strand
CCGGCGGCGCCGGGCGCCGGGCCCGGCGACCTGACGCCGCTTCCGATGGGGCTCTTCGTCCAGCCCGTGGGGGCGGCCGTGAGCGGGGCCGGCGGTGCGACCGACCCGGCCGGTGGTGCCGGCACGCTCGTCCCCGGCTCGGCCTGCGCGGTCACCCTGATCGGGGGCGATGCCCAGGTCGGGGCGATCGGCACCGTGAGCCTGGTCGAGGACGGACGGGTCGTCAGCATGGCGCACCCGTTCATGCAGCTCGGCCCCGTGGAGCTGCCCCTGGCCACCGCGGAGATCATCACCATGTTCCCGAGCCGGCAGATGAGCTTCAAGCTGGGGGCGGCCGGTCCGGTGGTGGGCAAGATCACGCACGATCTGCGCGCTGGCCTGGCGGGCGAGCTGGGCGAGATCGCGCCGACGACGCCGGTCGCGGTGACGGTCGTCCGGCCCGACGGCACCGACCGCTTCGAGTTCACGGTCGCGCGCGAGCGGCAGCTCACGCCGACGCTGGTCTTCTGGTGCCTGTACAACGCCCTCCTCGTCGAGGGCGACGACCGCAGCGAGCAGCTCGTGCGCTATGCCATCGATCTCGAGCTCACCGCCGCGGACGGCCGGACCCTGCCACCGGTCGTGCTCGCGGGCGCGACCGGCGGTGCGGGCGGGGTCTCGGCCCTGTCGGCGGACTGGCAGGCGCCGCTGAAGATCCTGCTGGGCAACCGCCACGAGCCGGTCGCCATCGAGCGGGTCGAGGCGCGGCTCGAGATCACCCGGCCGGTGCGGGCGCTGACCATCACCGGCCTGCGCGCCCCGGGGCGCATCGAGCCGGGCGAGGCGTTCGAGGTCGAGGTCCTGCTCGCCGAGCGCCACGGGGGCACCGTCGGCGAGCGCTTCACGCTCGAGGCCCCGGCCACGCTGCCGCCGGGCCCGCTGCGCCTGGCCGCGGGCAGCGCGCGCGAGTTCTTCCAGTTCGACGCCATGCGCGCCAGCGGCCTCTTCGGCGATCACGATCTCGCCGCCACCCTCGACGTCCTGAACCGGCCGAGGTCGCTGGACGATCTGGTGGTCGCGGTCGTCTCGCCACGGCCGGGCTTCACCAGTGGCGGCCGCGAGCTGGCGAGCCTGCCGGGCTCGGTGCGCCGGACCCTGGCCCAGAGCCCACCGCAGGCGGTCGAGCCGACGCTCGCCACCTACGTCCTGCGCGACTCGCGGCGCCTCGACGGCCTGGTCCTCGGCAACGCGGTCCACGATCTGTCCGTGCGCCCGGACCCGACCTCTCATCCGCAGGGAGACCGTCCATGACCCGTGTCCTCGTGACCCTGATCCTCGCGTTGCCGGTGGCGGCGATGGCGGCCGGCCCGGCGTTCTGGGACTCGCCCCAGGACGTGCCGTTCACCGACGGCGATCTCGACGGCGCCGGCCTCGACGCCCGGGGCGCCCTGGTGCCCGGCTTCACGGCCGAGGGGGTCCTGGCCGACAGCAGCCTCGTGTTCTGGACCGCCATCGTGGACGGGCGCGGCCGCACCTGGCTGGGCAGTGGCCACGACGGACGCGTCTGGCGCCTGGACGACGATGACGAGGTGGACCTCGTGGCGCACCTGGAGACCGAGGAGGTCTTCGCCCTCGCCCCGCGCGAGGACGGCGTCCTGGCCGGGTGCGGCCCCGGAGGCCAGCTGGTGCAGATCGACGACGACGGTGGCCTCGCCACGGTCGCCACCGTGCCGGGCGGGTACGTCTGGGACCTGGCCGCCGGTGACGACGGCGACGTCTACGTGGCGGCCGGCAACCCGGCCATGATCCATCGCCTGACCGCCGACGGCGAGCTCGAGACCCTCGCCGCCCTGCCGTGCAACAACGCGCTGGACGTCGCGGTCCTCGAGGACGGCACGCTGCTCGTGGCCGCGCAGGGCCCGGGGAGGGTGTTCCACGTGCGGCCCGACCAGGGCGACTGGGCGCTCGTGCTCGCGCTCGAGCAGGACGAGGTGCGGCAGGTGGTGCAGGGGCCGGACGGCTGGTATGCGCTCGGCTACCAGACCGAGAGCGGCGGCAACGGATCCGGCGGCAACGGCCGCGGCTTCGGCAGCGATCAGGACGGATCGAACGGTCCGCTGGACATCATGGTGACCGCCTCGGCGGACGTGAAGCAGGTGCGGTCGGTGCTCTACCGCCTGGGCGATCCCTCCCCGGTGCGGGTCTGGAGCAGCGAGCACGTGATCGCGTCGGTGGCCTGGAGCGTGGATCACGGCTGGCTCGCCGCCGGGGCGCGGGAGGACGGCGGCCCCAGCGAGCTGTTCGCCCTCGACTGGCCCAACGTGCGGCGGCCCATCGCCGCCTGGGACGGGGGCGACGTGGTCGAGCTGGTGCTCCTGCCGGACGACGACCGGCCCGACCGGCTGCTGGCCACCCAGGCCAACCCGGGTCGCGTCACCCGCCTCGGCGCCACGCCCGATGGCGAGGCCCGGGCCGTGAGCGCGCCCCTGGACGGGCGCCACACCCTGCGCTGGGCCCGCCTGACCTGGCAGGGCAACGTCGGTGGCGACCAGCCGCGGTTCGCCGTCCGCGTGGGCATGAGCAGGCGGCCCGACGCCACGTGGTCGGACTGGTACGATCTCGGGCGCGGCCGCGATCTCGTGCTGGACGACGTGCCGCCGTCGCGGGCGCTGCAGTGGCGGGTGACCGTCCCGTCCGGCAGCCGCGTGACCGGGGTGACCGTCAGCGCGGTCGAGCCCAACCTGGCGCCGGCCATCGCGCGCTTCGGGATCGAGGCGGCCGGCCCGATGCTCATGGGCGGCCTGGTGCCGGGTCAGGACAACATCACCCAGCAGCTGCCCAGCGGCCTGAAGGTCGAGTACAACCTGGGCAGCCGGCCGGACGACCGCGCGCCGCGCGAGCGGACCGACGCGCTGCGGCCGCTGCGGACGTTCACCTTCCACGGCATCGATCCCAACGAGGATCGTCTCACCTACCGGCTGTCGTACCGGGCGCTGGGCGAATCCACCTGGCGGCCGCTGAACGGCCCGACGCGCGATCAGGTCTACACCTGGGACACGTCACGTCTCGCCGACGGCGACTACGAGGTCCGGCTGATGGTCGACGACGGCCTCGACAACCCGCCCGACCGGCGGCTGTCGGCGGTGCGCACGCTGGGGCCGGTGCGGGTCGACAACACCGCGCCGGAGCTGTCGGACTGGACGCTCGCGCACCGGCACGACGGCTTCACCATCGAGCTCGAGGCCCACGACCGGTTCGGACCGCTCGCCGGTGCGGCGCTCGTCCTGCCGGACGGCACGAGGCGGCGGCTCGACCCGGTCGACGGCGTGTGCGATTCGGCCGAGGAGCGGTTCGCGCGCGAGGTCACGTTTCCGGCCCTCGGCGAGGCGGCGCCGCCGCGGCCGTGGTCGGTGCGCGTGCAGGTCTGGGATCTGCAGGGCAACGTGGCCGAGACGACGGGCGTCCTGCCGTGAGCGAGGGGCTGCTGGCCGGTTTCCAGAGCCACGAGCGATGGCTGCGCGCGGCGCTCGAGGAGGCCCGGATGGCCGCCGGCGAGGGGGAGGTGCCCGTCGGTGCGGTGGTCGTGCGCGACGGCCAGCTGCTCGGCCGCGGGCACAACCGCGTCGAGGCGCTGCAGGACGCCACCGCGCACGCGGAGATCCTGGCCATCGGTGCGGCGAGCGAGCGGACGGGCGAGTGGCGACTGGGCGGGGCCACCCTCTACGTCACGCTCGAGCCCTGCATCATGTGCTGCGGGGCGCTCCTGCTCAGCCGCGTCGAGCGGCTGGTCTACGGAGCGCCGGACCCGCGCGCGGGCGCCGTCGGCTCGACGGCCCGCCTGCTGCACGGCAACCCGTATCGCCACGGCGTGGAGGTCGTCGGGGGCGTGCTCGCCGACGAGTGCGGACGGCTGCTGAGCGACTTCTTCCGCCAGCGGCGCGAAAGCGGGCCAACGTGTTGATTTCGTGTGGACTCGATGCTATATTGCGCGTCCGATTCGGCGGAGAGGTGCGAGAGTGGCTGAATCGGCACGATTGGAAATCGTGTGAGCCTCCGGGTTCCGAGGGTTCGAATCCCTCCCTCTCCGCCAGGCCCACACGATTTCCGATCGGGGCGGAGAGGTGCCGGAGCGGTTGAACGGGGCGGTCTCGAAAACCGTTGAACTCGCAAGAGTTCCCAGGGTTCGAATCCCTGCCTCTCCGCCAGGAATCTCCACGGCCGACCAGTCGGCCGTTTACGCCGGACCGGTCCGGCGGTAGGTTACAACACAATACGGTGGGGATGTAGCTCAGCTGGGAGAGCGCCTCGTTCGCAACGAGGAGGTCGTGGGTTCAAGTCCCATCATCTCCACCACCCGACATTCCGGGATGCCCTTCCCGCACAGCATGATGGGCCAGGCCCGGCGTGACGTCGGAGCGCCAACCCCGCCAGGGCCGGAAGGCAGCAACGGTACGCTCACTCCGTCGTGTGCGTCGTCAGCCTGGCCCTCTCCTGTACCGGGAGGTTCGGGCCGGCACGCCACACCGCCATCGCCGCCCGAGGAGCTTCACCGCATGACCTACCAGGCCATCGCTCGCAAGTACCGTCCGGAGACCTTCGGCGAGGTCGTCGGCCAGGAGCACGTCACCGGCACCCTGCGGGCGGCCCTGCGCAAGGGCAAGCTGAGCCACGCCTACGTCTTCTCCGGACCGCGCGGCTGTGGCAAGACCACCGTCGCCCGCCTGCTGGCCAAGGCGCTCAACTGCCCCGACGCCGGCGGCGGCGATCCCTGCGGCCAGTGCGAGACCTGCCGGGACATCGCCCGCGGCAACTTCCTGGACGTCCTGGAGATCGACGCGGCCAGCAACACCGGCGTGGACAACATCCGCGAGCTGCGCGACATGGCCAAGCTCGCGCCGGCCGAGGGCCACAACCGCGTGTTCATCATCGACGAGGTCCACATGCTCTCCAAGGGCGCGTTCAACGCGCTGTTGAAGATCCTGGAGGAGCCGCCGTCGCGGGTGTTCTTCTTCTTCGCCACGACCGAGCCGAGCAAGATCCCACGGACCATCCTCTCGCGCTGCCAGCGGTTCGACTTCCGGCTGCTCTCGCGCGACCAGCTCACCGGCCGCATGCAGGCGATCTGCGACGCCGAGGGCGTGGCGGTCGACGACACGGGCCTGCGCGTGCTCGTCTCCCTGGCCGAGGGCAGCATGCGCGACGGCCTCAGTCTACTCGACCAGGCGGTCGCCAGCTGCGAGGGGACCATCGACGAGGTGGCGCTGGTCGATCTGTTCGGCCTGGTGCGCTCGGAGCTCTACCTCGAGCTCGACCAGGCGCTGATGGCCGCCGACGCCGCCGCGGCGCTGGCGCTGGTCGACCGGCTGGCGAGCACGGGTCAGGACCTGATCGTGTTCGCGCGGGGGCTGGTCACCCACCTCCGCGACCTGCTGGTGCTGAAGGTCGACCCGGCCCTGCGGCAGGCGGTCGACCTCACCGACGAGCAGATCGCCCAGCTCACGCCGGTGCTCGCGCACTTCTCCGAGCAGGACCTGCTGGCCATGCTCGACCGCGCCGGCCAGCACTACGACCGCATCCACCGCAGCACCCAGCCGCGGCTGCTGCTCGAGGCGGCGGTGGTCGAGTTCGCGCGCTGGGAGCGTCGCGTCCTCCTGAGCGACCTGATCGAGCGGCTGCGCCGCCTGGTCGCCGCCGGCGGTACGGGTGCGGCCGGCGGCGGGGGCACCGCGCAGGCCGCGCGCCGCGCCGCGCCCATCGACGACGGCGGCGACGGGACGGGCATGGACGCGGCCGGGGCGCCACCGGCGACGGCCGGAGGTTCCGCCGGGCCGCCTACGAACGCGGCCGGGGCGGCGGCCGCCGAGGCGGTGTCTGACTGGTCGAGCTTCGTCGAGGTGGTCATGCAGACCAACCCCGGCCTGGCGGCCTGCCTGATGACCGGCCTGCCGTCGGTCGACCCGGAGGGCGGCCGCCTGACCGTGGCCTTCGAGCCGGAGAACGCGTTCATGCTGCGGCAGCTCGAGGCTGGCGGCGAGGCGCTCGCCGGGCCCATCGCCCGCGTCTTCGGCCGGCCGTTGCGGCTCGAGCTGATCCTCGTCGAGGCTGGCGCCGGACCGTCGACCGACCAGCAGGACGAGGTGCGGCGCAAGGTGGCGCCGACCGATCGCGAGACCCTCGCTCGCCAGCGTCGGGACGACCCGGTCCTCGACCGGCTCGTCGGCATGGTGCGCGGCGAGCCGCTGCCCGACACCGAGCTCGAACGCTGGCGACGCGCGAACCCGCCGACCGAGCCCGACGACGAGAACGACTGACGGCGATCGACGATCGCCATCGAACCTTGCCTGGAGGCGCCATGGACATCAACAAGCTCATGAAGCAGGCCCAGCAGATGCAGGCCAAGATGCAGAAGGCCCAGGAGGAGCTGGCCCAGAAGACGGTCACCGCCGAGGCGGGCGGGGGCCAGGTCGCCGTGACCATGAACGGCAAGCACGAGCTGCTCTCCATCGAGATCAAGCCCGAGGCCGTCGATCCCGAGGACGTCGACTTCCTGCAGGACCTGGTCCTGTCGGCGGTCAACGAGGCGGTGCGCAAGGTCGAGGAGATGGTCGAGTCGGAGATGGGCGGCGCCCTCGGCGGCATGAACATGCCCGGCCTCGGCAACCTGCCGGGCATGTAGGAGCGAGACGCCACCCATGACCTGGGATGCACGCGACAGTGGCGCCGCCGCGGGCGGCGAATTCCAGTCGCCCGCGCTCGAGCGCCTCGTGCGCAGCCTGCAGGGGCTGCCGGGGCTGGGCCGCAAGTCGGCGACCCGGCTCGCCCTGCACCTGCTGGACCGGCGCCAGGACGCGACCGAGCTGGTCGAGGCCATGGCCGAGGCGGCCGCGCGGGTCGGCCACTGCTCGGTGTGCGGCGCGATCACCGAGGCCGACCCCTGCGTCATCTGCAGCGATCCGCGCCGCGAGGCCACGCAGCTCTGCGTCGTCGCCAGCCCGGTCGACGTGCTACCCTTCGAGAAGGCGGCGTTCTACCGCGGCCGGTACCACGTCCTCGGCGGACTGCTCTCGCCGCTGGACGGCGTGCGCGCCGAGGACCTGCCCTTCGACCGGCTGCTGGCGCGCATCGACGAGCACGCGGTCAGCGAGGTCATCCTCGCGCTCGACACGAGCGTCGAGGGCGAGACGACGGCGCTGTACATCCAGCGCCTGCTGTCCGATCGTGCGCTGAACATCTCCCGGCTGGCGACGGGCATCCCGGTCGGCGGGGCCCTGGCGTACACGGACGAGGCGACGCTGCAGCGCGCGTTCCAGCACCGCACCGGCCTCGGCGAGGGCTGACGCGGGCCCGCCGAAAATCCCGGGAAGACGTCCTCAAGCTCCCGCATCCGGCGCCGATACAACCGAGGAATCGCCAGTCACGAGCCGACGCAGGCCACAGCGTGGTCGGGAGAGATTCCATGGTCAGAGCCGAGTGGGCCATCTTCGAGGAAGACTACTGGGCCATCACGAACGCCCTCGAGGCGCTGGTGCAGAGCAGCCAGTCCAAGCACGTGCTGCTCGTCGACCGCACCGGCCAGCTCATCGCCCAGAGCGGTGAGGATCCCGAGTTCGACACCCAGAGCTTCGCCTCCCTGTGCGCCGCCGATTTCGAGGCCAACTTCGCCCTGGCCAAGCTGATCGGCGAGGACGACTTCGACACCCTCTACCACCAGGGCGCCAAGGAGAGCATGTACCTGGGCAAGATCGAGAAGGGGGTGGTCGTCGCGGTCGTCTTCGACAAGCGCACGACCCTCGGACTGGTGCGGCTGAGGGTGAAGAAGACCGTCGAGGAGCTCAACGTCATCATCGACGGCCTGTACGACAAGCTCGAGTACCGCAACGAGGAGTACGATCCCTTCGACAAGGACTTCTCCGATGGGGTCGAGCAAGAGATCGACAACCTGTTCGTGGAATAGCGTTGCCCGGCCTCGGCCGGACGGATAAGGGGCTACGACGTGTCGCTGATCAACTACTCTTCCCGCGAGATCAACTGCAAGATCGTGTACTACGGTCCTGGTCTGGGGGGCAAGACCACGAACATCCAGTACATCTACGACAAGCTCGCCCCCGATACCAAGGGCAAGCTCGTCACCCTGGCGACCGAGATGGACCGCACCCTGTTCTTCGACTTCCTGCCCCTGGAGCTGGGCGAGGTCAAGGGCTTCAAGACGCGGTTCCACCTCTACACGGTGCCCGGCCAGGTGTACTACAACGCCAGCCGCAAGCTGATCCTCCGCGGCTGTGACGGCATCGTCTTCGTCGCCGACAGCAGCGAGGCGCGCTTCGAGGCCAACGTGGAGTCGTTCTACAACCTCCATGAGAACCTCAAGGAGTACAATCTCGACCTCGAGACCCTCCCGTTCGTGATCCAGTGGAACAAGCGCGACATGCCCGATGCCATGCCCATCGACGAGCTGAACGAGGAGCTCAACCCCGAGGGCTACGAGTTCTTCGAGGCCGTCGCGTACAAGGGCGACGGCGTGTTCGACACCCTCAAGTGCGTGGCCAAGCAGGTGCTACGGCAGCTGCAGACGCAGCCGGCTGGAGTGTAGGCCGGATCGACAGGCGTCGGGACGCGAAGGTCCTCGCGAAGGGCGGCCCTGGACGGGCCGCCCT
>WJIQ01000083.1 GCA_014730255.1 bacterium | reverse complement strand
GCTCCTGGCCGAGGCCGGCCTGCCCGTGCGCACCAGCGCGCGCGCCTACCGGCCGCGCCTGGACGCGCCCGATCTCGACGTCAAGATCCTCAAGCCCCAGAACATCATCGAGATGCTCCAGGCCGGCACCCGGGACGTCGGCTTCGCCGGCGCCGACTGGGTCGACGAGCTGGGTGCCGACCTCGACGAGCTGCTCGACACCCGGCTCGACCCGGTGGACCTGGTCGCCGCCGCGCCGGCGGGTCTCGATCTGGACGCGGTGGCGGCCGGGCGGCCGCTGGTCGTCGCCAGCGAGTACGAGCGCATCACGCGGCGCTGGCTGGCCGAGCGCGGCTGGCCGCACCGGTTCGTGCGCTCGTACGGGGCGACCGAGGTCTTCCCGCCCGAGGACGCCGACGTCATCGTCGACAACACCGCCACCGGCGCCACCCTGGCCGCCAACGGTCTCGCGGTGCTCGACACCCTGCGCACGTCGTCGACCCGCCTGTACACCTCGCCGCTGCTGCGCGATCAGCCCGAACGCCGCGAACGCGCGCGCACCTTCGCGGTCCTCGCCCGCTCGGTGCTCGACGCACGTGAACGCGTGATGCTCGAGGTGAACGTGCCCGGGGACCGGCTCGCGGCCCTGGTCGCGATCCTGCCCTGCATGCGCGAGCCGACCATCAGCCCCCTGCACGGCAACGGCGACTTCGCCGTCAAGGCCGCCGTGCCGCGCCGGGAGCTGGCCGCGCTCATCCCGCGGCTGCGCGAGGCCGGCGGCAGCGACGTCGTGGTCACCAACCCCAGCCAGATCGTGGCCTGAGGAGGATGATCATGACCTCGCCGACCCCCGTTCCCCTGCCCGCCGCCTATCCCACGGGTCACGCGGGACCGCCCTGCGACCTGTGGCTCGACGGCCGGCGCGGGCTGCGCTGGCCCGAGGACGACGGGCCGCCGACCGCCCCGTCCGAGGCGTATCCGGACGCCTCGGCGCTCGAGCGCGACCTCGCCGCCCGGTCCGGCGTCGAGCCCGAGCGCGTGATCGTCACCGCCGGCGCCGACGGGGCCCTGGACCGGGCCTGCCGCGCCTTCCTCGCGCCCGACCGCCGCGCCGTCCTCACCGATCCGACGTTCGCCATGCTCCCGCACTACGTCGCGCTGCAGGGCGCCGGGCGGCGGGACGTGCCCTGGCCGGAGGGGCCGCTGCCGGTGGACCGGCTGCGCGAGGCCGCCGGCGAGGCCACCGGCCTGGTGGCCGTGGTCACGCCCAGCAACCCGACCGGTCTGGTGGCCGCGACCGACGCCCTGGTCGACCTGGCGCGCACGTGCCCGCGCATGCTTTTGGTGGTCGACCTCGCGTACGTGGAGTTCGCCGACGAGGACCCGACGGCGGCGCTGCTCGCCGAGCCGAACGTGCTGGTGGTGCGCACGCTGAGCAAGGCCTGGGGCCTGGCCGGCTGGCGGATCGGCTACGCGCTGGGTCCGGAATCGGTGGTCGCGGCGCTGCGCGCGGCCGGCGGGCCGTACCCCACCGCCAGCGCCGGGCTCGCCCTGGCGCGCGCGCGCCTCGCCAGCGGCGACGACCATCTCGCCGGCCGCCTGGCGCGCACCCGCCGCGAGCGGGACCGGCTCGGCCGGCTGCTCCGGTCCGCGGGGCTCCAGGTGCCGCCCTCGCAGGCGAACTTCGTGCTCGCCCGCGGCGGGCGCGCCGGCTGGCTGGCCGACGGCCTGGCGGGCCTGGGCATCGCCGTGCGCGACCTCGGCGCGGTCGGCACGCGGCTGTCACTCCCCGCCGAGCCGGACGCCTTCGGCCGCCTGTGGCAAGGCTGCCGCACCGCGCTCGCGCCCGAGGCGATCCTGCTGGACATCGACGGCGTGGTCGTCGACGTGGGCGCGTCGTACCGCGAGGCGATCCGGCTGACGGCCGCCAGCTTCGGGTGCGAGGTCTCGGCCGCGGAGATCGCCCGCGAGAAGTCCCGGCCGGGCAGCAACAACGACTGGGAAGTGACGCGGCGTCTGCTCGCCGACCGGGGCTGCAGTGTGTCCCTCGCCGAGGTCACCGGGCGCTTCGAGGGGTTCATGGACGACCGCCAGCTCTGGCGTCGCGAACAGCTGATCCCCGCGCGCCGGACCCTCGAGCGCCTGGCCGCGCGCCGTTCGCTGGCCGCGGTCACCGGCCGCCCGCGCCGCGACGCCCGGCGCGTGCTCGCCCAGCTGGGCCTCGACGATCTCGTCACCACGACCGTGGTGCTCGAGGACGCGCCGGCCAAGCCCGACCCCGCGCCCGTGCGCCTGGCGCTGCGCCGCCTGGGCGTGCGCCGGGCGTGGCTGGTGGGCGACACCCCCGACGACATGACCGCCGCCCGCCGTGCGGGCGTGATCCCCCTCGGCGTGGGCGCCCCCGGCGACGCGCCGGCCGCGACCACCGGACGGCTGGTGAGTGCCGGCGCGGCGCGCGTGCTCACCAGCCTCGACGACCTGGAGGACCTGCTGCCATGAACGATTCCGCCTGCGAGATCACCCGCCGGACCCGCGAGACCGACGTCCGCCTGCGCCTGGACCTGCGCGGCACCGGACAGCGCGCGATCGCGACCGGGGTGGGCTTCCTCGATCACCTGCTCGACACCCTGGCCTGTCATGCCGGCTGGGATCTCGAGCTCACCTGCGACGGCGACCTCACGGTCGACGACCACCACACCGCCGAGGACTGCGCCATCGTGCTGGGCCAGGCCGTGGACCGCTGCCTGGGCGACCGTACCGGCCTGGTGCGCTTCGGCAGCGCCTACGCCCCGCTCGACGAGGCGCTGGCCCGCGGGGTGGTCGACCTCGTGACCCGCCCCCACGCCACGGTCGACCTGGGCCTGCGGCGCGAGCGGCTGGGCACGCTCAGCACCGAGAACGTCCCGCACGTGCTGCGCTCGCTGGCCATCTCGGCGCGCCTGTGCCTGCACGCCGACGTGCTGCGGGGCGAGAACGATCACCACCGCGCCGAGGCCGCCTTCAAGGCGACCGCCCTGGCGCTGCGCGAGGCCCTGACCCCGCGCGAGACGAACGATGCCACCTCCACCAAGGGAGATCTGTGATG
>WJIQ01000082.1 GCA_014730255.1 bacterium | reverse complement strand
GCTATCGTCCATCGCGTCCCGTATCGGAGCCACCATCACGATCAGTATCGATGGTCCGGTTTCCCTGGTGTCGAGAGGGAGATGTCCCCCCGGGGGGAGATCGGTCGGCGTCGGGTCGGTCGGGGGCCCCCGGGGGACCCTGTGTTGGGGATCTCTGGCCAGCACGCCTGTCGAGAACTCGTCTCGAGGGCCTCCGGTCACGTCCCCGGACCAGGTGTCTCACCTGTCTCACCACGGCCAGCGGCCCGGCATCCTTGTGCCGGCACAAGCTCGTAACCAACTGTTTTTAAATGTGGTTGTAAAATCCAACATGGAACGTTGAATCTGCACGCGCCCTACTCGCACCCCACCCCGAACGCCCCCCACCCCGCCACCGGCGACCCGGCCTGCAGCCGCAGGTCCCACGCCCCGGGGTCGCAGTACAGCGGGTCGGTCTCCAGGTTGCCCTCGCCGGCGTCGCGCTCGAACTCCAGGCCGGTCCAGGCGGCGAGCGACGGGTGCCAGAGGTCGCACTGGTCGAGGGTGAGCTGGGCGGGGGCGAGGTCCTCGCGCACGATCGCGGGCACGGCGAGGTCGGTCACCAGGGTGCGGGAGACGGCGACCACGGCGCCGCTGCCCAGGCGCAGCCACGGGCCGGGCGCGCCGTGGAAGGTGGCGCGGTCGATGGTCACCTCGGCGCCGTCGGTCACCAGGATCGCCGCGCCGTCGCCGCGGCCGTCGACGAACGCCGAGCCGGTCAGCGTCACCGTGCCGGCGGCCTCGATCGCGGGCCAGGTCGAGCGGGCGAACTCGCAGGCGTCGATGGTGGTCGCCGCGTCGGGGCCGAGGCCCACTGCCGGGGCGGTCAGGTCGTTGAAGCGGCAGCCGGTCATGGTCAAGGGGCCGGACTTGCGGCGCACGGGATACGGTCCACAGTCCTCGAACGCGAGGTCCTCGAGCACCACCTGGCCGGTCGTTTCCAGGTCGAGCACGGCCTGGGCGGCGGTGGTCGCGGCGAGCCGGCCGGAGCGGATCACCAGGTCGCTCGTCCCCCGCGACCAGATCACGCCGCGCTCGCCGGCGGTGCTCGCGGTCACCTCGAGGCCGTCGATGGTCACGCGGCCGGCGTCGACGGTATGCAGTGCGCCACCGGACATGGCATCAAATGAGACGGCATTGAGATCAAGTATACCGGACCCCGTATGCAGTACACCGCATACGAGCGATGTGAAAGAACACGAATCAGCCGAAACATCAGACGCCCCCTGCACCACCAGCGCCGTGTCCCCGCCACTGAACGCGAGCCCCACCAGCCGCACCGCGCCGCCGGCGCCCGCCCCGGCCCGCACCGTGAGTCGCGAGCCGGTGAGCGCGACCTCGCCCGTGGTCCGCGCGCGGATGGTCACCGCCCGGTCGAGGCTCGCGTCGACGGTGTACGTGCCGGCGGCGAGGCTCACCGTGTCGCCCGGCGCGGCGGCGGCCAGGGCGTCGATCAGGGTCGGGTAGTCCTCGGGCACGAGCCGGCCGCCGGCCGGCGGGTCGGGCGGCGGCGGGTCGACCGGGCCGTCGCCGTCGTCGCCCGAGCAGCCGGCGAGCGGCATCGCCAGCACGGCGGCCATCAGCAGGGCCGGCACGAGGGACCGGAAGCGCAGGCGTGTGGTCACGGGCGAGGTCCCCACGATCGAGGTCCCGGGAGGGAGGTCACGGACACGTCGGGCGAGCACGCTCACGATATCCCCGCACGGTCGCCGGCGTCAATCGGCCCGCGCGCCGGAACCGCCGGGCCCGGACCGGGCCACCGGGCCGATCACCACCGCGTCGCGGCCCAGCTCGGACCACCGCGCGCCGGCGAGCCAGTCCTCGAGCCAGGCCGGCGACGGGAACGGATCGGGGTCGCCGGGCAGCGGCCGGTCCCAGGACGCCACGTCGGCCAGCAGGACGTCGGTCGCGGTGGCCAGCAGGGGGCGCAGCCGGCCATCGCAGGTCACGCTCACCCCGCCGGCCTTCGACAGGGCTGTGAACGAGATGCGCAGGGCGCCGTCGTCCAGCCGGTAGACGGTCGGCGAGGAGGCGTGCAGGCGGGCGGTCCGCACGCGGGTCATGACCGCCTCGCCCCACGATGGCAGCACCAGGCGGTAGCGGGCGCCGTCGGCGATCTCACCGACGGGGCCGCGGCCGGGGCCCGCGACGTCGACGGTCGCGCCGCTCCAGGCCCCCTCCTCCAGCCAGATCACCGTGGCGCCCTGGTAGGCGGGGTCGTTGTTGGTGCCGAACGCGAGCAGCTCGTCGCGGCCGTCGCCGTCGAGGTCGGCCACGTGCAGGGTGCCGACGTGGCCGCGGCTGGCGTACTGGCCGCGCACGGTGCCGTCGGGATCGTACGCCGCGAGGATCGTCGGGTAGTACTTGAGGTGGCCGTGGCGGATCACGATCTCGCGCCGGCCGTCGCCGTCGAGGTCCATGGTCGCGAGGTCGCCGCAGGCGAAGTCCTGGCCCTCGCTCAGGATCTCGTCGCCGAACGCGGCGCGGATCGGGGCCTCGTCGACGGTGAACCGGGCCAGGACGCGGCCGGTGCGGCGCGCCACGCGCCAGGCTTGCGCGCCGTCCGATGCCGCGCCCATGAAGCCGACCACCAGGCTGCCGTCGGCCGGCAGCTCGAGGACGCGGTGCACGTCCGGCAGCTCGTCGACGCGCCACAGCTCGCGGCCGAGCAGGGCGTCGCGCACCACGAGGTCGCCCTCGTGCACCTCCCACGCCGCCCGGTCGACCGCGAACCACGCGGCGGCGAGCAGGGCGACGAGCATCGCCAGCGCGGCCGAGCCGGCCAGCACGAGCCGGCGCGATCGTCGCGAGGCGCGCGCCGGGCCGGCGGCGGTGGCGGCGGAGCTGGCGGTGGCCGATGGCGCGGTCACGGGGTCCGGCACGTCGGGCAGGTCCACCAGCTCGCCCACGTCGCAGCCCAGGCCGTCGGCCAGCAGGATCACCGTCTTCTCCTGCACGCGGGCGCGGCGACCCTTCTCGATGTCGCAGACCGACTTGTAGGAGACGCCCGATGCGGCGGCCAGCTCGGTCCGGGACAGGCCGGCCGACAGGCGCCGGGCGCGCAGGCGGTCGGGCAGGCCGGCGGCCAGGGCGTCGAGGTTGCGGGTCGGCAGGGGATCGTCACGCACGGCGGTGGACGCGATCGCTGCGGGGTCCTGGGCGAGACATCGCCGCCACAGTGTACCAGAACCGCCGGTCCGCGCTCAACCGGAACCGACCGGAAGTCCCGGGGATATCGTCGCTTCGGCCCGTTTCCGATCGTTTCCGTTGCCCACCGGCCGGCCGCCCCTCAAGGTGACCCTCGTGCACGCGATCCCGACCATGCGGTTGGGGGATTGGAGGAGGCACCCCGGGCCGGAGCACCCGCGACCCGCACGCCCCGGCCCGGGGGCCGACGACCCGGGACGAACTTTTAACACGTTTCGACTTCCGGTTTGGTCGGCGCCTGACGCATTACATCAGTGGGACGGCGCTCCGAGGTGGCGCCCCGAGCTGCAGAGCGAGTATGGCCGATACCTAGCCCTGAACGAATCGCTGCTTCATCGCGTCCAGAACATGCAGACGGAGCCCAAGAGACCGGTCCTCTCGCCCCCCGGGAGGGCCGGTCGCCTTTCGCGGGCTAGTTCGCCTCGTCGGGCCCGCGCCCGAAGCGCCGCACGAACCGCACCGTCCACACCGCCACCAGCACCATGTAGACCCCGAACAGCACCCAGAAGCCGGCCGGCAGCCGCGGCACCTCCGCCGCGGCCTCGTTGGCCACGAGCGTGGTGTGCGCCAGGCCGAGGAAGAACAGGTTGGTGGCCGCGCCCAGGCGTAACAGGCGCGCGGTGATGTCGGCGATGGTCCGCCGGCGCCGCTCCGGGGCGAGCCACGCCTGGCGCCGCGGCAGGTTGAACCACCGGTCCGGCAGGCGCGGCATCCACCAGGCGATGGTCGCGAACACCAGCGCCGACAGGCCGACCGTCGCGCCGAAGGTGACCAGGAAGCCGGTCCGGCTCATCCACTGGTCGGCCGTCCCGTCGGCGGCGAAGTGCGAGGCCACGCGGTCGGGCAGCTGGCCGGCGGCCCACGCGAGGTACGCGGCGCAGATCACCAGCGTCGCGAGGAACAGGATCCAGGCGGGGCGGGTCATGACGGTCACCTCCGGCCGTGCCATGAGAGCAGTACCCGGGTCACCGGGATCCTATTCGGCCTTGCCCGGTCGCGCCACCGGCGAGGCCGTCTGGCACCGGACCGGGGCCCCCGGGGGCCCCTCGCCGGCCCGCGGGACCGAAATGTTGGCATTTTTCTGCCAACTTTCACCAACGACGGCCCCGCCGCGTCGGATTTCGCCCCCGCTGGACCGGTTTTGTTTGGTCTCTCTAACACCACGTATTAGATTCCGCTAACAGGAGGCCCCGCCATGACCGACCACACCCTCGACCCCACGCTCACCCCCGCCCTCGAGGACTACCTCGAGACCATCCTGCGCCTGTCGCGGCGGTTCGAGGGGCTGGTGCGGGTGCGCGACATCGCCCTGGCGCGCGACGTCAAGCCGGGGTCGGTCTCGCCGGCGATGAAGCGCCTGGACGAGCTGGGCCTCATCGAGTACGAGCGCCGCGAGCACGTGCGGCTGACCGAGCGCGGCGCGGTGGCCGCCCGGCGGGTCGACGCCCGGCACCGGGTGCTGCGGCGGTTCTTCGAGGGCTTCCTCGCCCTGCCCGCCGACCTCGCCGAGCAGGACGCCTGCGCCGCCGAGCACGCCCTCAGCCCCGAGACCATCGACCGCCTGGTGCGGCTCTTCGAGTACATGGAGATGTGCCCCGAGGGGCAGGACCACCTGCAGCGGTTCCACCGCTGCTCGCTCGTGCACGCCGACGTCGCGCCGTGCCCCAACGACTGCCCGGGCGACCCCATCGCCCTCGCCGAGAGGACCGACCAGATGAGCATCGCCGACCTCACGCCCGGCCAGCGCGGTCGGGTCCGCCAGATCGAGGGCCAGGGCGCCATCCGCCAGCGGCTGCTGGACATGGGCATCCTGCCCGACGCGGAGATCGAGCTCGCGCGCGTCGCCCCCGCCGGCGACCCGCTGTGGATCAGGCTCCAGGGATTCGAGCTGGCCCTGCGGCGGGCCGAGGCCGCGTCGGTCAAGGTGCAGGCCCGCTGACCGGCCGGGTGTTTTTTTGACCCGTGAGTTAGAGGACACTAACAAATGAACAAGGCCACGCAGCTTCAGCCAGCAACGGCGCCCCGGCCGCTCCGGGTCGTCCTGGCCGGCAACCCGAACAGCGGCAAGACCAGCCTGTTCAACGCGCTGACCGGCGCGCGCCAGAAGGTGGGCAACTACCCCGGCGTCACCGTCGAGAAGCGCGATGGCCGCTGGCGCGACCCCGAGCGCGGCGACGTCACCGTGCGCGACCTGCCCGGCACCTACAGCCTGACCACCCACTCGCCCGAGGAGCGCATCGCCCGCGACGAGCTGCTCTCCGGCGAGTACGACGTGGTGGTCGTCGTGGCCGACAGCACCGTGCTCTCGCGCAGCCTGATGTTCCTGCTGCAGGTCATGCAGCTGCAGCGCAACGTGGTCCTGGCCCTGAACATGAGCGACGAGGCGGCGCGCGCCGGCCTCGAGCTCGACCACCAGGAGCTCGAGCGGCTGCTCGGGATCCCCATCGTGGCCACCACCGCCCACCGCGGCCGCGGCGTGGCCGAGCTCAAGGCGGCGGTCACCGCGGCCGCGGCCCGCCCCCCGCGCGGCGTCTCCCGCGAGGTGGCCGCCGACCTCGCCCAGGGCGGCCACGGCCGGCCGTCGGTGGACGAGGACGGCGTGGTGCGCATGCAGCGCTACGCCGCGGCGGTCGAGCGCATCCTCGCCGCCGCGGTCCGCAAGCCCGCGCGCGCGGACGCGCGCACCTTCTCCGATCGCATCGACCGCATCGTCGCCCACCGGCTGCTGGGCCTGCCGATCTTCCTGGCGGTGATGTATGCCGTGTTCTGGATGACCTTCACCGTGGGCGCGGCGCCCATGGACTGGATCGACGCCGGGGTCGGCTGGCTGGGCACGGAGGTCACCGCGCACTGGCCCGGCAGCGCCGACTCGCCGCTCCTGTCGCTGCTGGTCGACGGGATCATCGCCGGCGTGGGCGGGGTGATCATCTTCCTGCCCAACATCGTGCTCCTGTTCCTCGGCCTCTCCCTGCTCGAGGACACCGGCTACATGGCGCGCGCAGCCTACCTCATGGACCGGGTCCTGAACCGCGTCGGCCTGCACGGCAAGTCGTTCCTGCCGCTGGTCACCGGCTTCGGCTGCTCGATCCCCGGCATCATGGCCACGCGGACCATCGACAACGACCGCGACCGGCTGGCCACGATGCTCGTCCTGCCGCTGATGTCCTGCGGGGCGCGGCTGCCCATCTGGCTGCTGCTGATCCCCGCCCTGTTCCCCGCCGCCTGGCAGGCGCCCATGATGTGGGGCGTCTACGTGTTCGGGATCGTGCTGGCGATGGTGCTCTCGCTGGTCCTGCGCGGCACCCTGCTCCGGGGCGAGCCGGCGCCGTTCGTGCTCGAGCTGCCGCCCTACCGCCTGCCGACCCTGAAGAGCGTGATCGGCCGCATGGGCGAGCGGTCGTGGGTCTACCTGCGCAAGGCGGGCACGGTGATCCTGGGGATCAGCATCCTGCTGTGGGCGCTGACCAGCTACCCGCAGCCCGACACCCACGAGGTCGACCGCGCCGTGGCCGCCGGCGCCGACTACACCGCCGAGCAGATCGAGGCCCTGCGCGCGTCCGAGGCCATGGAGCACTCGCTGGCCGGCCGCGTGGGGCGGGCGCTCGAGCCGGTGTTCGCGCCCCTGGGCTACGACTGGCGCATCGTCACCGCCTCGCTCGGGGCCTTCGCCGCCAAGGAGGTGTTCGTCTCGCAGATGAACATCGTCTACGCCCTCGGCGAGGCCGGCGAGGTGGGCGACCTCGGCGCGCGGCTGCAGGCCGACTACTCCCCGCTGATCGGCATCTCGCTCATCGTCTTCCTGCTCGTCGGCACGCCCTGCATGGCGACCGTCGCCGTCACGCGCCGCGAGTCGGGCCAGTGGCGATGGGCATGGCTGCAGTTCTTCGGGCTCACCGCGCTGGCGTACCTGCTCGCGCTCTTCGTCTACCAGGTCGGGAGGTTGATCGCATGACCCGCCACACCGTCATCCAGCCGGGCGCAGCCCTGATCGTCACCGTCCTCGTGGTCGCCGGCGCCACCCTGGCCCTCGCCGCCGACACCGTCGAGCCCTTCGACGCCGGCCTGGGCAACTTCGAGCTGTACGGCGCGTTCGACGGCGCCGGCCAGCCCACCGGCGAGCAATCCGTGGCCGGCGACATGCTCCTGGGCTGGGGGCTGTCGTCGCGGTTCTCCGCCTACCTGGGCACCACCATGCAGGCCAACGGCTACCTCACCGGCAGCGAGACCGGGTACGCCCTGGGCGCCCTCGGCACCATGCACGACACCGACCACCTCGACCTCGACCTGATCCTCGACCTGCGCACCGTCGGCGGCTCGGGCGGCGTGTTCACCGTCAGCCCCGGCTTCGAGCTGAACCTCGACCGCGCGCCCGACCTCGCCGCCTACGGTGCCTACCTGCGCGGCAACGTCTCGCTCGCCGGCGAGCAGTCGCCCGACGGGCCGCGGCGCGCCACCGACCTGGCGTTCACCGTCGGCAGCTACCTCACGCTGTCCGGGACGCGGCAGCTGCTCGTGGAGGTCGACCTCGGCATGGTCGACGAGTTCGAGGGCGGCCATGCGTGGGAGTACGGCGCGGTCGCCCTGGGCTACAACCAGGCCATCGCCGGGGGCATGGAGCTGATCAACCAGGTCACCATCGACATCCCGCAGGACGGCGAGTCGAGCACGGTGGGGTTCATGGTGGGCGTGATCGCCGCGGTGCCCGGCGCGAGCCGCTGACCGGCGGTCGGCGCGCCCGCGTCGACTGCCTCTACGCCCCGGCCGCACCGTCGGCCGGGGCGTTCGCCTGTCCGCTCGTGCGGGGAACGACGCCCTCGCCAGATCAGTTTCTTGTAAACGGGGTGGCAGACCGGTGGTCGCGTGGTGGCTTTGCGACCGCGCGTCCAGTAGGTTGTCTGCGTTTCTCGCGCCCCGCGCCCGGTCGTCCGGCCTGCCGGAACCCGGACCGCGCGGGGGTCGTTGCAGCGGTCACCACCGGAAAGCGAGCCCGATACCATGATCCATCATCGCGCGACGCCGGTCGCGGGTGCGTGCGCCCTGGCCGCGGCCGTCCTGCTGGTCGCCGCCACGGCCGCCCCGGCCCAGACCGGCGACGACCCCGCCACCGAGGTCGCCCAGGTCGCCGAGCAGGCCCAGGACACCCGCCGCCAGACCCAGGAGCAGCTCGACGAGTGGGCCACCGAGCGCGCCGAGCTCGAGGCCCGCTGGGAGTCGGCCGAGGCGCAGGTCCGGTACCTCGACGAGCGCGTGCAGCTCGAGCGCGACCGGCTCGAGGCGCTGACCGCCGCCGGCGACGAGCTGGCCCGCCGCCTCGAGGAGTCGCAGCGCCTGGAGGCGAGCCTCGAGGACACCCTGCTGTCGATCCTGCGCCGGCTCGACCGCGCCGTGGCACGCGATCTGCCGTTCCTCGAGGCCGAGCGCACGGACCGCCTGCGCAACGTGCGCCGCGAGCTGGGCGACCCGGCCGCCACGCCCGCGGACAAGCTGCGCCGCGTGCTCGAGGCCCTGCTCATCGAGACCGGCTACGGCGGCGCGCTGGAGGTCTACCAGGACCGCATCGCCGTCGCCGGCGAGGACCTCACCTGCGACCTGCTGTACGTCGGCCGCCTGGGCCTGTTCTGGCTCACGCCCGACATGGAGCGCGGCGGCCACTGGAACCCCGCCGAGCAGCGCTTCGCCGAGCTGGACGGCGGCGAGCTGGACGCCATCCGCCGCGCCGTGGAGATGGCCACGCGCCGCCGGCCGGTCGGCGTGCAGGCCTTGCCGCTGGGCGAGGTCGGCGAGGTCGGCGGCGCCGGATCGGCGACGGGCGGGGAGGCGAGCCAGTGAGCAAGCGATCGACGATCCTCACCGCGGCGCTCGCCGCGCTGGTCACGCTGGCCGCCACCGCGGGCGCCCAGGACATCCGCGAGGCCCTGCAGAAGGCGCGCCAGGACCGCGAGCGCGCCGAGGCCGAGGCCCAGCGCGCCACCGAGCGCATCCTCGCCGACCAGGCCCGGCTCTCGGCGGTCGTCGACTCGCTCGAGTCGCGCCAGGCCGCCCTCGAGGCCGAGCTCGACCGGCTCATCGCCGGCCAGGACGACGCCGCCGAGCGCCGCGACCGTCTGAGCGAGGAGTGGTCGCGCGAGGAGCTGAGCTTCCGCGAGCTGTCGGGCAACGTGCGCGTGGCCGCCCGCGACCTCGAGTCGCTACTGCGCGGGTCGCCGCTGACGTCGGCGGCGCCGACGCGCCTGGACTCGGTGGCCGCGATCCTGCGCGAGGGCTACTTCCCCGACCTCGACGACATCTCGACCCTGGCGACCGTCGCCCTCGACGAGGTCGAGCGCACCGGCCAGGTCGCCCTGCGCCGCGGCGATTTCGGCGGCCGCGACGGCCGCGACACCACCGGCGAGATCATCCACTTCGGCCGCTTCGCCACGGCCTACCGCACGGCCGACGAGCTGGGCTACCTGCTCTGGAACCCCGACACCCAGCGCCTGGTGGCCCTGCCCGAGCCCCCCGAGGGCGGGGTGCGC
>WJIQ01000006.1 GCA_014730255.1 bacterium | reverse complement strand
TCCGGCACCGTCTACCAGCCCGACGGCTCGGTGGCGGGCGGCGCGGTGGTCGAGCCGCTCGCGGTGCCCGTGCCCGCGGTCACGGCCGACGGCAACGGTGCCTACTCCATCGACCTGCCCGCCGGCATGGTCTACGACATGCAGGCCGAGCTGGCTGGCGTCGGTCGCGTGATCGAGCCGGTCGACCTGCAGGGCGACCAGGTGCACGACTTCACGCTGCTGCCCTTCGGCGCGCACGTGGACATCGATCCCGAGTCTTTCGACGAGACCCTGCTCGTGGGCGAGGCCTCGACCCACTCGCTGACCGTGGTGAACATGGGCGCCGACCCGCTGAACTGGCGCCTGGCGGCCGAGGAGATCGGCGGCGCGCCGCGGCCCGCGGTCCCGACCTACGGCCCGGCGACCGTGGCCAAGGGCGAGGACGACCCGCGTCCGGGCATGGCCCCGGCCAAGGGCGAGGGCGGCCCCGATGCCTTCGGCTACGTCTGGGTCGACAGCAACGAGCCCGGCGGTCCGAGCTACGACTGGTTCGACATCAGCGAGCTCGGCACCACCGTCGGCAACAGCGACGACGAGTCGTACGGTCCGTTCGACATGGGCTGCGCGATCCCCTATTACGGCAGCTCCTACAGCCAGATCCGGATCTGCACCAACGGGTTCGTGACCTTCAGCTCGTCGAACGCCGATCCCTACAGCAACAATCCGATGCCCAACACGGCCGATCCCGACCTGATGATCGCGCCGTTCTGGGACGACCTGAACCCGAGCCAGGGCGGCGAGATCTACCGCTACTACGATGCGCCCAACCAGCGCTACATCGTGCAGTGGGACGGCGTGCCGCACTACTACTCGGACGGGTCGTTCACCTTCCAGGTCCAGCTGTACGCCAGCGGCGCGATCATCTTCCAGTACAACTCGATCTCCTACGGCGACGAGTGCACCGTGGGCATCGAGAACGAGGATGCGAGCGACGGCCTGCAGGTGGTCTACAACAGCAACTACCTCGAGAACGAGATGGCCATCCTCGTGAGCGCCGGTTCGCTGGTGCCGTGGCTCAGCTACGAGCCCTTCGCCGGCACCATCGGCGCGGGCGAGACGCGCGACGTCTCGGTCATCTTCAACGCCGAGGGCATCGAGCCGGGCGATTACCTGGCCGACATGATGCTGCACAGCAACGACACCGAGAACCCGACCCTCACGCTGCCGGTCACGCTCACGGTGACCGACGACGTGACAGACGCGGGCGAGCTGCCGCTGTCGTTCAAGCTCGAGAACCCGGCACCCAACCCGTTCAACCCGTCGACCACGCTGAGCTTCAGCCTGCCGCAGGCCGGCCACACCGAGCTCAAGCTGTACGACGTGCAGGGACGGCTGGTGCGCACGCTGGTCGACGAGCAGATGACCGCGGGCCAGCATCAGGTCCGGTGGCAGGGACGGGACGACGGTGGCCGCCAGGTCGCCTCGGGCACGTACCTGGCGCGGCTGATCTCCGACGGACAGATCAGCGTGCGGACCCTCGTGCTCGTCAAGTAGCGAGCGTTCGAGCTGACGGGCGCCTCTGGCGCCCGCAGCTCAACGCTCGGGGTTTCGCTGACGGGCGCCCTGCGGGGCGCCCGCAGCTTTGAGGGGCTGACGGGCTTTGCCCGCAGCCCTTGCTTTTTGGAGGATCGTACCGGTCGGATCGGGCGGGCTTCCGGTGCCTCGGGGGTGGGCCGGCCCGCCTTCGCGGGATGGTCGCATTCTTCGCGACCATTCGCGTCGTGCTCGGTACTACATCATCGGATGACCCTCGTGATGCTTCTTCAGCATCCACTCGTCCTCACCGCGATGCAGCTCGTGCGCGACGAACACGGCCTGGCCGTTGTCGCGGACGACCTCCTCACCCTTCACGGTGACCATCTCGCCACTGTCCAGATCCATCTGCTGGCGCATCTCCGTGCCGATGTCGCCGTTTCCATGTCGGCCAAGCTAGGAGCGGCGAGGATGAGCCGGAATGCGGGCGGAGTCCAGGGAGGGGGAGGGGGACTCGTAGCCTCGCGTGGGAGCCGATCCCACGCGGCATGGTCCCGATCCCGCCGCTCTGCTACCATGGCGCTCCTCACCGCCGTCGAAAGGTCAGACCGATGCGATCACGTCTGTCATGGACGATCACCAGCCTCGTCGTGGCGCTCCTGCTGGTGCTCACGGCCGGGGTCAGGCTTCCGGTCCCCGACGCCCGGGCCGATCGCTACTTCGACGAGGCGATCACCAGCGCGGGGATCGCCTATGGCACCTGCCGGGCGGTCAACGCGGCCGTGTCCGTGCTCGCCGAATCGGACCTGCAGCTCGAGCCGGCGGGGGTCGGCGTGTCGCTGGCCGCCGGCCAGACGCTCGATCCGCTGGACGACCTGACCGAGCGGCTGGCCGACGTGCTGGTCACCGCGATCGCCTCGCTCGGCGTGCAGAAGCTGTTCTTCGAGCTGAGCGTCGAGCTGGTGCCGCCGCTGCTGGCCGTGGCGCTGGTCGCCTCGGCCGTGCTGGTGTGGATGCCGTGGCCGTGGGCGCGGCGGCTGCAGCGCTGGCTCCTGCGCGTGGGCATCGTGCTGCTGGTCGCGCGGTTCGGTCTGCCGCTGTCCGCGACGGTCAACGACGTGGTCCATGCGCGGTTCTTCGCCGAGCGGATCGCCACCGCCCAGGCGGAGCTGTCGCTGCAGACCAGCGCCCTCGACGACGTCGGCGAGCTGCGGGTGCCCGAGCGCGGGGGCATCATGGGCGCCCTCGGCTCCGGTGCGGCGCTGATCGGCGAGCGGCTGGAGGCCGTCCGGCAGGCCATGGGCGAGCTGACCCGCAACGCCGGCCGGATCGTCGCCAACCTCGTGGCCCTGACCACGCTCTATGCCGGGGTCTTCGTCGTGCAGGTGATCCTGCTGCCGCTGGGCGTCCTGTGGCTGCTGGGCAGCCTGGCGGGGCGCCTGACGCGAGGCGACCCGGCCGCGGTCGAGGCCCGCTAGCGTCGCCGGCGTGGCGAGGTCCGGTACCGGGCGCGGTGGCGGACGAAGCTCGTCGGCGGAGCCCGCCGGTGTTACGCTCGCGCCATGGAGATCCTCGACACCGTCCTGCCGGTCTTCCTGGTGATCGGCCTGGGCGCGTTCCTGCGCGCCCGTGGCTTCCTCGACGCCGTGGTCCGCCGGGCGTTGACGCGGCTCGTCTTCTACGTGTCCGCCCCGGCGCTGCTCATCGTCAGCACCGCCGATACGCCGGTCACCGAGAGCCTGAACCCGCGCGTCCTGGGCGCGGTGATCGCCGTCACCGTCGTGACCGCCTTCGTGACCTATGCGCTGTCGTTCCGCACGGCGCCGGCTCGCCGCGGCGTGATCGCGCAGGGGGCGCATCGCAGCAACATGGTGTTCATGGGCCTGCCGATCCTCGCCTACGCGCAGGGCGATGCGGCGGTCGGTGCGGCGGGCGTGCTGATCGGCGTGATGGTGGTGGTCTACAACGCGCTGGCCGTCGTGCTACTCTCGCTACCCCACGGCCGCGGCGACGGCGGTCTGGCGCGCCGCGGCCTGGCCGCCGTGGGGGAGATGGGGCGCAATCCCCTGATCATCGGCTGCGTGGTCGGCCTGTTCCTCGCGGTGGCGAACCTGCCGATCCCGCTGATGCTCGACCGCGCGCTCGGACTGGTGGGCCGGACCGCGCTGCCGCTGGCGCTGCTCACCGTGGGCGCCGATCTCGACTTCCGGGACCTGCGGGGGGACGTCGTGTCCACGGGCGCGGTCGCGCTCGTCAAGCTGATCGTCTATCCCGGTCTGGTGGCCCTCGCGCTGCTGGCCCTCGGGCTGCGCGGGCCGGCCCTGGCCGCGCCGGTGCTGCTGATGGCGTCGCCGACGGCGGTGGTGAGCTTCGTGATGGCTCGCGAGATGCGCGGCGACCACCGGCTCGCCAGCTCCATCGTCATCGGCACGACCCTCGCCTCGCTGGTCACGTACACGGCGTGGCTCGTGGTGCTGCGGACGGGCTGAATCCATCGAGGAACCCTGTGGAATTCGCTTACCAGGATACTGAGCGCGTCGTAATCTGGGCCGACCCGTCTAGAGTCATCGCTTGACCGGGCCCTCGACCACGGAGAGACCGACGATGCTCCGATTCGATCCGCGCGACCCCGTCCGCCACAACCGTGCCGCCTGGAATCAGCAGGCGGTCGCGGGCTCACGCTGGTCCAACCCGGTGGGGTCGGACGTGATCGCCCGGGCGCGCGAAGGACGGCCGGAGATCGTGCTCACGCCGACGCGCGTCGTGCCGGACCGCTGGCTGGGCGATCTCGGCGGGGTCCGCGTGCTCGGCCTCGCCTCGGGCGGCGGGCAGCAGATGCCGGTCCTGGCGGCCGCCGGCGCGGACGTCGTGAGCCTCGATCTGTCCGAGGTGCAGCTGGCGCGCGACTGCGGCGTGGCTGCCCGCGATGGGCTCTCGCTCGCCGCGGTGCACGCCGACATGGCGCAGTTGCCGCTGCGGGACGGAACCTTCGACCTGATCGTCAATCCGGTCTCGACCTGCTTCGCGAGCGACGTGCGGGCGGTCTGGCACGAGTGCGCGCGGGTGCTGCGGCCCGGCGGAAGGCTGATCACGGGCTTCCTCAACCCGGCGTTCTTCCTCTTCGATGCCGACGAGGCCGACCGGAACGGCCGCCTGGTGGTGGCCAATCGGCTGCCGTACGACGAGCGCGATCTCGACCGCCTGCCGCCCGGCCGCCGGGCCGAGATCGAGGCGGGCGAGACCATCGACTTCAGCCACTCGCTCGAGGATCTGATCGGCGGGCAGACCGCGGCCGGGTTCGTGATCGCCGATCTGTACGAGGACGGCTGGTCGCCCGATGCCGAGCAGCCGCTCGACGCGTTCATGCCGTCGTTCGTGGCCACGCTCGCGGTCAAGGCCTGATCGCTGGCGGGTGTGGCGACGGGATCCCGGCGGCTCAGGCCCTGCTCTCGGCGGCCTCCCGCTCGATCATGAAGCGCAGCGCGAAGAAGACGAGCAGGTGGAAGCCGAACTCGAGCAGTCCGAACCACTCCACCCGGTAGAACACGAGGACCTGCGTCACCAGCAGCGTGACCAGGACCGAGCGCTGGAAACGGCGCAGGGCCGCCAGCAGCCGGCCGCGCACGACGGCGATCACGCCGAGGGCCACCAGCACGCCGGCCACGAGGTTGGAGATCAGCAGCAGCGTCGCCATCGATCCCATCGTCGCGCCCATGGCCGGCCCGGGAGTGAGCAATGGAACCGATAGCAGCTGCTCGCCGATGGCGGGCAGGGGCACGAACGACCCCACCACGCGCACCAGGCGGGTCAGGAACTGGGCGACGAAGAAGGCGATGAGCGCGCGTCCGAACCAGACCGACGTGGACAGGCGCCGGTAGCGGTCGCGCCATCTGGTCACGGCGCGGGTCGACCAGCCGGGCCGGCCCACGTCCACGAGCGTGGCCTCGGCGAAGACCGCGCGCAGGGCGGGCGCCGGTGGGCGGTCGGCGCCATAGCGATCGAGGTAGCCGAGCGCGCGGTCGTGCTCGGTGCGGTCGAGGTCGTCGATGGCCAGCTGCTCCAGCTCCTGCACGGCGTTGACCAGGTACTCGGCCGGCGTGGCGGCACGCTCGCGGTGGATCGAGCGGATCGCCAGGTACAACAGCACGAAGACCACGTAGATGATCGCGACGGTCGGACGGTAGAAATAGTCGTGGTCCTGGGTGACGAACTTGCCGACCTCGTCGATGAAGGTGCCGAAGCCCAGACCGCCCAGCAGGGCGGCCAGCCGGTGGGGGCCACGGCCGACGAAGGACAGCAGCAGCACCAGGGCGGCCAGCATCAGCAGCCCGCCCCAGAGCATGTGGGCGATGTGCAGGGTGTCGCCGCCCACCTGCGGGTAGCCGGTGACCGCGAGGTAGAAGCGGATGCCCAGCACGGCGGCCACCGCGGCCACCAGCATGAGGTCGAGCTGGCGGCCGGCCTCGAAGTCGCGGAGGAGGCGGCGGGTCGGCATGGACCGATGCTAGCACGGCCGGGCCGGGTCACAAGCGGGGATCGCCGGGCCGGCCAGCCGAGCCCGGTAGTTGGCAAAAAAATGCCAACACCAGGACCAGTCGGGGCCGTCGTCGGATCGTCGCCGTCCCCAGGTGAACGCCGCGTGCGATACTAGTCGAACCGTACGCCCAGCTGGACGGTGATCATGCTCACCGCCACGTCCCAGTCGTTGGTGTCCTCCCAGATCACGTCGCCGGCCTCGTTGCCGCCCTGGTTCACCGTGGCGTAGTACTCGCGCCGGGCGGGCAGGTCGGGCGTGCCCAGGAAGTAGGCGCGGCCGCTGAGCGTGAAGCGGTCGTTGAGGTAGACGCCCGCGCCCACGGCGAAGGCCAGCGAGACGTCCCACGCGAACTCCTCCTCGGCCACGCGGTCGACCTTGTTCACG